>CAYSFN010000198.1:0-730 GCA_964430045.1 uncultured Gemmatimonadaceae bacterium
GGTAGTTCTTTCTCTCCGTCCGAAGAGTTGTCGTGTCAAGTTAGCACTGTCACTGTGTGCTTGCAAATGCGATGACATTATGATTTGAAAATGTTAGCACGATGATAAATTAGATAGTTCTCCCGTCCTTCAAGTGGTAGCATTGGATATTTCTTATCGTCTGCGATATTCAATTTTGAACAAGTCATTTTGGAAAGCCACGGTGAAACTTTCATTTCTTTTTTTGCTGTGAATGTTATGAAACCTCTGTCAAACAAAAAGTCGTAAGTAGGAGTGAACATAAAACCGTTCTTAGGGTCTAACTTCTCTTTTTCTTCTGATGCAACCCAAGGTTTGATGTGGCTTGCAATAAGCAATCTGTCGTCTGTTACCATTGTAATTGGGCAGAACGGGCACTCGTCTAAAACACCTTTACGATATTTTCCTTGTCCCACTCTTGCATAGCTGATTTCCTTTTTCTTTTCGTCTGTAATATCAACCTCGTCTGCAATTCTTTCTTGTTCTTCCTTAATTGCAAATGGATGTTGTGCTTCTCCGAAATAATCAACAAATAAACGAAAGTAGAAAACGGTTTCACCGTTTTGTGCTTTCAGTTTCATTGCAGATAAGTATGTAATGAATGGTAATGAAAGCTCTCTGATAATATCAAACGCTTCATCGTCTGACTTCACATAGATTCTTGGTCCAGCAATTTGTGTTTGCTCTGAAAGAGTAAACCAAAGAATGTCGC
>CAYSFN010000198.1:740-2852 GCA_964430045.1 uncultured Gemmatimonadaceae bacterium
TGTCGCCAAGTTTATTTATCGCTTCAATTCTTTCTTTCCAGTATCGTGGCATTTCTTCTTTATCTCTATAATGCTGTTCAGGATTTTTGTATTCACCTTCTGCATCTTTCATGTATTGCAGCAAATCTTTTTTGAGTAGAAAACATTTCAGATTGAAACCTTTCTTACCAAAGAAATCTCTAACCCCTTTGCTGTCATTACCTAAATAGAATTTTGCCTCACCGTTGCCAGTCATGATTTTGTTTTGTCGCTTAACAAACGAATCGGCAACTGTCATTTTCTCTTTCGTGTCAACGATAGAGTAAGAAGTATTGTTGATTTTAATTGCAGCCATAAATTATTTTGCGAATTGTGTTATGTCCATTTGTTTAAGTAAAGCAATGATAACATCTACTACAATGCTGTTTCCTGCTTGGCGATACATCTGTGTGTCGCTAACCGTAATATTGAAGTCGTCTCCAAATCCCATAAGCCGTAAACATTCCTTTGGAGTTAGTTTTCTAATCTTGCCTTTGTTGTGAGTTACATAATTATCAACTCCTGCTCGGTGCATCTTGTGCATGGTTTGCAAAAGCGGTCTTGCAATTGGTAAATCTGTTTTGGTGCTTGTCTTGAATTTTTTTGTTCCACCTGCAAGCACATAATCTCTTACTTTGTCAGAGAGGTAATACTTTTCTTCTACCTTATTTACATCGAAAATGAATTCGTCAAATTCATTTTCGCCCGCTGGCTCAAATACAAAATCACCATGCCAATTGAATTGCTGATTTGCCTTTTGGCAAAGCATAACATCACCATTGATTTGGGTGTAGCGTTTTGTTTTGTTCTTTGAACTTGTTACGAACTTTATTCCTTTCTCCTTGAGAAAATATTTTGAACCCTTATAGTCCTCCAAAAAATCTTGCATGGTGTGTTCAAGTTTTATTTTGGTCGGGAACTCAAAATTTACTTTATGGTCTTTGAAGCCAACACAAAATATTCTTTCTCTATGTTGAGGAATACCATAGTCCTTGCTGTTTAGAATTTTTGAAAAAATGTTGTAGCCCAACTCATGAAAAACATCTTGCACTACTTTCCAAGTTTCGCCTCCGTCATGGTTGGTCAGTCCTTTTACATTTTCATAAATGAAAACTTTGGGCTGTGTTTCGTCAACAATTCTTGCAAAGTCATAAAATAAAGTTCCTCTGATGTCTGCAAGTCCTTTGCGTTTACCAACCATTGAAAATGCCTGACAGGGACTGCCTCCCATTAAGAGGTCAACTTTCCCTTTGTATTTTTTTGCAGAAAATTTTGTTACATCGTCATGCCAGTCGCTTGCTGCAATCTCATAGTTTGCGAAATAGCTTTGTTTAACATGAGGGTCAATGTCGCCAGCAAAAGCAATAGAGTGATTTAATTTAAGTCGTCTGAAAGCAGCTTCTGCTGCACCGATGCAACTGAATAAAGTTCCAATTCTAATTTGTCCGTCAGGATTTGAAAACGGTTTTGTTCTCCAGTCGTCAGGGTTTAATAAATCAGGATTATCTTCAACGATGCTTTCAGCATCGTTCTCTTTGTATTCTTTTGGTTTTGTAAAGTATTTTACTTTTTGCTCTGCAAGAGCTAAAACAGTTGGGTCAAGTTTATTGTCGTAAACGGTCTTGGCAAATTTCTCACTGATAAGTTCTTTCTCCATTTCTACCTTGTCAAGATTGAAAACCTTACATAGTTTTGGCAGTCGCTTCATGTCAAACTCTCGTTTGCCATTTTCAACTTTGCTAAGGTTCGCTGTGTGCATTTTCAACTTGGTCGCAAGTTGTGCAAGCGTAAGCCCGTTTTGATTTCGTAAGTCCTTTAAATATTGTCCGAATGTGTTCTGCATAAACTGAAGTTGTCAAGTTTTGACAAAAGTATGGAATCGGATTGTCAGAGGGAGAATTTTTGTCCCGATAGTTTTCAACAAAATGATGTCAAAACTTTTTAGCGGTGTCCTAAAAGCGATGGGTAAAATAAAATGTGCTGCAAATTGGGTTGGCTTGTGGGTGGCTTTGCCGCTCTTTTTATTTTACGAAGCGTTGGCATTTGTCAGTCCGTTGTCAGCACAAAAGTTAGGGTTACGCACTGTCGCCATAG
>CAYSFN010000198.1:2862-3304 GCA_964430045.1 uncultured Gemmatimonadaceae bacterium
TTTACCACTAAAATTGCTACGAAGCCGAAAGCTCAAATTTACGAAAAACTGTCCTACGAAGCACTACCCCCCCCATTACGCCAAACCGCTCCTATGCACTGGCGTTTTGTCGGTCGTCTTTGTTGTCATTAAAATATTTGTCCGATACCGAAAAAAAACAGTCTGTCTTCTTTTGATAGTCCATAGTCAAACGAAAGAACGGTTGATTGATTCCACGCAATTCTAAGTCCACCACCATAAGACGTTTTGATATTCTTAAAGCTCAAGTCTTGCCAACGGTTTCTTACTGTTCCTGCGTCAAAGAAAGGTGCTACACCAAATGCGAATCGTTGTTTTCCTAATTTTGTTTCTGCTAATCTTACTCTTAATTCCACATTTGTAAACCATAGTGACCTTGCCAAGAACCTGTTTGCCCTGTGTCCACGCAAGGATTGTCTGCCAC
>CAYSFN010000199.1:0-1534 GCA_964430045.1 uncultured Gemmatimonadaceae bacterium
TCACCATCGCGTCGAGCGCCGGGTCGGGCGTCCGGACGGTGACCACGGAGAGCCGGCTCGCCCACGCCTCGACGGTCCCCGCGAGCGCCGCCTCCACACTCGCGACGGAGCGATACGACTCGAGAAGCTGGCCCGCCGCCTCTTCTGTCTCAGCGGCTCCGAGCAGGATCGCCACGGTCCTTGTCTCGTGCGGCGCGAGCCCGAGCGCACACCGGAGCGCCGCGCACGGATCGACGCCAAGCCCGGTGCGTCCCCGCAGCGGTCCTCCGCTCAGGCCGGCCGGCGCGCCAAGCGTCCCATTGCGTCCGATGAACTCGCGCCGGTCTCCGGTGTGTTCCGCGACCGGCTCACTCATCGCGGAAAACGCGACCCACGATGCGAACTGCGGATCGAAGGGATTGCCGGCGAAGATCGCGTTGTGTGACGCGACGAATCCGGTGCGCACCCGATGCTGCGTCTGCTCGCGCAGCACCCCCAGCGTCCACTCGACGTACGACGTCAGCGTCAGCGTACGCGCCCGGTCGTCCGTGTTCGTCACCTGGAGGAGCGCGACCTTGACCGCATCATCACCGGCCATGCCGAGCGTCAGACGTGTGCGAATGCCGACATGCTCGTGGAAGAACTCCGTGATCCCGGCCCCGTGCTCCACCACGTATGGCGCATCCCGGCGGACCGGCGCGGGCGTCGCGCTCCAGTACTCACCGGTCTCCTCGTCGCGCAGGTAGAGCGCTTCGCCGACCGCGTCCGCGACCGGATCGTTGGACCACGGGGAGAGGCGGAAAAAGTAGCTGCTGGCGGCCCAGGTGAAACCACCGCCCCGCTCGGTCACGACGAATCCGCTCCGCTCGTTGGCGATCACGTTGGCCCACGGTGCCGGAGGGAGTGCATCGCCGCGCACATGGACGCGGTAGCGGCCGGTCTCCGTCAGTCCGCCGATCCCGTTGTCGAACCGCAGGGCTTCCCGCGGAAGCTCGACCGAAGGATCGGCAGGGGTGCGCACGGTGCTGACCAGGTCCGCGAGCGGTTCCGGCGGAGAATCGAGGGTTCTCCCCAGATCACTCACGATGCGGTCCAGCGCCCGTCCGTCGCAGGCGATGTTCAGTCGAGCCACCACGGAGATGGTATCGAAGTCCCCATCGCCGAGGGCGCCGCGGTTACGGACGTACACACCGCCGGACATGTCCATCACGGCCGAGCCGCCCGTGGCGAGCATCAGGGTCGTGATGCGCGCCTGGAGATCCTGGAGATAACTCTGCGGTTCATTGATGACGACGACGAGATCGACCGTCACACCACGCAGGCGCCAGTAGCGATGGGCGGTCAGGAGGTGCTGCAGTGTGGGCAGCCCGTCGGCGGTGTCGATCGTCGCCAGCACGACCGGCGAGTCACCCGAGATGCCGTGAGCCCATAACGTCTGCTGCCAGCCGTCACGGCGGGGGTGTCCGCCGCGGGATGCCCGCATCACGCTGTCCGGGAACAGGATGTAGCTCGCGAGATCCTGGCAGGCGGCGGCGACGGCGGGTGAGATGCCGAG
>CAYSFN010000199.1:1634-3216 GCA_964430045.1 uncultured Gemmatimonadaceae bacterium
CCGGTGTCCACCACGTGCACGAGCCAGCAGGCCGCTTCGTCGGCCGAGCGTGGCCGGCGCGTCGCGGTAATGGCGCTGGACCACTCGTGCCATTCCGTCTCGACGAACAGATTGCTGAAGGCCGGATGCGCCCGGTCGGCCGCGCGCGGCGCGAGCACGATCTCGCCATAGCTGGTGAGCTCGACGTCGCGGGTGACCGCACTGTGGTTCGTCACCGTCACGCGCCGCACTTCAGCGGCGTCTTCAGGGACGACGACGATTTCCATGCACGTCTCGATGTCGCCGTCAGTCCGGCGCATGGTCACCCGGTCGGTCGCGAGATGCGCATGGTACGCATCGGCGATCGTTCCGGTCGGCTGATGCCCGGCGGACCACACGTGCTGCCGGCTGACATCGCGGACATAGCAGAACTGCCCCGTGTCATCGCGCGTGCCGTCGGGACGCCAGCGGGTGACGGCGAGATCCTCGAACTGACTGTACCCGCCCCCGGCGTGCGTGACCATCACGTTCAGCGGAGCGTGCCCGAGGAGTGCCACATGCGGGCGGGGCGTTGCCACGGTCGCATACTCGCGAACGACCG
Source organism: uncultured Gemmatimonadaceae bacterium (assembly GCA_964430045.1). Taxonomy (GTDB): domain Bacteria; phylum Gemmatimonadota; class Gemmatimonadetes; order Gemmatimonadales; family Gemmatimonadaceae; genus DASRAP01. The sequence goes on from CAYSFN010000199.1 coordinate 2,215, forward strand.
GGCGTGCGGTCTCCGCCACTCCCGGGGCGGTTTCGGAGGGAGGCGCGGGCAGTGACTGATACTCGAGACGGCGGGGAACGCGTTCGTCGAGCAGCAAGGCGGCAGCACGGACCATCGGATCCGCATGGAAGCGTTCCTGCCAGCACTGGTCGAGCAGGGCGTTGGTGAGCGCGACCAGTGTCATGCCGATGTGGTGCGACATCTGGCACCGGACCAGGGTGAACGACGCGCCCGCCGGCGGGCGCGTGTAGTCCAGGGCATCGTAAAAGCCGTGCGTTCCGAGCGCCCCGAGCGACTCGAGCACGCGCAGGTTGGCCAGGGCACGATCCGGATCGACCATGACAGCCAGGCCGGTGGCGTACGGTGCAATGACGTGGTCGCGCCCGAGTCCACGCTGAAACCCGAGATCGGGAACACCGAATGCCCGGTACTGATACGTCAAGTGACGATCGCGCACGTTGTAGGCACTCTCGCTGATCCCCCAGGGTGTTCCGTGCTCGGCGCCGTAGCGGATCTGGCGTGCCAGGGCACCTGCGTAAGTCTGCCCGAGGAGCGTCGCCGGGAACGCACGCATCACGAGAATCGGCATCAGGTACTCGAACATCGAGCCGCTCCACGAGACCAGCGCGGCCTTGCCCTTCACCCAGCTGAGCGTCCGCCCCAGATGGAACCAGTGATCCGGCGGCACCTCGTCCTTGGCGATGGCGATGAAGCTGGCCAGCCGGGCTTCCGAGGCCAGCAGGTCGTACGAGGCATCGTCGCGACGATGTGTCGTGGCATTGAAGCCGATGGCGAAGAGCTTCGACTTCTCATTGTAGAGGAACCGGAAATCCATCGCCTGCACCATGGCGTCGGCGCTGACCGCGATGCGCTCCAGACGCTCGCCGAGAGCGCCCTGCGCCGGCGGGAGCGCGGCGGCGATACCGAGACAGGCCTGCCGCATCGCGACCAGGTGCCCGGCGAAATTCCCGCTGTCCACGGTCGACACATACGCCGGCTCGA
>CAYSFN010000200.1:0-3183 GCA_964430045.1 uncultured Gemmatimonadaceae bacterium
GCTCGAGACTGCCGTCCGGCGCCGCGACCACCGGGTCATGCAGCGCGGCGCGCAGCGCCCAGCTCTCGCCGGTGGGCCGCCAGAGGGGCATTCCCGCGTGTCCTGCGCCATGCAGCACCAGGCGTCGCAAGAAGGGGAGGAAGGCGGGTTGCAGCGGGAAGTCACCGCCCCGCGGATCCAGCGGGATCGCGACCGCCACGGCGCGCCCCGCGCCACGCCGCGCCTCGACGACCGCAGGAAGCCCGTCGTCGAAGCGCGCCAGCACACTGGCGTCCGTGGCCGCGTCGAGTCGCGCGTAGCGGCTGAAGCGCACCGCACTGAGTGCGGCGCTCGCATCGCGGAAGGGCGCAAAGAGGGGGTGGTCGAGCGAGACTTCGCCAAGGGAGCCCGGCTGTGACGCGCTGCGCTCCGCCAGCCCGTTCGCCTGTGCCGGCACGAGCGCGGACTGCGGCATCCGCGCCCCGAGCCGGCTGCCGACCACGCTGACCACCCCCCCGCCGGCGTCCACCCAGGCGGACAGCGCGGTGGCGACGCCGCTCGGCGCCGCAACGTCCCAGAGCACGACGAGGGCCGCGTCCGCGAGCTGGGCAGCCGTCACATGTGCCGCAGAGACCGGCAGGACGCGGATCGCCGGTGCCTCACCGATGCCCAGGGCACGCTCGAAGAACAAGGTTTCCGTGGTGGCCCCGGCACTCGGCGTCACGAGCAGCACGCGGATCGCATCATCGCGTGGCAGGGCGAAGTGCAGGGTGTCATCCCCTGCCAGCGCGTCGGGGTCGATCGTCACGGTCCCGGTCACCCGGCCAGCGGGCGCAGGCACCGCGTCGAACGCGATCACCAGCTCACCGTTCATCGGGATCTCGACGTCGCGTGTCGTGGCGGTGCGTCCGTTCAGGGTGAGCGTGGCGCGCACGCGTCGCGGCTCGGGCAGCTCACGGGCGACGACGCGCGCCTGGGCCGCCAGCATCGCCCGCGGAGGTCCCGGGGTCCGGCGAACGTCCACCGAGGACACCGCGACATTCGCCCGCGACGCCGCACCGACGGGCACCGCGCGGATGATCATGCCTGCCGGGAGCTCCAATCCGGCGATGCCGGCAACCCCGGTGCGCTGCAGGTCCGTGATGAGCAGCGCCTCGGGTCGCCCGCCGCCCGCGTCGGCCAGCAGTTGCCGGGCGCTGCGCAGCGCCGCGCCGTAGCGGGTCCCGCGTGCGACGGGCGCCAACGCGGCCAGCGCCGCGCGAGCGGACGCACGGTCGGTGGTCCACGGGACGACGATCTCCGCCGTCTCGTCGAACAGCACCAGCGCGACGCGGTCGCCGTCCGTCAGGCCGTCCAGGATCGCGCGGGCGGAATCCAGCGCCGCCGGCCAGACCTCTCTGTGCGACATCGACAGCGAACGGTCGATGAGGACCACGACGGCGCGATCCTGCGCCGCGGCGTCCGCGTCCCGGCGCTGCGTGAGATACGGACGCGCGAAGGCCAGCACCAGCAGGGCGAGGGCGAGCGCCCGCAGCACGAACAGCGGCCAGTCGGTGAGCCGCCGTCGCTGCGCGGTGCGGATGGGGATCCGCTCGAGGAACATCAGCGAGGGGAACTTGAAGGGCGTGTCCCGCTCGCGAAATCGCAGATGGACCAGCACCGGGATGGCCAGTGCGGCCAGTGCGCCGAGCATCGCCGGGAGCAGGACGTTCATCAGCGCACCCGTCCTGCGGCGAGACGTCGGTCGAGGTACGCATGCAGGGCGATGTCCAGCGGCTGGTCCGTCGTGATCGCGACATAGTCCGCCCCGGTCGCCGTGATCCGTTGCCGCACGTCGACGCAATGCGCGGCGTGCAGGGTGCGGTAGCGTTCGGCGAGCGCCTCCGGGCGCAGCGGCAGGCGGTCCCCCGACTCGGCGTCCTCGAAGGTCGTGGCGTTCACGAAGGGGAAGTCGCGCTCGGCGGGGTCGATCACGTGAAAGACGATGACATCGTGCCGACGCGCACGCAGCGACCCCACGGCGCGCGCCAGTGCCAGGGGATCCTCGTAGCAGTCCGTGATCAGGACGACGATCCCGGCCCGCTGCGCCACGTGGGCGAGGCGGTCGAGCGCGGCCGGCAGCGCGCTGACCCCGTGCGCCTGCGTGCGACCCAGCGTGTGCAGCATCAACTGCAGGTGACGCGTCGAGGGCGGGATCACCTCGGCCGTGCCGCCCCGGAGCAACGCGAGTCCGACGCGGTCGCCCTGCCGCTGACTGAGCCAGGCCAGGGACGCCCCGAGCATCCGGGCATAGACATGCTTCGTCAGCGGCGCCGTCCCGAAGTCCATCGACCCCGAGACATCGAGGGCGACGAGCAGCCCCGCGTTCGTGTCGGCCTCGTACTCCTTCACGAAGAAGCGGTCGGTGCGTGCGTACGCCCGCCAGTCGATCCGCCGCAGGTCGTCGCCGGGCTGGTACTGCCGGTGCTCGGCGAAGTCGATCGAGAGCCCCTTGCGCGCGGAACGGTGCAGTCCGGCCATGAATCCGTCCACCACCGTGCGCGCCAGCAGGGCGAGGTCGCCGATGCGTGCGAGCAGCAGGGGATCGAGGAACGCCGCAGGGGCCGTCGTCATCGGGCTAGAGCGCCGACGTGGGCAGCGGCACGTGCGCGACGACGCGATCGATCAACTGATCGGTGGTCACGCGCTCCGACTGGGCCTGGAAGTTCAGGAGGACGCGATGCCGGAGCACCGGACGGGCGAGCGACTGGATGTCCTCGAAGGACACGTGCGCGCGACCCTGGAGCAGGGCCCGCGCCTTGGCCCCGAGCACGAGGGACTGCGCCGCACGCACGGACCCGCCGTACTGCACCCACTGCGTGATGAAGTCCGGCGCGTGCGCGTCCGTCGGGCGCGTCGAGCGCACCAGGCGGACCGCGTACCGGGTGACGGCGTCGGCGACGGGGACGCGCCGGACGACGCGCTGGAACGCGAGGATCTCGTCCCGCGAGATCACGGCGCGCAGGGCCGCGGGCGGCGCCGAGGTCGTGGAGTGCACCACGGCGACTTCGTCGTCCTCGGGCAGGTAGTCGAGCATCACCTCGAGCATGAAGCGGTCGAGCTGCGCCTCGGGGAGCGGGTACGTGCCTTCCAGTTCGATCGGGTTCTGCGTCGCGAACACGAAGAACGGGGGCTCCAGGTCGTAGGTGCGTCCCTGCACGGTCA
>CAYSFN010000201.1:0-3180 GCA_964430045.1 uncultured Gemmatimonadaceae bacterium
CCCGTGCATGACATATTAGGTCACCCGATGCCGCAGGAGCAGCGTTCTCACCTCATCCACATCCAGCAGCCGCCAGGAGCAGGGCCAGGATCCCCGACGCCGGCGCGGTGGCCCTGCGCGTCGTGCAGATGAGTGGTGCGCTTGCGCAGCACTCCCGTGCAACGCGCGGCGAAAGCATCCGTCGAGCGAACGCCCCAGACGGAAGCTCAGCCCCATCTGACGGTGGTACCTAACAGCCCGTGTCACCCTGCACTGAAGGCTGGCACCCGTCACAATAATCACTGCCCTGCATCCGGGTGGCACACATTTCGTTGCATTCCGCGCCCTGCGTGCACCCCTCGCTCGGGCACAGCTCCGTGCAGGTGTCCCCGGCAATGGTCGGATTGCAGGTCACGACGCCCTGACAGGTGCCGTAGTCGGCGCACGTCGGCAGCTCGCTCTGACAGGCATACGAGTCCGGGTAGCACGGCTCGCAGTGCGAGGGGTCGTCATACGTGTCCCCGTGGCCGAGGACCGTCCCTTTCCGGGGGCGCTGCCGCGCGACCGTCGTCTCGAAGGTCTCCACTTTGAGGGTGGCGAGGTCGAGCTTGAGCTGCTGCATGGCACCTTGGTGCGTCGGTGGCGAACGGGGGGCCGCAGCACGAGGTTCCGTCCGTGGGGCGAGGTGGGCCGAGACCGCCAGCCACCTGGACGCGATGCTCGTGCGACAATCGTACGGCGAGGAGTGCGCCGGCGCAAGAGAACCCGCTTCCACCGGGGGCCGCGTGGCTGCTGCTCGCGGCGTGGCGACTGCGCCGTCTCGCACAGCCACACGCGGTCGAAGTCCTCACCTGAACCAAGCCCCCCGTATCCCGCGCCTGACACCAGCAGTCGATCGCCAATCCCCTGCACCCGCTTGACGCCCGCCGCCGTGCCGACCCGCTAGTACCCCAGCACCGGCGCCAACCACCGCTCCACTTCACTCACGGGCACGCCCTTCCGCCGCGCATAATCCTCCACCTGGTCCCGCTCGACCTTCCCCACGCCGAAGTACTGCGCGTCGGGATGCCAGAAGTACCAGCCGCACACGGCTGCCGTGGGAAACATCGCGTAGCTCTCCGTCAGGGTCACGCCAATGCGCTCGGTCACGCCCAGCAGCGAGAACAGCGTTCCCTTCTCCGTGTGGTCCGGGCAGGCGGGATACCCCGGCGCCGGCCGAATGCCCTGGTACCGTTCGCGGATCAGCTCCGCATTGCTCAGCGCCTCGTCAGGCGCATACCCCCAGTGCGTGCGCCGCACCTGCTCGTGCAGCCACTCCGCGCCCGCCTCGGCCAGACGATCCGCCAGGGCCTTGGCCATGATGGACCCGTAATCATCGTGTTCCGCTGCGAACTCCGCCACCAGCGCGTCCAGCCCGATGCCCGCCGTGATCGCGAACGCGCCAAGCCAGTCCTGCACGCCGCTGTCCGCGGGCGCGACATAGTCGGCGAGTGAGCGGTTGGGCCTGCCGGGCTCGCGGACCATCTGCTGCCGCAGCATGTGCAGCGAAGCCGCCCGCTCCTGGCGCGAGGCGTCGCGGAACAGCGTGATGTCCGCCCCGTCGCTGGCCGCCGGAAAGAATCCCACCACGGCCCGCGCGCGCAACAGGCCGTCGCGCACGATGCGGTCCAGCAGCGCCTGTGCGTCCGCCCACAACTCGCGCGCCGCTGCGCCCACGGCAGGATCGTCGAGGATGGCCGGGTAGTGCCCCGCCAGCTCCCAGGTCTGGAAGAACGGCGTCCAGTCGATGCGCGCGCGCAACGCCGCCAGCGGCAGGTCATCCAGCGTCCGCACACCGCTGAACGACGGCTGCGGCGCCGCCGCGCTCCAGTCCAACTGCGCATGGTTCGCCAGGGCGCTCTCGTAGGTGGCCTTGGGCACGGCCGCCGTCCGCGCGGCGCGCCGCACGCGGATCTCCTCGTACTCACGCCGCGCCGCCGCCAGGAACCCCTCGCGCTGGTCATCGCTCAGCAACTGCGACGCCACGCCCACCGCACGCGAGGCGTCCAGCACGTGCACCACGCCGTGCGCGTACTGCGGCTCGATCTTCACCGCGGTGTGCACCCTGCTGGTCGTCGCCCCGCCGATCAGCAGCGGGATGTCGAAGCCCTCGCGCGTCATCTCGTCGGCAACGAAGCGCATCTCCTCCAGGGACGGCGTGATGAGCCCGCTGAGGCCGATCAGGTCCGCCCCCTCGCGCCGCGCCGCGTCGAGGATGGTCGCACACGGCACCATCACGCCCAGGTCGACCACGCGATAGTTGTTGCACTGGAGCACCACGCCCACGATGTTCTTGCCGATGTCGTGCACGTCGCCCTTCACGGTGGCCATCACGATGGTTCCCGCCGGCTTGCTCTCCGCGGTCCTGCCGGCCTCGATGTACGGCACCAGGTGCGCCACGGCCTTCTTCATCACGCGCGCGCTCTTGACCACCTGCGGGAGGAACATCTTCCCGGCGGCGAACAGATCGCCCACCACGTTCATCCCGTCCATCAGCGGCCCCTCGATCACCTCGATGGGCCGCTCGAAGAGGTGCCGCGCCTCCTCCACGTCCCCGACCACGAACTGATCGATGCCGTGCACCAGCGCGTGCGTGATGCGCTCGGTCACGGGCGCCGCGCGCCAGCGGTCGTCGGCCACCGTCACGCGGGCGCCACCGCCCTTGTGGGCCTCCGCGATCTCCAGCAGGCGGTCCGTGGCGTCCGGCCGCCGGTTGAGCACCAGGTCCTCCACCCGCTCCAGCAGTTCGGCGGGAATGTCGGTGTGCACGGGCAGTGCGCCCGCGTTCACGATGGCCATGTCCAGCCCGGCGTGGATGGCGTGGTACAGGAACACCGCGTGGATGGCCTCCCGCACGGGGTTGTTGCCCCGGAACGAGAACGACACGTTGCTCACGCCGCCCGAGACGCGGGCGTGCGGCAGGGTCCCCTTGATGGTGCGCGTGGCCTCGATGAAGTCCAGCCCGTAGCCGGCGTGCGCGTCGATCCCCGTGCCCACCGCGAAGATGTTGGGGTCGAAGACGATGTCCTCCGGCGGAACGCCGTGCGCCGTCAGCAACCGGTAGGCGCGGGTGCAGATGGCGATCTTGCGCGCGGCCGTGTCGGCCTGGCCGTCCTCGTCGAAGGCCATCACGATCACCGCGGCGCCGTAGCGCCGCACCCG
>CAYSFN010000202.1:0-3163 GCA_964430045.1 uncultured Gemmatimonadaceae bacterium
CCATCAATAAGAACTTTGGTTTCAATACCGATACATTCAGGTTGTTTGATGCCAGCCAGTTTGGTGCAAACAAATGGAAATGGTCGATTATTCCCAATAGTTTCGAATATCTGCTCGGTACGGATGAAAACAGCCAGAATCCCATTGTGTCGTTTTATGTCGGACAGGATTATACCGTTGTGCTGGAAGCTGAAAATCCTTTCGGAGGTGACAGGATTGTGAAAGAAAATTACATCACAGCGATCAATTATGCCAACCCTGCGGGTACGTTTGCCCCGCAATCAATCGATACGGATATTGGGATCACCAGGGTCAGGATGGAAGGTAGTGTTGGTGTTATCGACACCACGACGGCACCGTTTCCTTTGAATGGCTCTTATACGGCGCTTCACCCGGTTCAGCGCGCTACCGTATTCAGGGGAGCCAGTTATTCTGTTGAAGTGTCAAGAACTACCGCCAATGATCCCATGAACACCAAGATATGGATCGATTTTAACCGCAATGCAAGCTACCTTGATCCGGGAGAAGAAATTTTCAGCGAGGAAGCCCAGCGTAATGTAAAGATGACCGCACCTTTCCAGGTTCCGCATAATGCTGTAATAGGTACAACCAGGATGCTTGTCGGTGTCAGCACGGATTATTCCACGGTGTTTACTCCTGACCGCGTTACCGTGGGTGCATTTGAAGATTATGGCATCATTGTGGGCCAGGATTTTGTTCCGCCTGTGATCACCTTAAATGGGGATGAGGTGCATAAGACAGAGTTGAATAAAAAATATAACGAACCCTGGGTAACGGTTGTGGATAATATACAGGGTGATATCAGCCATACGGATGCCGTATTTGTAGTCGGCGAGGTTGACACGACACAACTGGGTTACTATAAGCTAAAATATTATGCCAGGGACTATTATGGGAATGTGTCCGATACGCTTTACCGCATGGTTCAGGTTGAGGTTCACCGTGACCCGCCGACACTTGTTTTAGCCGGTGATGATACGGTATATCAGGATGTTCACCATCCTTTTGATGAGCCCGGTTATGTGGCAACCGATAATTTGGGTCAGAATATATCGGCTCATGTGCAGCGCATCGGTGATCTGGATGTTTCCCGTTTGGGTACATATACCCTCACTTACAGGATAACGGATCAGTTCAGCCTTAGTGCTGAAAAATCCCGTGTTGTTGTGGTGGAGGACAATGAGTCTCCTGTGATCACGATCAGGAAAGAGAAGCAGTCTAACCAGCCGAATACCGTAATCCACCAGATCGGTACGTCTTATGAAGACAATGATTATGTAAGGGCCGATGACAATTACTGGACGGATCTCGTACCTGTGCGTACCGGAGGAGAGATCAATACCGATCAGGCTGGTGTTTATGCATTGACCTATACGGTGACCGATGGTTCCGGCAATATGGGAACCTTGCAGCTCAATGTGGATGTGAAAGGCCTGATACGTCCGACCATTGTGCTTAAAGGAGATGCGGAAGTGATTCTGCCGGTGTTCGGTACATATACCGATCCCGGCGCAACAGCTAAGGATTATTCCGGTGCCGAGATCGCTTATACCAGTGACCTTGCGGCCAAACTGAATAGGAACGTGGTGGGTGATTACGAGGTTACATATACCGCCCGGGATAAGTTTGAAAATGTAGCTACTGTGATCCGTATCATCAGGGTCAGGGATATCACTCCGCCGGTGATCACCGTATTGGGAGATGATCCGCTTTACCATATCGTCGGAGAGCCTTTCACGGATCTGGGTGTGAAAGTGGCAGATAACTATTATGCGAATGTACCCTGGACCGTGAGCGGATCGGTAAAGGGTGATGTAGCGGGGCAATATACCCTCTACTATAATGCTACCGATGGATCCGGGAATAAGGCCGAGGAAAAAACAAGGCTCGTGATCGTTACCTCAACGCTGGGTGTGGCTGATCTGATCAACCGTGACGCTTATATGATCTATCCGAATCCTGCGAATGCGCTGCTCAATGTGCTATTGAAAAAAGGCACATTAAAAGCTATCCATGTATATGATCTTCAGGGCAGGATTCAGGCTGTTCCGTTGCCTGTAAAAGGAGATGACGGCATTTATGCATTGGATGTTACAACCCTTTCTACAGGATTGTATATGGTAAAAATTGAGACTGTGGAGGGTGGAGTGATTTCGGATAAATTTATGATCAATAAATAAGGACCTCCCGGTTCGGTTAAAATAGTTTAACCGAACCGGGGTTATCAGCTTATGTAATCAAACAGAAAGAAAAATTAATAATTGGTATGAAAAAAAAGATAGACAATATGTTTCGTTTTGTGCTGGCGGTTGTGTGGGTGTGTACCGGGATGGGGATTGCGGTGGCCCAAACGGTGATAGAGCCGACCTATTTTAACTTTACAGCGGCCCAGGCGATCGGGCCGCCGACTGCTACGCAGAACACCGCTCCCTGGGGGGTTAATGCTGCTGGTGTGAGGCTGCAATACCTGTTGCAACCTGGCCAATTCGGCTCGGTTCCGAGATCGCATAGCATCTCTAAAATATACTTGTTTAATGGGACCTCAACGGCGGTCCCTAATGGTAATGTGGTTTATTCCAGCTTGGACATAGGATTTGCACAGCGAAATATTACCCAGTTTGATCCTAACAAAGTATGGGAACCGGTAACATGGCATTATTCGAAGACGAATGCACAAGTTGGCCCTGTAAATGCGAGTTCTTGGTTCAGCATTGAATTGGAAACGCCTTTTCCTTATGATCCTGATCTTCCCCTTATTATGGATGTAGCTAGCCATCTTACCGGGGTTACTTGGAACGGATCGGTTTCCTGGTCTACTGTTGTGCCTCCCGGGCATGCTGTTCTTCCGCCCGGTAACTTCCGCCAATTTACTACGGCATCACCCTCTTTAATTAACAATCCTGTACAGGAGGTAAATTTTGCTTTTTTACCTGTCTTTGGATTTGACTTGGTTCCTAATCCCTCAGCCGGACCGCCTTTACCCGGATTTGCCTTTACCTTAGGCTTAGATACTTTATGGACACAGTCAGCAAGCATTTTGTTGAATACAAGCACCATGGCGGAGAAAAGCTACTGGGACATCACGGGATACCATGCGACAAGCGCCACAGGGCCCTGGTCAACTTATGTAAAACCTGATCCG
>CAYSFN010000203.1:0-3131 GCA_964430045.1 uncultured Gemmatimonadaceae bacterium
CTTCACCCTAACAGGACCGGGCAGGGTGGGGCAACGTGGGAAAGGTGGGGTGCGCGTGGTGCTGGCTGGGGGACAAAGGGTATACTCAAGAAATCATGTCGACCGGCGCAGCGCGATCCGTCCTGCTCACCTACGACGACCTCCAGTCGTTGCCGGAAGATGGCTGCCGATATGAGATCCTCGAGGGCGAGCTCACCGTGACTCCAGCTCCTACCACGGCGCATCAGCGCATCTCGCGCAACTTGGAGTTCGTGTTGCACGCCCATGTCATGGCGGGTGACCTCGGCGAAGTATTCGATGCTCCGATCGATGTGGTCTTCGACCGCGGCACCGTGATGCAGCCCGACTTGGTGTTCGTGTCCCAAGCACGGCTCGGAATCGTGCGAGAGCGTTGCATCGACGGCGCGCCTGACCTCGTGATCGAGATCCTGTCTCCAGGCACCGAGCGGCGTGACCGAGGCGCCAAGCAGCAGATCTACGAGCGCTACGGCGTGACCCACTATTGGCGCGTGGACCCGGCTTCTCAGAGCCTCACCGAGCTCGTGCTCCGGGAAGGGGCCTATGTGTTGCGCGGCGCCCACGGATCCGGTGAGGACTTCCGCAGCCTGTTGTTCCCCGAGTTGGCGATCGATCTCGCGCTGGCGTTTCGGATCCCATCGGCGCCTGGGGGCTGAGGCGCGCGGACGGACCGGCGCGCCGCATCCGTTGATGCATCGCACGGAAACGATCGACTACGGCATCGTGCTCGAAGGCGAGCTGACGCTGGTGCTCGACCGCGGCGAGACCACGGTCCGCGCCGGTGACATCGTCGTCCAGCAGGGCACCAACCATGCGTGGGCCAATCGGTCTGGACAGCGATGCCGCGTGGCCTTCGTGCTCGTCGACGCGCGGTTCGGCGACTGCTTGCAGCCGTGAGGCGGAGGGAGCCATGCGCCTGCTGCCTCTGAACCCCGAAGCGTTGCCTGCAGACCTTCGGCAGGTCCACGACGAGATCGCCGGAGTGATGGCCCGTTCGCAGCCGCGCGTCGTCGCCCTCGACGGCAGCGGAGCGCTCGTCGGTCCGTTTCCGGCATTGCTGCACTTCCCGCAGTTCGGCGTGCCGGCCCTGCGCTTCCAGCGCGCGGTCTCTGTCGAGGCTCGTCTGCCGAAGCGCATGCGGGAGGTGGCGATCCTGACCGTGGGCGCGTGTCTCGGCGCTCGCTATGAGATCTACGCGCACGAGATCACCGCCGCGGAACTCGGCATGCCGCTCGATCAGATCGCCGTCCTCGTCGCCGGCGGGGCGCCGACTACCCTCACCGACGAGGAGGCCATCGCCCACGAGGTGGCGCGGGTGCTCGCCGGAGGCCGCATTCTGCCAGGTGCGACCTACGCGCGGGCGATCGAACTTCTGGGGGCCGAGGGTGTCGGCGAGCTGGTGTTCCTGATCGGCGGATACTGCCTGATCGCGATCCTGCTGAATGCCTTCGACGTGCCGGTGCCCGATGCCGATGCGCACACCTGGTGATGCCTCCGAGCACCTGCGCACGCGCACGGGGACAGTCATGAGTCGACGAACGCTTCTCGCGGCTGGTGCGGCCGTCGTCGCTGGTGCCGGCGGTGCGCCCGCTCGACAGTCGACCGTGGTGACACTGGGGCAGGTCTCGCTGACGTTCCATGCCGTCACCGGCGCGGTGGTGCACGACGTGCTGGTGCAGTTGGGGCACGAGGTCGTCGTGCGGGAAGGCCCGCACGAACAGATGTTCCCGCTGCTCGACGCCGGCAGCGTGGACCTGATGGCCGCCGTCTGGCTGCCTGACGGCCACGGCCGCTACTGGCGGCGGTACGGCTCACGGTCGATGGAGGTGGCGACGCTGTACGAAGGCGCACGCTTCTTCTGGGCCGTGCCGGACTACGTGCCCGTCCTGGACGTGGTCTCAATCGCCGACCTCGCACGGCCAGAGGTCGTCGAGCGGATGTCCCGCACCATTCAGAGCATCGGAACTGGCGCCGCGATCACACAGCTGTCCCGTGACGCCGTCAGGGAGTACGGGCTGGCGTCGTCGGGCTACGCGGTGCACGCAGGAACCGCCAGCGAATGGACTGGCGCCAGGGAGGCAGCCATTGCCGACCGGCGCTGGTTGGTGTTCCCCACTTGGGCGCCGCAGTACCTCAATCGACAGAATAGTCTGCGGGCGCTGGTAGACCCCCGCGGCGTGCTGGGGGGTAGCAACCGTGGAGTCCTGGTGGCTCCGACCGAACGCTTTCGGGCACTGCCGGAACGGACACGGAAGGTGCTATCCCGGATCTCGTTGGGGCTCGACGCCGTCACCGAGATGGACGAGGCCGTCAACGTCGAAGGCCTGACGGCGCGCGACGCCGCGCGTGGGTGGATGGCGGCTCACCCAGGCCGCGTGCGGGCGTGGTTCGAGGGGTGAAATGCCCCGCGCAACGTCCAGGCCTGAAGGGCGCCCGTCTGTCCGAGGGATAATCACCACCGGTATGTGGCGAAGCGCCAGCGTGGCCGTGTTGTGCGTCGCCCTGCCTCTCGCTGCGGCAGGACAGGATACCGAGGCGGGACCGTCGGTCGGGTCTGCTCCTCCCACCCACCGCGTCGTCACGCTGCCCCTCGTCGACGGCCACGACCTGCAGTTCAGGCGCCTCGCAGCAGAGGGATTGTCGCGGACCCGCGTCGCGCAGATCGTCCAGGACGGCCAGGGGTTCCTGTGGTTCGGCACGCAGCGCGGTCTCTTCCGCTACGACGGCCATGACCTCCGGATGTTCCGGCACGCGCCCAGGCAGCCCGGCAGTCTCAGTGGCGTGTACATCTACTCCCTGCTCCGCGATCGGGCCGACACCGTGTGGGTGGGGAGTGACGGGTTCCTCGACCGGTTCGACCCGCGCACCGAGACATTCGTCCCGCAGACCATCACGCCGGCTGGCGTGCCCGCGGAGTCCGTGAACGTGTCCTGCATGAGCGAGGACGCGTCGGGCGTCTTGTCCTTGTGCACCCGCAGTGGCGTCTACCGCACCGATCCCGCGACACAGCAGACCCGCGTCCTCCGCCACCGTCCCGGCGATCCGACGACCATCGCGAGCGATGCCGTGCAGTTCGTGAGCGACGATCGGCGCGGGGCGCTCTGGGTGGGCAC
>CAYSFN010000204.1:0-3098 GCA_964430045.1 uncultured Gemmatimonadaceae bacterium
CGATCCTCAAGCCTCGGAGGCACCATGTTGAAGTCACTGCTCCTCGCTGGACTACTCTCGAGTTTCGCGGTAGTCGGGTCACCGACTATCGACGCACGTTCATCAGACCGCGTTGACGGGCTGCCCGCAATTGCTGTCCGTTGTGAGCACGATGTTCGTTCAACCGTCGAGGATACCGCGATTGGTGTGTGGCTTGCCGCGCCTGGGAGTGAGGGGTGCACGCCTCCGGAGGTGCGTTGTGCGCTCACGAATTGTGGATGCGGCGGCGTGACCGGTCATGCATGCTGCGATGCGACATGCGTCTACACCTGCAAGGAGCCCCCATGCTGCCCACCTCCCGGGCCGGAGGGGGATGAGTGATCCTGCGGCTTCGCCGGAGGGTGCGCACCCAACTAGCGGCATATGTGAGTCCAGTACTGCTCATAGCGGTGGGTTGCGCGGGTCCACGCGATCGTATCGAACTCGGAACCAATGCGACCTCCAGAGTACTGATTGTCGAGGATCTTAGGGGGCTGCTGTCTCCGGTAACGATCGATCCTCGCGGTACTGTAGTTTTCGGTGCCGGTGTGCGATCAACCGACAGCGTGATGGTTTCGCGCCCGAGTTCGATGCGGGCCTTTCCGCTACGGCGAGGTGGCGTGGCGACGTGGGACCCACACACCGAGCGTCTAATTACGGTTTCGACTGAACCACGCATCGTGGATTCCACGGTTGTAGTCTATGACGAACGGAAGTTGGGCGAACTTCGCGGGATGTGGCAGGTCAACGCGGAGCAATCGCTGCTTTGGACGCAAAGAGTCGTGCCCGGCAGCGAAGGCGTAGGTTCAATCGAGCACCGAATCAGGCTGATTCGAAGTGCCACAGGAGCTGTCTCCTACGATTCGGTTCTCGCGTCCTTCAGCGCAATCGTGCTCCATCACACCTCGGGGCTTTTCGTAGCGCGCGGGTCGAATCCGCCCGAGCTGTTTATGGAGCAAAGCGATTCCGGTGTCAGGTGGTTACATGGCGGCACGCTTGCATCAGGCGAGATTGAAGTAACGCAGGCGGGGCGGGTGCGGGATGCGCGAAGAGCTGGAATCGAGGCTCTTTCTGCAGTAGGCGATTCATCGTGGGCCGATTCCACCTTGGGCGCGGTAGTTCAGGCCTCCAGTGCGCTGCCCGAGAATGTGCGCGACACTCTTCTCGCGCAGTTGGCACGAATGCGAGTGCACATTGCCGAGTTGCCGATCGCGCGGGTGCACCGCGCGACGTTCGATGAGCTGAGTAGCAGTTGGCTGGTGTTCGCTCGGTCAGCATCAGACGAAGTGCTGCCCGGAGTACGCCAGTGTCGTATCGGACGAAGAGTGCAGGCCGTTCGTGCCGCAGGAGGACTCATAGCGGTTGTGACTTCCGGAAACCGAGGTGCCGAGCGCGAGTTCGCAAGCATGCCTGCGTCCGAGATCTGTGATTCACCACACCAACGCGAGCAATGAAGCTACTCTCACGCCGCTACCTACTTTGGTTGTCAATCCCGCTTGCTGCCAGTGTTGCCTCGATCGCGCCGGCCCAAGCTCCTGCACAGTGGGTGGACCTCGATTCGCTCGGCATGACGGCTCCACGACGGCTGGCCGCGGCGAGTTCATGTGACATTTGGCTCATCGATGACCGCGGCCCGATTCAGCGACTTCGCTGTGATGTCGGTGCCAGTCGCACCTGGTCTCGCTCCGTTGTCGGTGGCTCTGGTGCCGGGCCCGGAGAGTACGGCTATCCGTGGTCAATTACGGTCGCTCGTGACAGCGTATGGTTGTGGGACCGGCGGCTGGTGCGACTGACTCCGTACGCGATTCGCGATGCCGGTCCAGGGCGAGCTAGGTCCTTGGCGGCTCACACGAGCTTCAATGACGCTCCAGAGGTTGCGCCGGTGCATGGATCCGACGATGTCATCTTGATATCTCGACGTCAGAAACCCGGTCCGACAGGCATTCGAGTCACCTTGCTGGCTCAGCGGGTCAACGAAGTCACCGGGGTCGTGCAGACGCTTTTCGAAGGACCGGATTCGAGTTCAATCTTTTGGGAGAGGGACGAACTGGGCGGACGCTTCGACGCACCGTTCGGACAGGGACAAGTGTTCCAGCTGTCCCCCGCTCGACTTGTCCTCGTTGACCGACGCGCGGGTACGGTCCAGAACGTACCCATCGAGGGCGGGGCACCGTCGGCCGTTCCGTTGCGCGTGCCTGCGGCAGCGCCCGTGCGTCAAGCAGATCGACGCCGATATGCGGACTCTGTGCTCGCCGCCGCGCTCGCAGAAATGGGCCAACATCGCTACGGCCCAACGCTGGTTGCACGCTTCCGCGGTGTGCTTGACGACGTCCTCGGATCAGTTGTGTTTCCCCGCACGATGGCCCGCATCGAACGAGTCGCGGTCGACGAGCGCAGCGGACGCATCGCCGTTGCACTGGTGTCCACAGAGCCCTCGCCAGAACGGAACTGGCTCGTCCAACCGCTTGCGGGACCGGCAACCGCGACCCCGCGCAAGGTGCCTCATCGTGGCGCCGTCGTGGACGCGGCCTTCGCGGGAGGTTGCCTTGTGACGCTCGAGAGGTTGTCCAATGACGCGACCCTTCTCGGGCGCTACTGCGGGTGGTAGCGCGACGGTCGTGCCCACGCTAACAGCGCCGGGTCCGGGAGTTGAGACATGTGTGCCGGCCAATCTTGTTTATGAATGCGCCGCACCTCGATGTACCTCGACGAAGCCAACCTCGCGGCCGCGCAACGTGTAGCCAATGCCTGCTGTGTACCCGCTGCGCTTGGCGAACATGCTGACGGAGATCACCAAGGGGCAGCTCCTCGCGCTGCATCTGGGGCGCATGAAGGACCAGGGCACGTTCACGCCGCAGATGGTGTCGCTGGCCAAGCGCAACAATGTGGACATCGCGACGGATATCGCGCGTGAGACGCGGCGCTTGCTGGGTGGCAACGGCATCTTGGCCGAGTACGCGGCGATGCGGCACATGGCCAACTTGGAGAGCGTGTACACGTACGAGGGGACGCACGATGTGCACTCGTTGATCTTGGGGCAGGCGATCACGGGGTTGAACGCGTTCGGGGGGTAGGGGGCG
>CAYSFN010000205.1:0-1904 GCA_964430045.1 uncultured Gemmatimonadaceae bacterium
CCCAGCATTATGAATGCTGGGGTCCGGGGTTCAAGTCCCTGCGTAGCCACCAAACAAAACAAGGGTTTAGCGAAAGCTAAGCCCTTTTTTGTTTTCCGGACAGACTACATCCCGACTACTCACCCGAAATGCACTGCTGCGTTTGGAACGAAATACCCTCCCCGCTTTTATCGCCCATCAGCACCTGACCATCGCCTAAAAAGGCTACACGCTGCCCCTCAAGCAACGGGCATGGTGCATTTCCGTACATCTCAAAGCTATATAAGAACCAGCGCGCCTTGTCATCGACAAAAGCCCTATAGCCTTTCTGACCATCTTCAGCCCAGGAATAGGCAAGGCCGCAGACGACCATAGAACTGACAACGCGCACCGTGATAGTTAATCGCTTGTAAGGGAGACTGTCGTCAGAGCTATACCAAGGGAATAGGACAGCCAGAGCGCTCTCATCCTTCGTCCAATGAATTAAGACGTAGATAAAGACGAGCCCTAGCCCCACAACGAAAGACACGCTCAAGGCTAGATGGATTAGAACGATCGCCATAAAAATCGAGATAAACGCGATTGTGTGAACGAACTTTCCAGGGTCTATACCAGTGACGTCATTCACCACCTGAGCAGACATAGCAATAGCAACGTTTGCCCCACCACCCACGACAACCAAGAGCAGCAGTTTGCCTAAGGTAGAGTCTACAAGGCGGCCATAGAAACTCAGGAGGTCGGACGTTAGCGCCATCCACCAAGAAAGCAGTGCAAAAAACAGCACGCCTCGGCCAATCTCCCAACCAAAAGGCTTAATTGCTAGGTAAAGACCAAACAAAAGGAAAGCATTCACATAAGCTTTCTGAGAAGGCTGCAAGGAGCTGTAATGGCCCGCTAATGAGGCCCTAAGACCTGATATCTCTACATCCCCTGTAGGCATTGCTTACTCCTTTTGATTAGCCTACTGCTCTCAGCGGCTCTATATCGTGTTCAATTGCGTCACCGGCCTCAGCGTAGGTTGTCGCCAAAGCATATTCAGTCTGCAGGTTCATCCAGAACTGGGCCGATGTATCGAAGTAGCGCCCAAGGCGAATAGCCATATCCGCAGTCACGCCCCGCCGCTCTCGCACAATCTCATTTACCGTTGGCGCAGACACATGCAGAGCGCGAGCCAGCGCAGCCGGCGAAATGTTCAACGGCTCCAAGAATTCTTCCCGTAGGATCTCGCCCGGATGGATGGGGCGCATTCCGTTAATTGCCATGGTGCGACCTCCTCAGTGGTAATCGACTATTTCAACATTGGTCGGCCCCGCGTCTGACCATTCGAAACAGATGCGGAACTGATCGTTGACCCTGATGCTGTACTGACCCGCTCGACTGCCCTGCAGAGCTTCCAGGCGGTTGCCCGGCGGAGAACGTAAGTCTCGAAGCTCAGTGGCGGCGTGCAGCATCGTCAGCTTTCGGGTTGCGACGCTCAGAATATTTTTCCAACGCCGCGAATCACCCGTTTCGAATAACGCCTGGGTTTCTGCACATCTAAAATTCAGGATCACATCTTAACCCTTAACGTTAACCGTTAATATCAGCCAATCTGACCAAAACGTCAAACCTATTTAATGTTGTGGCCGGATTGGAAAAAGGGAGAAAGCCTAAGCGCAGACTCCAGATGGTCGGGCGATAGATGTGCATAGCGCATGGTCATGGTGATGGAGGAATGGCCCAGGATTCTCTGCAGGCTGAGGATGTCACCACCGGCCATCATGTAGTGGCTGGCGAAGGTGGATGTGGGTGATATGCGCAACCCCGTGCTTGGCATGAGCGATGACCAGTACATCAAACATACAATAATGGCCATCACTAATCCGCCCAGCATTGCTGACCACACTGTTCCAAGGCTATCGCGCTGAGTACCAGAAGGCGCTCGA
>CAYSFN010000205.1:1914-2263 GCA_964430045.1 uncultured Gemmatimonadaceae bacterium
CAAAAGTGCATAGCGCATAGTCATGGTGATAGAGGAATGCCCAAGGATTCGCTGCTGGCTGAGGATGTCGCCACCGCCATCTGTAATGGCTGGCGAAGGTGTACCGCAGGATGTGGGTTAGCTGGCCCGGCGTTTCGAAACCACAGCGCTCATAGGCACCACGGAATGCCGCCCTGCAGGAGACAAACAGTCGGCCAGTTCCACGCATCGCCACATTGAACGCGACCTCTTCCACTTCCTTAGGAATCGGCATCGAACGGGATGGTGGTTCTTAGCCAATAGACAGGTGCCTGACAGCCAAAAATGGCGGAGCAACCTAACGCCTGCGTTCCTGATACTGCGTGCCCTG
>CAYSFN010000205.1:2273-3049 GCA_964430045.1 uncultured Gemmatimonadaceae bacterium
GCCTTACCCGTCAGCTAAAAACCTCACATCGCCGAACAGAGTCGTGTCACAACCATCCTCGCCAACGCGAGAGCAGACCCTAGTTAACGCCTGCGTTCCTGATACTGCGTGTCCTGCCCTGGATACTGCTGCACGCGGTGGCCGCCGGGGTACTCGATGCTCTGCTGGATAGTCCCGCGAGTTTCTATCGACTGGCTGCCATAGCGCTGCTCATGCCGCTGCAGGCCACTGGGCAAACGCTGTCCGCCATAGAGGTTATGTGTCTCGATCTGCTGGGAGCTGCCAATGCTGCCACTGGCACCGGGACTGATGTAAGTTTTCGGAATGACCCGCAGCGTCTGTGGAGCCTGCTGCTCGGCATACAGCGGCGTGACCAGCAGCAACCCGACAAGACTGACCGCATATCTGCAGCGCAACATAACCACCTCGATATCGATAACAGCACGCTATGTTGGGCAGCAGGGCCTCAGCGCAGTTCACACCGTTGATCAGGCACCCGCAGATGGCGACGGTGGCGGATCAGGCTTCGTTACGGGGCCAGTTCGATGCGATCGGCATGAATTACGATGCGACCCTGCTTGTACAGACCGCCAATGGCTTTCTTGAAGTTGCCCTTGCTCGCACGAAAATGCGCGCTGATAGCTTCCGGCGAGCTCTTGTCGCTCAACGCCAGCGTGCCGCCCTGCTCGCGCAGTCTGGCGATGATCTGCTCACCCAGACTGTCGCGCAAATCTTCGCCAACCGGCTGCAGGCTCAGGCTGATCTTGCCGTCGCTG
>CAYSFN010000206.1:0-3046 GCA_964430045.1 uncultured Gemmatimonadaceae bacterium
GATCCCCGCTCGGATGGTTGTGGACCAGGATGACCGCGGCCGCGCGCTCGGCGATCGCTTCACGGAACACCTCCCGCGGATGCACCAGCGACGAATCGAGGATGCCGCGCGTGACCAGCACGTCCCGCTCCAGGCGATGCTGCGCGTCGAGGACCGCGACGTGGAACTCCTCGACGGCGACGTCTTCGAGCATCGGACCGTATGCGGCGCAGACATCGTGGGGACGGCGCAGCACCCGCCCGAGATCCCGTGGCTCCGCCGCCAGCCGACGTCCGAGCTCGAGCGCGGCCGCGACCGTCGACGCGCGCGCCGGTCCGACCCCCGCCTGGTGGGTCAGGGCCGCGACCGGGGCCAGCGACAGACGCCGCAGCGATCCATCGAAGCGTGCCAGGAGCCGGTGCGCGACGTCCAGCGCGGATCCACCCCGCGGCCCCGCGCCGAGGAGCAGCGTCAGGAGTTCGGCGGTGCTCAGCGCACGGGAGCCATGCGCGCGCAGGCGTTCACGGGGGCGCTCGTCGGCGGGCAGCTCGCGAATCCGGACCGGCGGCAGGGTGGGACTGGTCATGGCGGGGACGGCACAGTGATGAGGGTCCGGGGAACATGCCCCCGGACCCTCGCACCCCCGTCACCCGTGTTCGGCGCGTGTCATCATGCCATCGCGCCGTGGCACTTCTTGAACTTCTTTCCGCTGCCGCAGGGGCAGGTGTCGTTGCGCCCGACCTTGGAGAGGTCGACGCCGGCCGGCAGGGCGCCGGCGACCGTGCCGGCCACTCCCCCGCTCAGCGACCGGGCACGCCCGGCGCCCACGACCATCGGGGCCGGCGCGGCGGCGCTCGACGCCGATGCGGCGGCCGCGTCCTCCGCCCCAGCCGGGGCGGCGCCCGAGGACGACTGGGCAACACCCATGGCGTCGAACCGGCGCGCAGGTGCCTCGCCCCGCGGCGGCGGCGCGGGTGGCGCGGCCTGCTCGAAGATCAACTGCACCTTCAGGAACCGCTCGGTGAACGTGTGCTGCAGATCGTGCATCAGCTCCACGAACATCGTGAACGCCTCCTGCTTGTACTCGACCAGCGGGTCCTTCTGCCCCCACGACCGGTAGTGGATCGCACTCCGCAACTGATCGAGGTCGTAGAGGTGCTCCTTCCACTTCTCGTCGATGACGTTCAGCATCACCAGCGCGAGCAGCCGGTCCGCGTATTCGCCCAGCGACGCCTGCTTGCGCGCGAACGCCTGCTCGCCCTCCGCGACGCCGACCGCGACCGCCTCGGACACCGCCACCGGACGCGCGGGCGACCGCTCCTCGAACGCGTCGACGGCGAGCAGATAATGCATCAGGAGTTCCTGCCGCAGCAGCGCCAGGTCCCACTCGCCCGGCTCCGCGTCGCCCAGGGTCGTCTCGATGCGCCGGCTGATCGCCGCGGTGAGCATCTTGTGCGCTTCGCCCTTCAGCTCCTCGCCCCCTTCCAGGGCGAAGGCGCGAAGGCTGTAGATCACCTCGCGCTGCTGGTTCATCACGTCGTCGTAGTCGAGCAGCCGCTTCCGGGCCTGGAAGTTCTGCAGCTCGACCCGCTTCTGCGCCTGCTCGATCGAGCGCGTGATCAGCGGATGCGTCAGCACCTCGCCGTCCTGCGCGCCCAGCGCATCCATCAGCTTGGCGATGCGGTCGGACTGGAACAGCCGCATCAGATCATCCTCGAGCGAGAGGAAGAACTGCGACGATCCCGGATCGCCCTGGCGTCCCGCGCGGCCGCGGAGCTGGCGGTCGATGCGGCGCGACTCGTGCCGCTCGGAGCCGATGATGTGCAGCCCGCCGATCTCCGTCACGTCCACCATCTTCTGCGCGTTCGGGTCCATCACGCTCGACGGCTTCCCCTCGCGCACGCCCTCCCCGAGCTTGATGTCCGTGCCGCGACCCGCCATGTTCGTGGCGATCGTGACCGCCCCGGGGTGACCGGCTTCCGCGACGATCTCCGCCTCGCGCTGGTGGTACTTGGCGTTGAGGACGTTGTGCGTGATGCCCGCGCGCTTGAACATCTTCGACAGCGTCTCGGAGACGTCGACGTTCGCGGTGCCGACCAGGACCGGGAAGCCCAGCGCGTGCAGGCGCTGCGTCTCCTCGACGATCGCGTTGTACTTCTCGCGGCGCGTCTTGTAGATCAGATCCTGCCGGTCATCACGGATGATCGGCTGGTTCGTGGGGATCACCGCGACCTCGAGCCGGTAGATCTGATGGAACTCGGTCTCCTCCGTCTCGGCCGTGCCGGTCATCCCGCCCAGCTTCTCGTACATCCGGAAGTAGTTCTGGATGGTGATGGTGGCGAGGGTCTGCGTCTCTCCCTTGACCTGGACGCCCTCCTTGGCCTCCACGGCCTGATGGAGCCCCTCCGACCAGCGACGCCCGGGCATCGTGCGTCCGGTGAACTCGTCGACGATGAGGACTTGCCCGTCCTGCACGACGTAGTTCACGTCCCGCTCGTAGAGCGCGTGCGCCCGCAGGAGCTGATGGATGATGTGCAGCTTCTCGGCCTTGGCCGCGTACTCGCGCTCGAGCGTCTGCCGACGCTCCAGCTTGGTCGCGGGATCCAGGGATTCGTCCTGCTCGAGCCGGTGCACCGCGGTGCTCAGGTCCGGGAGCACGAACTGGTCGTGGCCGTTCGGCGACAGGAACTCCACGCCCGCGTCGGTGAGATGCACCGAGTGCCCGCGCTCGTCGAGCACGAAGAGCAGCTCGTCCTCGAGCCCCTGGAGCTCCCGCTTGGCGGCCGGCAGCTTGCGGTCGGCGAGGTGCGCCAGCTCCATCTTCTGGACCAGCTGCTTGACGCCGACCTCCTGGTACAGCTTGAGCAGGCGCTTGTTCTTGGGCGCTCCGAGCTGCGACTTGTACAGCAGCAGCGAGGCCTTGGCCTGATCGTTCGCAGCCAACGCCGCCTCGGCCTGCGCCACGAGATCGTTGGACGCCTCGAGCTGCCGGCGCACGAGCCGGGCCACCGACCCGTTGTGCTCGTAGTACATCCCGTCGTTGTCGTTCCCGACCGGCCCCGAGATG
>CAYSFN010000207.1:0-3039 GCA_964430045.1 uncultured Gemmatimonadaceae bacterium
TGAAAAACAATTCATGAAAATTGTATCATTAGCACCTGAAGTGCTTTAATTATTTATGTAAGATGATAAAGCTAAAAATAAAATCAGGAGATACCGTAAGAGTAATCGCTGGAGATCACAAAGGATCTGAAGGAAAAGTTCTAAAAGTAGATCGTGAGAAGAATAAAGCGATCGTTGAAGGTGTAAACATGGTTTCAAAACATACCAAACCAAGTGCAAAAAGCCCTCAAGGAGGAATCGTTAAGAAAGAAGCTCCGATACACATTTCAAACATTTCGTTGATTGACCCAAAATCAAAAAAAACGACTAGAGTTGGAATTAAAGTAGAAGGAGATAAAAAAGTAAGATTTTCAAAAAAATCTAATCAAGTACTATAGTGATGGCATATACACCTAGACTAAAAGAAGAATATAAGAGCAGGGTTATTGCTGCTCTTAAAGAAGAGTTCGGATACAAAAACGTAATGCAAGTTCCAAAACTGGAAAAAATCGTTTTAAGCCGTGGAGTTGGTGCAGCTGTATCCGATAAAAAATTAATCGACTATGCAGTTGATGAATTAACAAAAATTACCGGGCAAAAAGCAGTAGCTACTATCTCCAAAAAAGACGTTGCATCTTTTAAATTGAGAAAAGGAATGCCGATTGGTGCAAAAGTGACTTTGCGAGGAGTAAGAATGTACGAATTTCTTGACAGATTAATTACGTCAGCTCTACCACGAGTTAGAGATTTCAGCGGAATCAAAGCCAATGGTTTTGATGGAAGAGGAAATTATAACTTAGGAGTTTTAGAACAAATTATCTTCCCGGAAATCGACATTGACAAAGTGAATAAAATTTCTGGAATGGACATTACATTCGTAACGTCTGCAAATACAGATAAAGAAGCAAAATCATTATTAGCAGAATTAGGTTTACCTTTTAAAAAGAATTAAGATATGGCTAAAGAATCAATGAAAGCCCGTGAGGTGAAAAGAGCAAAAACGGTAGCTAAGTATGCTGAGAAAAGAAAAGCTTTGATAGAAGCTGGAGATTTCGTAGGTTTGCAAAAATTACCAAAGAACGCTTCTCCTGTTCGTATGCACAATCGTTGTAAATTAACAGGAAGACCTAGAGGTTATATGCGTCAATTCGGAATATCACGTGTGACTTTCCGTGAGATGGCTAACCAAGGTTTGATTCCAGGAGTTAAAAAAGCTAGCTGGTAATAAAAAAGTATTAACTGGTCTTAGGTTCAAAGGTATAGTGCCATTGAAAACCGGGACCACAATTTGATAAATATGTATACAGATCCTATTGCGGATTATTTAACTAGAATTAGAAATGCTGTGGCAGCAAACCACAAAGTAGTTCAAATTCCTGCTTCTAATCTTAAAAAAGAAATTACAAAAATTTTATTTGATCAAGGTTATATCTTGAGCTACAAATTTGAAAACGACACTGTACAAGGGTCAATCAAAATCGCTTTGAAGTATGATAAAGATACTAAAGAGCCTGTAATCAAAGATCTTCAAAGAATTAGTAAGCCAGGTTTACGTAAGTATGCAGGCGCTTCAAAATTACCTAGAATCTTAAATGGTTTGGGTATTGCAATTGTTTCTACATCAAAAGGTTTGATGACAGGAAAACAAGCCAAACAACTTAATGTTGGTGGTGAAGTAATTTGTTACGTATACTAATAAAAAGTTTGAACTATGTCAAGAATAGGTAAAAATCCCGTTGTAATTCCTGCAGGTGTAACACTAGACGTTGCAAATGGAGTAATTACTGTAAAAGGTAAATTAGGTCAACTTACTCAGGAGTTTTCAGACGTTACTGTAAAAGTTGAAGATGGTCAGGTAATTGTTGAAAGATCATCTGATCACAAAGACCAAAGAGCAAAGCATGGTTTATACAGAGCTTTGATTAATAATATGATTATTGGTGTATCTGAAGGTTTTACAAAAGAATTAGAACTAGTTGGAGTAGGGTATAGAGCATCAAACCAAGGACAAAAATTGGATTTGGCTTTAGGATTCTCTCACAACATTGTATTAGAAATTGCTCCGGAAGTAAAATTAGAAACAGTTTCTGAAAAAGGTAAAAATCCAATTGTAAAATTAACTTCTCACGATAAACAACTCGTTGGTCAAGTAGCTGCTAAAATTAGAAGCTTCCGTAAACCAGAGCCATACAAAGGTAAAGGAGTTAAGTTTGTAGGTGAAGTATTAAGAAGAAAAGCAGGTAAATCAGCTTAAAAAATAAGATTATGTCATTAACAAAATCTGATAGAAGACAGAGAATTAAATTCAGAATCAGAAAAACTGTGAGCGGTACTGCTGCAAGACCAAGACTTTCTGTATTTAGAAGTAATAAAGAAATTTACGCACAACTTATCAACGATGTTGACGGAGTAACTTTATTAGCTGCATCTTCAAGAGAAAAAGAAATAAGTAAAGGTACGAATATCGAAATTGCCGCTGCAGTTGGAAAACTAGTTGCAGAAAAAGCTCAAAAAGCAGGGGTCGATACTGTAGTTTTCGATAGAGGTGGATATTTATACCACGGTCGTATTAAATCATTAGCAGAAGGCGCTAGAGCTGCCGGACTTAAATTCTAATATATTATGTCTAATAAGTACAAAAATGTAGAATTAGTAAAACCAAGTGGTCTTGAACTTAAAGACCGTTTGGTAAGTGTAAATCGTGTTACTAAAGTTACAAAAGGAGGTAGAGCATTTGGTTTCTCTGCTGTTGTAGTTGTAGGAGACGAGAACGGAGTAGTTGGACATGGTTTAGGAAAATCTAAAGATGTTTCTGAAGCTATTGCAAAAGCTGTTGAGGATGCAAAAAAGAACTTAGTTCGTGTACCTCTAAATAATAGAACAGTTCCTCACGAACAATTAGGAAAGTACGGAGGAGCAAGAGTATTTTTGATGCCTGCTTCAACCGGTACAGGAGTAATTGCTGGAGGATCAGTACGTGCTGTACTTGAGTCAGTTGGAGTTCATGATGTATTATCAAAATCACAAGGATCTTCTAATCCTCATAACGTAGTTAAAGCA
>CAYSFN010000208.1:0-3024 GCA_964430045.1 uncultured Gemmatimonadaceae bacterium
ACGCATCGTTCTGCACCAGCGACAGCGTCTCGAACGACACCGCATCCAGTGGCGCAGGCTTACCAATTTCGTACTGATTGAGAGTGGCGAAGGCTTCAAACACCTTCTGCAGAAAACCGCGCTCGATATTCTTGCGCTTCAAACGCAGATCGCGCATCGCCTCAAAAAAGGCATTCTGCTCAGCATTGCTAGTGGCGCGATCCGCCATCTCGAACAACGTATCGTCGGCATTGTCGAACAGCGCCTGCAACGCTGCTTTGAGCTGTTGCGCCGCTTTGTCACGCACATTTGTCAGCGCCACAGGCAGTCTTCCTACCGGTGAAGTGGGCGATTGCTCAGGGGCCACCTTGCTCAGGTGCACCACATTCGCATCAGTCTTCATTGCGAGTCTCCTGCAGACTGCCCCTCTTGGGCTAACCGACCTGCACAGCGATCAACTGAGCGTCATCCGTAACGTCAAAGGCCTGGCGTCAACAATTGTAAAAAGTAAAGTCATTATAGGGATGCACGCACACATACCAAGCAGACTTTTCCTCCAGACATGACTCAGGTCACAGATGTAGCACTACAGTTTCCCAGCGGCTATATGCGCACGACCAACGTAACCCTGCATGAAATAACGGCCGCGCACAACTAACGAAGAACCTTTGCCAGCATAGCCCCACAGCGCTCAGTGAACATCTGCAAACACTGCGCAAACGCTCATCAATCCCTATAATCGGCGCATTCTGCTGACTGGAGCTCATCATGCCTAACCTTATCCTCGCCGACCTCGTCACCGAAATCGAGGCCAACGTGCGCCGAGCACTGGCAGAGGATATCGGCAGCGGCGACATCACCGCCCAGTTGATTCCCGCCGAACGCCTGGCCCACGCCAAAGTCATCACTCGTGAGCACGCAGTTATCTGCGGCACTGCCTGGGTGGACGCCGTGTTTCGCCAACTCGACCCACGAGTAGCCGTGCACTGGCATATTCAGGACGGCCAACGTGCCGAGCCCAATCAGGTACTGTTTGAACTTGAAGGCCCAGCCCGCGCCCTACTCAGTGGCGAGCGTAGCGCCCTGAACTTCCTGCAGACCCTCTCCGCCGTAGCCACCCGCTGCCAACACTATGCAGACCTCGTACAGAGCACGGCCGTCAAGCTACTCGATACTCGCAAAACCCTGCCCGGCCTGCGCCTCGCACAGAAATACGCCGTAACCCAGGGCGGTTGCCACAATCACCGCATCGGCCTGTATGACGCCTTCCTTATAAAGGAAAACCATATCGCCGCCTGCGGCGGTATAGCTCAAGCCGTAGAAGCCGCGCACAAGATAGCGCCAGGTAAGCCTGTGGAAGTAGAAGTGGAAAGCTTAGAGGAGTTACGCCAGGCACTGAACGCAGGAGCCGACATCATCATGCTTGATGAGCTGAGCCTGGACGAAATGCGCCAGGCCGTCACCCTCACCGCCGGCCGCGCACATCTTGAAGCCTCGGGCGGAGTAAACGAAACCACCTTGCGGGCGATTGCCGAGACGGGCGTGGACTATGTATCGATTGGTACGCTGACCAAGGATGTAAAGGCAGTGGATCTTTCAATGCGACTGGCGCTGTAAACCGGTCGCCCAACGCAAGTGTAGCCCGGATGCAATCCGAGAGGTTTTGTACAGACTTCCTGTACGTCAGGCCAGCATTTTGCCTCGGGCTTCCTTCAGATTCGCGGTCACCCGCGACACCCTTGCCTCTGGCTAACACTTCCCCTTGCCGGGTGTGCAGAGGACTTTCACCTCCAAGTCACCAGCGAGGCCACCACAGCCAAGCCGGTTGCGCTCACGCGCAACGCGCCATGCCTGGCGCACAACGAAACGCCCCGCACGATGGCGGGGCGTTTGATGTATCGGATTGGTCAGCAGACCGCTGCAACCAACGGAAGTGCCTTCGGCGATGCTATCCTACGAATCAGCCATACCAAGGTGAAATAAATAAAATCAGTTAGCAACACCACCAGCAGATATGTTGAATACAAAGGTACTAGTACCAGGGGTCGCAGCCACAAATGTAAGATCAGTGGTCGCCAAAGTTGCAGCAGCAGCAGCAGCGGCAACGCTGTTGGTGCATGCCTTGGGATTGTATACGGGGCGATCAGCAGCAGGATTTTGGCCGTGAAGAGCAACCATAAGCGCATTAACAAATGTCTTGGCCTCAATCTGACAAGAGTTGTTGGCCGTACGCACGGTATAATCGCGATACTGCGGAATGGCGATTGCTGCCAAAATACCGATGATCGCAACCACGATCATCAGCTCGATCAGAGTAAAACCTTTTTGAGCTTTCATAGTTCAGTCTCTCCCAGAAAATGGACAGGTCCAGCGACCTGAGCATGACAATGCAGACAGCGTGCCAACCCCTGAAGCCACATTCTTTCAAGTGCTACACCCACGATTTGCAGCGCACAAAAATCCAGACAAGGCACTAACTGCCATTTTTCGTCACAACAGATCACCGCGTTTGGCAGCCAGAAACAACTAGGCTATAAGGCTGACATTGTTATGGAGCCTGCAATGAACGATCACGTCACCCTTACCGGCCTGGCCAAGCAGATGGTGCAGGCCGAACTGTTGGATGAAAAAACCGCGCAACAGGCCCAGCAACAGGCTCAGCGCAACAAGTTATCGCTGGTCACCTATCTGGTGCAGAACAAGCTGGTTAAAAGCCGGACGCTGGCCGAGCTGGCCAGCGAGCAGTTTGGTGTGCCGTTTATCGACCTGAACGTGATCGACAAGGACAGCCAGCCCAAAGAGCTGGTTGCGGAAAAATTAGTGCGCCAACACCGCGTGCTGCCACTCTTCCGGCGCGGCAACAAGCTGTTTGTCGCAGTATCCGACCCGACCAACCACCAGTCCGTTACCGATATCCAGTTCAGCACCGGGCTGAATACAGAGGCAATCCTGGTTGAGGACGACAAGCTCGGCGAGGCTATCGAGAAATTTTTTGACAGTGCCAACAGCGGCATGGACGACCTGGGCGATGTCGACCTCGACGGC
>CAYSFN010000209.1:0-2997 GCA_964430045.1 uncultured Gemmatimonadaceae bacterium
ACGGGGAGTTCGCGGGAGGCCAGGTTCACAGCAGCGGGGCCGACGGGGACGGAGCACGAATGAGAATGATTCTCAGAGGCTCTATCTGAACGTTACCACGCTCGACGCCGGAGTGCAAGAGAAAGGCGACCTGATCGGTCGGAGATGACGGGACCGGCCTCGCCCGGCGTGTGACGCCATGTGGCACCGGTGCCAGGCCCTACCCGTGCGGGGCGACCGAGCGCGCCGATCACCACGCGACGCCGATGCTCGCCACCAGCCGGGGGTCGGTCTCGCCGGGCCGCCGCGATGAGCGGGGATCGTCGATCCTGACAAGGCGCGTGGAGGCACCGAGATCGACGGTCAGATGCCGCCCAATGAGCGCCCGCACGCCCAGCTCGACCCCGGGCTCCCATCCGCGGAGGTGCTGCGTCCAGCGCGTCGGCACGGGGTACGGCATCGGGTAGGGCCCGAAGGTGGTGTCGACGGCCGCGGCGCTGCCGGTGGGCCGGGGCTGCGCCAGCTCGGGGTACGCGTAGTAGTAGGCCGTGCTCGTGATGCGGCGACGGCTGTAGCCGAGGAACTCGCCGACGTACGCACTCACGCGGTGCCCGTCACCATCGCGCGAGAGCAGCGCGGGGTACCACCGGGCGTGCAGCGCCATGGTGCTGGACCGGTACCGCACGTGCTCTCCGCCGCCGTATGGCGGATACGGCGGATAGATCGACGCGCAGGACTCGGTATGGCAGAGCGCGATGTCGGGCATGCCGGGGTCACCGAAGGCGGGCATCGGAACGCCATAGCCATGCTCCGACTCCGGACGCGTCGAGTAGCCGAACGACAGGCCCAGCGTCACCCGGCCGAGCACCGCCGGCTCGATCAGCACGCGCAATTGCTCGTCCAGTGCCGCACCGAGGTCCACGCTCGCGCTGCGCACCACCGGTGCCGCCTGGGCACCGCCGAACTGCGCGGTGCCGATCAGGGCTGCAGCGACTGCGAGGAGTGCGACACGACGAGGCATGGGGTCCGGAACCGGTGGGAGGTAGTGGATAATAGCCGACGACGTGCCGACCGTGGTACACTACCGCATCCGCATGCTGCACCCGGCATCTCCGCTGACCGCGCTGCCCGGCATCCCGTGACGGCGCCCCCCCCCTTGCCCGAGACACCCCCAATGAACGCAGCCGCAGGAGCCGCCGCCGCCGCGGCCATCGCCAATGCCATCAAGGCATCGGGCACCCTGGTGCGCATCCATCCCCACGAGTTTCAGCGTCTGCTCGACCGCCAGCGGGACGCGCTGGTGGTCCATGCCGAAGGCGGCGTGATCCGCAAGAATTACCAGTACCTCATGGGGTACCGCGGGCTGACCTTCTTCACGAAGAGCCCGGAGCCGCTGTCGCTCCCGCGTGGGACGGAGGTCGTGGTCGCCGGGTCGATCTGGATGCCGCACTGAGGCCTCGCGCCCAGCGCCACCTCAACTGCTGCACGACAGCATCGAACAGCCCGGCTTGCTCCGCGCCCACTCGGGCCGCTTGCCGCCAAAGCGCTCGGCGCCGGGTTGATCCTCGTACGGTCGGCGCAGGACGTCGAACAGGGCGTGCAACACGCTCGTGTCGCCCTGCTCGGCCGCGTCGATCGCCTGCTGCGCCAGGTAGTTGCGCAGGACGTACCTGGGGTTGACGGCGCGCATCGCGCTGCCACGCACCGCCCGCACGTGCCACCGGCGCAGCCACGCGGCCACGGCCGCGCCGTGCTGCCTGCGTGCGACGTCATCGTACCACACGTCGCCCAGCAGAGCGACCGCCGCCGCGTCATCGCCGGGCACGGCGTCGGGGTAATCCGACAGCGCGCGGAAGGTCAGCGTGTGGTCCATGCCGCCCTGCTCGAGCAGTCCCATGCCGTCGGTCGCCACCTGCTGATCCGCACCGGCGAACGAGGCGAGGCCGAACTTGGACGCGAGCATCGACGCATAGGCGTCGTTGAACGTGGCCACATAGTGGTCGAGGCCCGCGACCAGCGCGGCCTCGCTGTCCATCACGGGGTGCAGGGCCTCCGCCAGCCGTTCCAGGTTCCACTGCGCGACGGCCGGCTGCTGGCGGTACGCGTACCGACGGCCATGCGCGTCCGTGGTGTTGGGCGTCCAGCCCGGATCGAAGTCGTCGAGGATGCCGTACGGCCCGTAGTCGATCGTGAGGCCCAGGATCGACATGTTGTCCGTGTTCATCACGCCGTGCACGAAGCCCACGCGCATCCACGCCACGAGCATCGTCGCCGTGCGGGCGCAGACCTCCCGGAACCAGGTGGCCACGCGCGCGGGGTCGCCTGCGTCGAGCTGCGGGAAGTCCCGCGCGATCGTGAAGTCCACGAGGCGCCGGAGGAGCGCGACCTCGCCGCGCGCGGCGAGGATCTCGAAGTTGCCGAAGCGAATGAAGCTTGGTGCGACGCGGCACACGACCGCGCCGGGCTCCAGGCGTGCGTTGCCGTCGTAGAGCATGTCGCGCAGCACCATCTCGCCGGTGCCGACGAGGCTGAGCGCACGGGTGGTCGGCACGCCGAGGTGATGCATCGCCTCGCTGCAGAGGAACTCGCGCAGGGAGGATCGGAGCACCGCGCGCCCGTCGGCCGTGCGGGAGTACGGTGTGGGACCGGCACCCTTCAGTTGCAGCTCCCAGCGCGCGCCGGACGGCGCCAGGACCTCGCCGAGCGAGATCGCGCGCCCGTCGCCGAGCTGGCCGGCCCAGGTACCGAACTGATGCCCGCCATAGCAGGCGGCATACGGCTGCATCCCGGCCAGCAGCGCGTTGCCGCCGAAGACCTCCGCGAAATGCGGGGCCTGCACGTCCTCGGGCGCGAAGCCCACGAGCGCGGCGACCTCCGCGGAATGCGCGAGCAGCCGCGGTGCGGCGACAGGCGTGGCATGCACGGCGCTCCAGCACGCCCCGAGGACCTGCCGACGTGCGGGGTCCGTGCGGGCATCGCCGGGCAGTTCCCGCGTGAAGCGGTTGTCGAACCGGAGCG
>CAYSFN010000210.1:0-2989 GCA_964430045.1 uncultured Gemmatimonadaceae bacterium
ACGGGGGGGGGTGCACGCGGGTAGCCAACGCCGCCCGGTTTGGGCATATTTAAAATCTGCCCCAAAAAACGGTCCGCTCGTAGGCTGGCCGTTTCGCTGCTGTTGCACTCCCTCGCGCTTCTGTGACGTTTCTTCTCCGCAGCGCCCGTCCGGTCCGCCGGGGACGGCGCCGTTCGTACAGCGTCTTTGCGGTCATGGCGATCGTGGGCGGTCTGCTCGCCGCGAGCCCTCTCGTGGCGTCGGATGCTGCGCGCAGGCCCGAGGCCGCCGTGGTCCCGGTCCCCGACTCGCTGCGCGGCGTGAGCCGGCGACTGACCGCCCGGTTCGTCGCCCCGAACGATGGCGAAGGCCTGCGCCTGGTCGAGGAGCGCTTCGGACTGGACGCGGCGCGGACGCCGGGGGTGTACACCGTCCCCGATTCGGCGGGCTACCCGGCCTTTCACTACGTCGTGATGCGCGACTTCGGGGCGAAGGTCGGCGCGCGCGTGGGGGACTACCGGGTGGGATACTGGCCGGCGGAGCGTGGCCGGAGCCGGAATGACCGCTACGGCAACCCCATCGGCTTCATCGAAGTGACGGAGGAGAATCAGGACCTCCAGGTCTCCGAGCACTTTCGCCTGCGGGACTTCGTGACGAAGAACCAGGCGGATGTGTGGCCCAAGTACCTGGTGCTCGATGAACGACTCCTCGACAAGCTGGAACTGATCCACACCGAGCTCGTACGGAGTGGCCACCCGGCCGCGCGTCTCGCCGTGGTGTCGGGCTTCCGCACGCCGGACCACAACCGGACCGTGCGGTCGTCGGGTGCGTCGGCCGACAGCCGGCATCAGTACGGCGACGCGGCGGACGTGATCGTGGACGGCGATGGGAACGGGCGGATGGACGACCTGAGCCGGGATGGTCGGCTCACCTCGCGGGACCTCGCGCTGTTCGTGGAGGTCGTGGAGCGCGTGGAGAAGCGCCATCCGGAACTGGTCGGCGGGTTGGGGATCTACCGCGCGACGCGGACCTCCAGCGGATACCTGCATATCGACGCCCGCGGGGAGCGGGTGCGGTGGGGAGCGTACTGACGATGAACGAGTTCCTGAAGGAGCGCGTCCTGCGCCGGATCGAGGCGTTGCCCGAGGACCGTGTGTACCAGGTGCTCGACTACATCGAGTTCCTCGAGTCGCGCTACGCGGCGGGCGCTGCGGCGGAGCCGAGCGTGGTGCAGCGCATTGCGGAGGGGGTCCAGGACACCCTCCGGGCCTCGCAGCTCCCGCAGGCCGCGATCACCGAGACGATGGGCCTGATGAGCAAGGCGCTCGGGATCCTCGACGGCGTGAAGGCCGCCGCGGAGTCGGTGGCGGGCGACGTCGTCAAGCGGAGTCCCCCCGCGGGCGCTTGAATCGGCGGTGAGCGGGACATATTTTTCTTCATGGCGACCCAATCGATCCCAGAGCCCGCATCGGCCCCAGCCGATCGCGGGCTTTCGCGTTCCAGTCCGGCAGCAGCTCCCGCACCGTCGCCTCGTGTGCGCGTCGAGCCCGCCCTCACCTTCGACGACGTCCTGCTCGCTCCGCGCCACTCGCTGGTGCACCCCAAGGACGTCGACATCGCGACCCGCTTCACCCGCGGGTTGACGCTGAACATCCCGTTCGTCGCGGCGGCGATGGACACCGTCTCCGAGAGCGAGATGGCCATTGCGATGGCGCGGATGGGCGGGCTGGCGGTGCTGCACAAGAACATGTCGATCGACCGCCAGGCGGCCGAGGTCGACCGGGTGAAGCGGTCCGAGAGCGGGATGATCATCAACCCGACCACCCTGGGGCCCGAGGCGACGCTGCGCGAGGCCGCCGCACTGATGGCGCGCTTCCGCATCTCCGGCGTGCCGGTGGTGGACGACACGGGGCGACTGGTGGGGATCATCACCAACCGCGACCTGCAGTTCGAGCGGGAGCTGGATCGCCCCCTCCGTGAGGCGATGACGAGCAAGGGGCTGGTGACCGCCGCCGTGGGGACGACGCTCGAAGAGGCGGAGCGCATGCTCGGCGCGAACCGGATCGAGAAGCTGCCGGTGGTCGATGCAGAGGGACGCCTCAAGGGGCTCATCACGGTCAAGGACATCCACAAGCGGCGCCAGTATCCCGACTCGAACAAGGACGCCCACGGGCGGTTGCGCGTGGCGGCCGCGATCGGGGCGGGGGGCGACTACCTCGCCCGTGCCGCGGCGTTGGTCGACGCCGGCGTGGACTGCCTGGTCGTGGACACGGCGCATGGGCATTCCGAGGGCGTGCTCCGTGCGGCGGCTGCGGTGCGCGAGGCCTTCCCCGCCGTGCAACTGGTCGCGGGCAACGTGGCGACGCGCGCCGGGGCGGCCGCGCTGGTGGCGCGCGGGGTCGACGCGGTGAAGGTGGGCGTCGGCCCGGGCTCGATCTGCACGACGCGGGTGGTCACCGGCGTCGGCGTGCCGCAGTTGACGGCGATCCTCGAGGCCGTGGAGGGGGCTGGCGACGTGCCCGTGATCGCCGACGGCGGGGTGAAGTACAGCGGCGATGCCGTGAAGGCGATCGCAGCCGGTGCCTCGAGCGTGATGATGGGCTCGATGCTGGCGGGCACGGATGAGAGCCCGGGCGAGTCCCTGCTGATGGAGGGGCGGCGCTTCAAGATGATCCGCGGGATGGGGTCGCTGAGCGCGATGCAGGATGGGAGCGCCGACCGCTACTTCCAGGACGGCGAACTCTCGTCCAAGAAGCTCGTGCCCGAGGGCATCGAGGGACGCGTGCCGTACAAGGGCCCGGTGGGAGACGTCCTGTACCAGTTGGTCGGCGGGCTGCGGGCCGGCATGGGCTACGTGGGCAGTGCCGACCTGCACGCGCTGCGCACCGAGACGGAGTTCGTGCGCATCACGCCGGCGGGGCTGCGGGAGTCGCACCCCCACGACGTGACGATCACGCGCGAAGCGCCGAACTACTCCGCGTGAGTCCCCTGGTGGAGGTGCCCGCCGCGC
>CAYSFN010000211.1:0-2895 GCA_964430045.1 uncultured Gemmatimonadaceae bacterium
CGCGTTCTCCCCGGGGCCCTGGAGGACGTACGGCGCTCTGGAGCGAGCACTGCTCGTACAAGCACTCGCGCCCCGTGCTCAAGACGCTCCCCACCGAGGCGCCGTACGTCCTCCAGGGCCCCGGGGAGAACGCGGGCGTGATCGCGATCGGCGACGGCCTCGCCGTCGCCTTCAAGATCGAGTCGCACAACCACCCGTCGGCCGTCGAACCATATCAGGGTGCGGCGACGGGGGTCGGCGGCATCCTCCGCGACGTCTTCACCATGGGAGCCCGTCCCATCGCGATCCTCGACTCGCTGCGCTTCGGTTCGCTGGAGTCCGCACGGGTGCGCTACCTCTTCGCTGGCGTCGTGAAGGGCGTCGGGGACTACGGCAATTGCGTGGGGATCCCCACGGTCGGCGGGGAGGTGGTGTTCGACCCCGCCTACGAGCACAACCCGCTGGTCAACGCGATGTGCGTCGGCGTGATGCGCGAGGAAGAGCTCATCACGGCGACGGCGAGCGGCGTCGGGAACCCGATCATCGCCGTGGGGGCGCGGACCGGCCGGGACGGCATCCACGGGGCGTCCTTCGCCTCCGAGGATCTGACGGAGGAGTCGGAGGCCAAGCGGCCGCGCGTCCAGGTCGGCGATCCGTTCACGGAGAAGCTGCTCCTCGAGGCGTCGCTCGAGCTGATCAACAGCGGGCACATCGTGGCGATCCAGGACATGGGTGCCGCCGGACTGACCTCGTCGTCGGCCGAGATGGCCGCGCGTGGCGACGTCGGGGTGACGATCGACACGTTGAAGGTGCCGGTCCGGGAAACCGGGATGACGCCCTACGAGATCCTGCTGTCGGAATCGCAGGAGCGCATGCTCGTCGTCGCGAAGCGCGGCCACGAGCACGACGTCGAGGCCATCCTTGCGAAGTGGGACCTGGTGGCCGCGGTGATCGGCGAGGTGATCGCGGAGCCGGTGTATCGCGTGACGGAGGGGGAGCACGTCGTCGCCGAGTTCCCGGGGATCCGCCTGGTGACGGATTGTCCGGTGTATCACCCGGAGGCACGGGAGAGCGAGGCCGCCGTGGCACGACGCGCCCGCGATGCGCACGCGATCGCGCCGCGGGCGGAGGAAGCGGATCCGGCGTGGACCTTGCGGCAACTGCTCGCCTCGCCCACGATCGCGAGCAAGGCGTGGGTGTACCGTCAGTACGATGCGACGGTGCGCACCAACACCGTCGCCGGCCCTGGCGGCGATGCCGCGGTGCTGCGGTTGCGTGGCACGCGCAAGGGGATCGCCGTCTGCACCGACGGGAACGGACGCTACGTGTACCTCGACCCGCGTGTCGGCGGTCGGATCGCGGTCACGGAGGCGGCGCGCAACGTCGCCTGCACCGGTGCGCGGCCGATGGCGATCACGAACTGTCTCAACTTCGGCAATCCCAAGAAGCCGGACACCTTCTTCATGTTCCGGGAAGCCGTGCTCGGCATGGGCGATGCGTGCCGCCAGCTCGGGACGCCCGTCACGGGCGGCAACGTCTCCCTGTACAACGAGAGTCCCGCCGGAGCGGTCTACCCCACGCCGGTCATCGGGATGGTCGGCGTCCTGGACGATATCGACCATGCGACAGGCAATCGGTTCACCACCCCGGGCGATGCCATTGTCCTGCTGGGCGCCCCGACCGACGAGCTCGGCGGCAGCGAGTACCTGCTCACCGTGCATGGCGAAGTCTGCGGCGCACCGCCGAACTGTGATCCGGCCGCCGAGGCACGCCTCATCGGCGCGCTGCTGGCGGCGATCCGCGCAGGCGTGGTCCGTGCGGCACACGACGTGAGTGACGGCGGTCTCGCCGTGGCGTTGGCCGAATCGGCGATCGGTGACCGCGCGCACCCGGTCGGGGTGGACGTCACGTTGGCCGACTGGTCCACCCTGAGCCACCGGGCCCTGCTGTTCGGTGAGGGCCAGGGCCGCGTGGTGGTGGCAACGGCCTCGCCGGAGTCGGTGATCCGGATCGCCCAGGAGCACGGCGTCC
This sequence comes from uncultured Gemmatimonadaceae bacterium, assembly GCA_964430045.1. Lineage (GTDB taxonomy): Bacteria > Gemmatimonadota > Gemmatimonadetes > Gemmatimonadales > Gemmatimonadaceae > DASRAP01. The sequence goes on from CAYSFN010000211.1 coordinate 2,011, forward strand.
CCGCGCGTCGGATCGGCACCGTGACCCTCGCCTCCGCCGGATTCCGCATCCGCACGGCACAGCACGTGCTCGACAGCGGCATCGACCCGCTGAGCGCGGCCTATCACGATGCGATTCCGGCATTGATGCGTTCCCCGGCGGCAGCCGGGTCCACCCACTGACGGCGACCCAGAACCATGTGCGGCATCTTCGGCATCCACGGACATCCTGACGCGGCGACCCTGACGCAGTTAGGTCTGTATTCTCTGCAGCATCGCGGACAGGAATCGGCGGGGATCGTCGCGGTCGACGGCGAGGCCGCGCACGCCCAGCGCGCGATGGGGCTCGTCGCCGACGCCTTCCCGACGACCGGGTCCGTCGCCATCGGCCACACGCGCTACTCCACCGCCGGCACGTCGACCCTCGAGAACGCACAGCCGGTCTTCGTGCGCTTCCGCGGGGGCTACGTCGCGCTGGCCCACAACGGGAATCTCACGAACGCCGAGACCTTGCGGGCGGACCTCGAGGCGCAAGGGTCCATCTTCGGCTCGTCGATGGACTCCGAGATCATCGTGCATCGACTCGCCGCCGAGCCGCTCGAGGCGCCGGATGCGATGCTGGCCCGCGCCCTGGAGGGCGTGGAGGGCGCGTACTCGCTGCTCGTGACGATCGGGGACACCCTGCTCGCCGCGCGGGATCCCCGGGGCTGGCGTCCGCTCGTCATGGGGCAACTGGGTGAGGCGATCGTCTTCGCCTCGGAGACCTGCGCGCTCGACATCGTCGGCGCCAAGGTGATCCGCGACGTCGCACCGGGCGAGATCATCGCGATCGACCGCCATGGAATGCGCAGCACGACCCCCTTCGCCCCGGTCCCGTCCACCCGCTGCGTCTTCCAGTACGTCTACT
>CAYSFN010000212.1:0-2866 GCA_964430045.1 uncultured Gemmatimonadaceae bacterium
TCATTTTCGGCTGTTTTGCCGGTGAGTATGTCTCGTGCGGATGCGCGAGGGCGGAGAATCTAATACCAAATAGCTATTTCAGAAGTAACAGGCAGCGCGGGCTGCGGGTTGCTTTGGCGCCAGCCAGATCAACGGGTTGGACGGCAACGGCGGTACAGTCCACGGCCAACTATGCGGGCAATGATAGGCAGATGCGGCTTGGTATCGGCCAGGAGATAAACGCTGGATCCTGGAAGAAGTTCTTAAGGCGGCTTCTATGTCGTGGTCGCGCAAGGGCTTTTCTCGATGAGATTGGAGGGGTATCTTTCTGAGAAATCAGATGGGGCGGGATGCTTGGGGGTGGTGCTATATGGAATCTGTCTATCACCAATATTACCGCGTTTACCTAATACGCCGTTAGCAGTCAGAGAAATGGCCATCAACGTTCTCACCTTCGACAAAGCAATACGAACGGCCTGCGCATCAGGGAAGATCCATGCGCTATTAGGCAATGGCTTTAGCCGCGCATGCCGTAATGACATATTTTCGTATGGCGCTCTTTTTGATCGGGCCGACTTCGAGGATCTCTCGCCATTCTGTCGATCATCTTTTGATGCTCTTGGAACAACTGACTTTGAGGTAGTCATCAAGGCACTAAAACAGGCATCCTCGCTGCTTTCGGTCTACCGGCCGAAGTTCAAAAAGCTAGCGCAGACGCTAAAAGACGACGCGGAGAAGCTTAGGGAAGTGCTAGTCTCTGCAATTGCTGGAAGCCATCCCGACTGGCCAGGCGAAATCGAATCGGATGCGTACGAAGCGTGCAAACGCTTTTTAAATAATTTTGAGCGGGTCTATACACTTAACTATGACCTCTTGCTGTACTGGGCGTATATGCAGGAAGAAGTCGAACCCCATTTGGATTGTGACGACGGCTTTAGAAAGCCGGATTCAGGGGCAGAAGAGTATGTCTCGTGGGAGGTGGAAAACAGCTACGAGCAGAAAATCTACTATCTCCATGGCGCTCTTCACCTTTTTGATGCCGGTGCGGAGTTGCAAAAGTACACGTGGAAGAACACAGGGGTGCGCCTAACAGACCAGGTTCGGGCGGCGCTCAAAGCATCGAAATATCCACTGTTCGTCTCAGAGGGAACATCCAAGGAGAAACTTGAGCGCATCAAGCACAGTGGGTATCTCCATCGAGGGCTGGCCAGCATGCCAAAGATCACTGGTTCGCTAGTGACATACGGCCTCTCGTTCGCAGAGAACGATGAGCATGTAATCCAGATGATCGAAAAAGGAACGATTAGCAGGCTTTTCGTGAGCATATTTGGCTCATCTGACGCGCCTCACAACAGGTCTATGATTTCAAGAGTAAAAAAAATGCCCGCTAACCGGCAGACCAAGGCACGGCGGCGGCGACCAAAGGAGCTCGAGGTCTATTTTTACGATGCAGAGTCAGCAGCCGTATGGGGCTGACTGCTAGCCATCGGCTCAAGCCGATGTGCCAGCTGCCGCTTCACACTGGCAGGCACACGGCTTAACCGGGGTTAGGCAATAAGGAGCATTAACGTGAGCATGCCAGAAGCGTTAGTTGGTGATCGGTGGACAGAGGTTACGGCGCGTAACGCTTTTCCAATACTCGTCTCCTGTGCGAAACAAGGTGCGACGATTACGTACGGCCAACTTGATGCTGAGATCATCCGGCGTGGTCTGGGGCATCATGTCTTAGCACCGAAGTATGGCTATCCCGCGGGTGCTATCGGTAGCGCGCTAATCGCATTAGAGGAACGGTGGAAGGAGTCAATTCCACCTCTGAACGCTATTGTCGTAAATGGAATTTCCGGGCTACCTGGAACTGGCGTTCACTACTATCTTGAACGTTATTATCCGACTAAGAAGCGTGTCGACAACATGTCTATGGAAGAAAAAAGAGCTATCGTCTCAGAGATTCATGCGGACGTATTCGCTTATGAGTATTGGGATGATGTTTTGGAGGAGTGCGGCTTAGAAGAGATACGTGGAAGAGTCAAGCTAAGTGAGAGGGCTAATAAAATCGCTCCACCGAGGCGGGGTGGGTGGTCATCCGAACCAGAGAGCGCTCAGCACAAAAAGCTTAAGGCATATATTGCGCGAAATCCGCAAAAAGTGGGACTTCCGAAACGGAATCCACATGGAAAAGTGGAGTATTTGTTTGCATCTGCAGATACAGCTGATGTGGTTTTCAGAACTACTAATGGCTTTTTAGGGGTCGAGGTTAAGTCAACAATCTCGAAGGATGCCGATCTAAACAAAGGTCTATTCCAAGCTGTTAAGTACCAAGCGCTTCTGCGAGCAGAACAGAAAGCGCGTTCCGAACCTCCTACAGCCCGCGCTGTGCTTGTTACGGAGCGATCTCTTCCAACAGCGCTCGAAAATTTAGCAGAGCGGCTTGGGATAGAGGTTTTTACAGTGAGCGTAAACAAATGATTCTCCGCAGAGTACCTAACAGCCAGATGCAGACGGACGTGCCAAGGCGTCACGCGTTTTACTCTTGCAAAATGCGTGACGCCTTGGCGCGCCACTGATCTGGGCGTTATACCTCACAACCCACCTCCATGGACATCAAGAAGGCCTCGAAGCTTGCAGTGCAGAACGTCTTCAAGGAAGGCCTGACCGACATATTCCCGAGGCCATTCGAGGTTGATCTACTGAAGAACAATCATTTCGCAGCTGAAGTACAGAAGCTTGTCGAGAGCCGCCTGAAGTCAGGCGCACTCACTGGGTTGAAGGTTCATCCCCTTCAGCACGTCTTGTACCCAAAGAAGGATCCGTTTGATTTTCGACGCGCTGCCCTCATGCAACCTATCGACACGGTCACATACCTGGCCCTTGTTCTCACCGTTGCAGA
>CAYSFN010000213.1:0-2835 GCA_964430045.1 uncultured Gemmatimonadaceae bacterium
CGTCGACCGGCGTGATGCGGCACGCCGACGCCGGGTACCCCGAGGCGATCGCCTGCGCGCAGGAGCACGGGCTGCGTCTTCCGGGTATTTTGTAAGATGACGCACTCCACCTCCCGCCTGCCCCGCGGGCTTCCTCTCGCCGTGCTGGCCGCCGCGATCGCAGCGGTCGCCGTGGGCTACATCAACCTCTGGCAGGGGGGCACCGGCCTGGCCGCGGCGTCCCTGGTGATCGGCTACGTGCTGCTCGCCCCGCTGGCCATGGTCCTTGGCGCGCGCACCGACAGCACCGAGGAGGCTGACCCGCCGCCCTACGCCCTCGCGTTCGCGGTCGGCGCGGTGATCTGGGTCCTGTACCTCGTGACGCTCGCGCCGTCGACGGCGATGTGGGACGCCAGCGAATACATCACGGCCGCCAAGGTGCTGGGCATCCCGCACCCGCCGGGCAACCCGTTGTTCGTGCTCATCGCGCACGCGTTCGCCCTGATCCCCGTGCCGCTGGAGTATGCGGCCCGCGTGAATCTGCTCGCGGCAACGACGTCGGCGCTCTCCGCCGTGTTCTGGGTCCTCGTGGCGCACCGCGCGCTGCGCGGCTGGGGCCTGCCGCCTGTTCCGCGCGCGGTGATCGCCGCGCTCGGCGCGTGGATCGGCGCGACCGCGTTCACGGTGTGGAACCAGAGTGTCGTGAACGAGAAGGTGTACACCGTGGCGCTGCTCGGCGTCGCCGCGGTCGCGTGGGCGGCCCTGCGCTGGGACGACGCGCCGCGCAATTCGCGCCGTGCGGACCTGCTGCTCGTGCTGGCCGCCTACCTCTGCGGACTCGGCTACGCCAACCATCCGGCGGGATTCCTGCCGGTCCCGGCGGTGGGTCTGTTCGTGCTGCTGCGTCACCCGGCGACGATCTTCCGGTGGCGGCTCATCCTCGCGGCCGCGGCCGCGACCGTGATCGGGATGACGCCCTTCGCGTTCCAGCCGATCCGCGCGGCACACGCCCCCGCGATCAACGTCGGTGCGCCGACGGCCTGCACGCAGGGCCCCGCGTTCGGGTGCACCTTCAGCGCCGAGACCTGGAAGCGCCTGAAGTCGAACATCGACCGCGAGCAGTATGGCGGGCACCGCGTCGCGCAGCGTCAGGCGCCGATCACGGCGCAGGTCGGCATGTGGTGGCTGTACTTCCGCTGGCAGTGGCTGCGGGACGTCGGTGGCATGCTGACCGGCCTGCAGTCGCTGCTGGCGCTGACCTTCCTCGGGCTCGGCGTGTTCGGCGGCGTCCTGCAGTACCGCCGCGACCGGAGTTCCTTCGCGTTCGTCGCGCCACTCATCGGCACGCTCACGCCGGCGTTGATCATCTACCTCAACTTCAAGTACGGCGCGTCGCAGGCCCCGGCGCTCGGCGATTCCGTGCCGCGCGAGGTGCGTGACCGCGACTACTTCTACCTCTGGAGCTTCGCGACCTGGGGGATCTGGGTCGCGCTCGGCCTTGGCGGCGTCTGGCAGTGGCTCGCCGAGCGGGCGAACGGCGCGCGGGCGCACGCCGCGCACGGGTGGCGCCTGGCGGCCCCGGTGCTGCTGCTCGCGTTCGTGCCCGTCGCGGCCAACTGGGAGAGCGCCTCGCGGCGCTCGCACACGTTCACGCGTGAGTGGGCGCGCGACCTGCTGAGCTCCGTGGAGCCGAACGGGATCCTCGTCACGATGGGGGACAACGACTCGTTCCCGTTGTGGTACGCCCAGCACGTCGAGGGCATCCGCCCCGACGTCACGCTGGCGATCACACCGTACCTCGGCACCGACTGGTTCGTGCGCGAGCTCACGACGCGCATCCCGCCCGCATACCAGGGACCGGGGCTCGCGGCCTACGGCTCGCTGGCCGCGACGCCCGTGACGACACCGGTGCTGCGGATGTCGATCGCGGAGGCCGATGCGATTCCGCAGGCGATGCAACTGCCGAACCCCCAGCTCTTCAAGCACGGCGGGATCGAAGCCACCGTGCCCGCGGGCTGGCTGACGCGCGACCAGATGGTGGTGCTGCGGCTGATCGCCGACGCCTTCCCGACGCGCCCGGTGTATTTCACGTACCCCAGCTTCGCGCGGGACCTCGGCCTGCAGGAGTACCTGGTCCAGCAGGGGCTGGCGTTCCGGCTGCTGGCCACGAAGGCCTCCGCGGATTCGACGTACCTCCCGTACCGCGGCGGACACTTCGACCTCGAGCGCTCGCGCGAGCTGTGGAACACCTACCGGGGCCCGGCGGCGTTCCTCGCCGAGGGGCGCTGGGTGGACATTCCGTCGGTCAACATCCCCATGCTCTACGCCCTCAGCGGTGAGCTGCTCGCCCAGGCCTCGCAGATGCGCGGGGACACGACGACGGCGCTCGCGGTGGCGCGGGACGTCGAGGCCATCGCCGAACGCACCGGCCTGTGGCGATGAGCCCGGCGTGAGTCCGCCTCGCACCGCACCAGCCGTGTGGGATGGATCCGCACACGGCTGACGCTGCCCCTCCCGCGCCGTCCACCGCACGACACGTCGTCGTCGTCGGGGCCGGCGCCGCGGGCACGATGGCGGCGATCTTCGCGGCCACCGCCGGCGCACGGACCACGCTGCTCGACGTCACGGCCGACGGCGGGCGCAAGATCCTCATCAGCGGCGGCGGACGCTGCAACGTGCTGCCCCTGGAACTCGACGAGCGTCGCTTCGTGACGGACTCGTCGCCGAACGTGCTGCGGCGCATCCTGCGCGCGTGGCCGCTCGCGGCGCAACGCCGCTTCTTCGAGGACGAAGTCGGCATCCCGCTGCGCGACGAGCCCCAGGCCCTGAAGGTCTTTCCCGCCTCGCAGAAGGCGC
>CAYSFN010000214.1:0-2830 GCA_964430045.1 uncultured Gemmatimonadaceae bacterium
GTGGTGGGGATCACGGCCAACCCGGAGAAGATGCGGGCGCAGGTCGAGCAGTCGCTGGGGTTGATCACGGCCCTGGTGCCGGCCATCGGCTACGAGGCCGCCGAGGTGGTGGCCCGCGAGGCGGCACAGACCGGCCGCGGGGTGTACGACCTCGTGCTCGAGCGCGGCATCCTCGGCAAGGCGCAGCTCGAGGCCCTGCTCCGCCCGGAGTCGATGCTCGGCGAGCAGAGCTGAGGTGGCCGGCCCACAGCTCGACGGACCAGGCACGATCAAGCTGGCCACGCTCGAGGAGGCGCTGCAGCAGCTCCAGGGCCTGCACTCGCTCGTGGAGCGGATGGCGATGGAGGTCCGGAACGGCAAGCCGATCGGCGGCCAGGCGCAGCAGTTGAAGCGCCTGGCCACGCCGCTGCAGGGGATGCTGAAGATGCAGTTCCAGCTCATCGGCGACCTGCTGACGTCGATGATCCTGATCGCCGGGCGCGGCGGACCCGACGTGATGAAGGTGCGGGCCTTCCGCGAGCACGTGGCCCAGATCCGCACGCAACTGGAGATCACGATCGTGCAGACCAGGCAACGTCACGCGCTGGTCGAGGACGAACCGAAGGCGCACGAGCGCTGACGCCCGGGTGGCCAGGGGAGCCCCGGTGCCGTGCCGACGCTCCCGGGACCCGCGTGGCGACCCGGTGTCCGGACCCTCTCGGAAGTCTTGTCACGGCCTGTCGGTTCGGGTAGGTTCCGAACTAGCCGAGGAGTCCTGTGCAGCTGTCAGCCGCCCCCTCGGTGTCCACCTGCGCCTTTTGGGGCCTTTTTTTTATGATGCGACTGTTCCGCGCGCGCCAGCTCGCTCCAGCCGTTCGGATGGCTGCGCTGCTGCTGGCCGTCGGTGCCTGCGGCGTGGAGTATCCCAACTCCACGTTCAACCATCACACCGACTTCAACACGACGATCGACGGGATCTGGGACCAGCTCCTCCTCTGGGGCACCATCGTCTTCGTCATCGTCGAAGGCCTGCTGATCTACACGGTCTTCAAGTTCCGGCAGCGGCCCGGCGGCCCCAAGCCGCAGATGACGCACGGCAACACGGCCCTGGAGATCACGTGGACGGTGGTGCCGATCTTCATCCTGGTGATCATCGCGATCCCGACGGTGAAGGCGATCTTCGAGACCCAGAAGCCGGCGGCGTCCGACGCGGTGCAGGTGCAGGTGATCGGCCACCAGTGGTGGTGGGAGTTCAAGTACCCGGAGTACGGGTTCTCGACGGCGAACGAGATGTACATCCCGCTGGGGCGGACGGTCTCGCTGACGCTGGAGACCAAGGACGTCCTGCACTCGTTCTGGGTCCCGCAGATGGGGGGCAAGCGCGACCTCATCTCGAACCGCGTGAACCGGCTGTGGTTCACACCCAAGCAGGAAGCCGGCACCATGGTGTGGAACGGCTTCTGCACCGAGTACTGCGGCGCGTCGCACGCGAACATGAAGTTCCGGCTCTACACGGTGACGGACGAGGAGTTCGCCTCGTGGACGGCGGGCCAGGCGCTCCCGGCGGCGTTCAACACGGCGGCGCTGCCCGCCGCCGCGACCGACAGCGCCGGCACGACGGCCACGACGGCCAGCGGCACCCTGGCGACCACGGAGGCGATGGCCCCGGGTTACGTCTTCCCGGCCGAGCGCGTGCCGGCCTCGTCGCGGCCGCAGACGCCGACGCCCTCGGCGCTGACCTTCGACGACGCGCTCCTGGGCACCGGCGACCCGGCGAACGGGCAGACCCTGTTCTCGCGGACCTGCATCGGCTGCCACGCGATCAGCGGCGTCCCCGGCGCGGTGTCGCCGATCGGGCCGAACCTGACGCACCTGGCCTCGCGCCACACGCTCGCCGCCGGGCTGTTCCCGAACGATGCGCCGCACCTGGCGCGCTGGATCAAGAACGCGCCGGCGATGAAGCCCGGCGTGCAGATGAACGCCTGGGGCGCCAGTCAGTACGACGCCTACGGCAAGCGCACCGTGACGATGGGCGGGCTGACCGACGCCGACATCGCGGACCTCGTGGCCTACCTTCAGGCGCTGAAGTAGGCGCCGCACTCTGACAGCGAACCGATGGCAACCGTAGCTTCCTCGCCGCCGCCCCCGGCGGCCGCCCCCACGTCCCCGAGCGGGATCTGGGACTGGATCACCACGGTCGATCACAAGAAGATCGGCCAGTTGTACCTCTACACCGCGATCTTCTTCTTCATCTGGGGGGGCGTCGAGGCCGCGATCATCCGCGCGCAGCTCGCCAAGCCCAACATGGGGCTCGTGAGCGCGGAGATGTACAACCAGCTCTTCACGATGCACGGCACGACGATGGTCTTCCTGGCCATCATGCCGCTCTCCGCCGCGTTCTTCAACTACCTGATCCCGCTGCAGATCGGGGCGCGCGACGTCGCCTTCCCGCGGCTCAACGCGTTCTCGTACTGGGTGTACCTGTTCGGCGGCATCTTCATTTCGCTGCCCATCCTGTTCCAGGTCGCCCCCAACGGCGGCTGGTTCGGCTATGCGCCGCTCACGACGCAGCCCTACTCGCCCGAGATCAACATCGACTTCTGGGTGCTGGGCCTGCAGATCCTCGGCGTGGCCTCGCTGGCCGCGGCCGTGAACTTCATCACGACGATCATCAACCTCCGCGCGCCGGGCATGACGCTGATGCGGATGCCGATCTTCACGTGGATGTCGTTCGTCGTGCAGTTCCTGATCGTGCTCGCCTTCCCGGTGATCACGATCGCGCTGTTCTTCCTGATGTTCGACCGCGTGTTCGGCACCACGTTCTACAGCGTGGCCGCGGGCGGCGATCCGC
>CAYSFN010000215.1:0-2803 GCA_964430045.1 uncultured Gemmatimonadaceae bacterium
GGCTGCGCCGTCGCACCACCAAGGCGTTGCGCGTGCGGCCCAGCAGCGAGAAGCGACCAGTGTTCCGGATGGGGTCGGCACCGAACATGCCACATACTGGCATTCGTGCCCACGACATCCATCACCCGATCAGCCCACGCAGTGTCATGCCATCGCCCATCACCACCCCCAACCCCAGCGCCGCTCCCAGCGCCGCTGCCACCGTGCCGCGCACATCGCCCGTCGCCCCCTCACGCTCCACGCTCGTCATCACCACCCCCCCGATTCCGCACGGCACCATGATGTCGAACAAGCGCAGATCCGTCGTCACGTTCAGCGCGAAGCCGTGCCACGTCACCCACGACCGCGCGTGGACGCCAATGGACGCGATCTTCCGATCCGCCACCCAGACCCCGGTCAGCCCGTCCCGACGCCCCGCCTCGATCCCGAACGTCCCCAGGGCATCGATCAACACCTGCTCCAACGTCCGCAGGTACCAGTGCAGGTCCTGCTTGTGTCGTTTCAGGTCGATGATCGGGTACCCCACCAGTTGCCCCGGCGCGTGCAACGTCACGTCGCCGCCGCGCTCGACTTCGCGCAAGGCGATTCCACGCGCGGCCAAGGCGCTCTCTGGCAACAGCAGGTTCGACGCCTTTGCCGACCGCCCCATCGTCACCACGGCGGGGTGCTCGCACAGGATCAGCACGTCCTCGGCCACGCGCCCGTCAATGCGTGCCGCGGCCACGGCCCGCTGAAATGCCAAGGCCTCGTCGTACTCGACGAGGCCCAGGTCCACCACCCACAGCTCCGGCTGCGACACCCGCCTACGCGTGCAGCATCTTCCCCATCGAGTCGAGCGCGGCTTCGGCGATCGCTTCGCTGAGGGTCGGATGCGCGTGGATGGCGAGATCGATTTCCTCCACGGTGTACTCGTTCTCGCGCGCCACCACCAACTCGTGGATCAACTCGGTGGCGTGCGGGCCGATGATGTGCGCGCCAAGAATCTCGCCGTGCTTCGCGTCGCGGATGATCTTCACGAAGCCCTCGGTCTCGCCCGAGGTGCGCGCACGCCCGTTGGCGGAGAAGGGGAACTTGCCGACCTTGTAGTCGAGCTTCTTCTCCTTGCACTGCTCCTCGGTCAACCCGATCGACGCCACCTCCGGATGGCAGTACGTCGCGTTGGGGATGTTGCCGTAGTTCACCAGGTGCGGCTTCTGACCACCCAGCAGGTCGGCGAGGATGTGCCCCTCGCGCGACCCCTTGTGCGCCAGCATCGGCGGGCCGGCGACGTCACCAATCGCGTACACGCCCGGGACGTTCGTCTCGAAGCGCTCATTGATCTTGATGAAGCCACGGTCGGTCAGGGCAACGCCGAGCTCCTTGAGGCCGATGTGCTCGATGTTCGGCGCGCGCCCGGCGGCGACGAGGACTTTGTCGACTTTGAGGGCGGTCTTCTCGCTCCCCACGGTGACGTTCATGGACACGGAGTCCTTGCCGATCTTGACGTCGCTGATCTTCGCGCCGGTCAGCGCCGTGATGCCGCGCTTCTTGAAGGCCTTGGCCAGTTCGGCCGAGCAGTCGGCGTCTTCCAACGGCAACAGCCGCGGCATCGCCTCGATCAGCGTCACCTCGGACCCGAACGCGCTGAACACGTCGGCAAACTCACAGCCGACGGCGCCGGCGCCGACGATGGCGATCTTCTTCGGGGCGTGGTCGATCGCCAGCGCCTCGTCCGACGACAGGACGAGCTTCTTGTCGAGTTCGAGCCCCGCCTGCGGGAGCCCCTTCACGCGTGACCCCGTCGAGATGACGACCGCCTTCCTGGCGGTGTGCGTCTCGGTCTTGCCGTCGGCGGTGGTGACGGTCACGGTGTTCTTCGCCGTCACCGTCCCGGTGCCGCGGATCCACGCGACCTTGTTCTTCTTGAGCAGGAACTCGACGCCCTTGGAGTTCTGGGCGCTGATGCCGCGCGAGCGCTTCATCGCGACGTTGTAGTCGAACGAGACGTCGCCGACGTTCACGCCGAACTCGGCCGCCTTCTTCACCTTCACGGCGATGGACGCGCTTTCGAGCAACGCCTTGGCGGGGATGCACCCCCAGAGCACGCACGTTCCACCGAGTGCCTCGCGCTCGATGACCGCAGCCGAGAGGCCGAGTTGGCCGCAGCGGATGGCGCCTACATAGCCGGCGGGGCCACCGCCGACGAAAATGACGTCGTATGTCATGTCAGAACACCAGCATCAGAGGATTTTCGACGAGACGCCGCAGCGTCTGGAGGAACCTGGCACCGACGGCGCCGTCGATCACGCGGTGGTCGCAGCTCATGGTCACGCGCACGCGGGTGCGCCACTGCTCGATGCCGTCGACCATCACGGGCTTCTGCTCGGCCGATCCGATGGCGAGAATGCCCGCCTCGGGGGGATTGATGATCGCCGTGAACTGGTCGATGCCGAACATGCCGAGGTTCGAGACGGAGAACGTCGAGCCCGTGTACTCCTCGGGCTTGAGCTTCCGCTCGCGCGCCCGCTTGGCGAGGGAGCGGGCCTCCGCGGAGATCTCGCTCATGCGCTTCTGGTCAGCGTCGAAGAGGACCGGAACGATCAACCCGTCGTCAGTCGCGACCGCCATGCCGAGGTGGACGCGGTTGTAGTACCGGACCTTGTCGCCCAGCCAGTGCGCGTTGCACTCGGGGTGCTGGGCCAGCGCCGTGGCAATGGCCTTCATGAGGACGTCGTTCACCGACACCTTGAACGCGTCGCCCATGGCCGTCATGGCGGCGCGCATTTCCATGACGCGCTGCAGGTCGAGCTCGGCGGTGAGGTAG
>CAYSFN010000216.1:0-1187 GCA_964430045.1 uncultured Gemmatimonadaceae bacterium
GCTGCAGCAATCATCTGCCATGATTCCGGGGCATCCGCAGTCCGAATCACGCTCACCGGCCATAAAGGTGATATGCGCCACGTTGTCTCCGCAGTAGTGTACGCTTGCATATACCTTCACATTAGAAACAAGGTATATGATCAGTAACAGGATGGCAGCATATTTTTTCACCTATGCAAATTTAGTCATTCTTATTTAAAACCAATCGCTTCCCGGATTAAAACGTCCTGCCTTCTAATTGTTCGATTTTTTCTTTCAGGTCTTTGGGAAAAGGAACCTTTTCATTTTTGTTGAAGTCAAACATGACCATAATGTCTTGTGCTTCAGCAACAATTTCTCCTTTGTCATCAATAAGCCTGTGGCAAATGCCGAAACTCGTGTTTTTGATAAAATCAACGCGGGCAAGCAGGGTAACCTGACCGGGATAAAACAGGGGGCGCCTAAAGTCGCATTTACAGGACGCAAGCATGGGACCGATATGGGTTTCCCTGTGTGATGCCGTTAAGCCGATGCTGTCCCAGTAATTCACCCTTGAGGCCTGGATGTATTTGAAAAACGAAACATTGTTTACGTGTCCGAAATAATCAAGCTCGCTCCAGTCAATTCGCAATGGCAGCTTTATGGGGAATACCGCTTCTGTCATGTTTTCCTGTTTGTCGTGCCGGGTGGCATTGATCGGGGAAGGCGTCCGGAAGCACAACCCTGCTCCGCAAATGTAACGAAATAACGTTAACCGGGTTGCCTCCTTGTCGGTGCTTTTGCCGTGCTGCTTCAATACAGGTTCGGAGAGGCTTAGTACTGTTTCACAAAGCCAGCAGTTTTGTTGTGGTATTCCAGTTCCGGATGGTCATCTCCTTGTACAAAGGGAGGGTAATGAGCTTGTTGAGATAGCTTTCTCCTGCTTTGCTGATAAGCCTTGAAAAATACAGTACACCGGGTCCTGCATATACCTTGTCCGTACCTTCTCTGATGCTGATTTGCCGAATGGCTTCATCGGGGGTAAGCGGTGCTTTCAGGAACAGCACATCATAACGGTGCAGGGCAGCGTCCTCTCCAAATCCGTCCGGTGCTTTTTCCACCACTTTTTCTGCAGCTTTTTCTGCAATAACCTTTCTCTTTCTCTTGCATTCCTTTCCAGACCCTTCTCTGCAGTCCTTTTCGTGCTTATTCCCCATTCAACAAAAAAG
>CAYSFN010000216.1:1197-2787 GCA_964430045.1 uncultured Gemmatimonadaceae bacterium
TCATGTGTGATCAGGACGATCCGGGAACCGTAGTTAAATCTTTCGGACAGCGTTTTTTCTATTTTGCCGATCAGCTTTGCCTTGTCTTTCTCATTCGTACCAAACAGGACGTTGCCGCTTTGGATATAGGTCGTCACCTCCCTGAAGCCCATGTTTTCGAAACATGCTTTCAGATCGGCCATCCTGATCACGTTGTTCCCGCCTACATTAATGCCCCGTAGTAAGGCGATGTATCGCATTCCTGCCATTGCCCGGTTGGTTTTATTGTTTGGTATCGTTTTCCTTCTTCCTGAATTCAACAATCCGCCTGATCAGGTCTAAGGGTAACGGCTTGTTATTGGGAAACTGAATCGCCGACCTGCTTACTTTCAATGCTTTCAATTCCGTTGCGAATGCTTTGAGCAATGCTTCGCTCCACGGGCTGGAAAGCGAAATATGTTTTGGATAGGCCGAATAATAAATCAGGTAGCCTTTGTATTTGAAGCAGGGTATCTGGTAGCTGATCGCTTCTTCGGCTTCGGGAGCCACTTGATGAATGACATCCCGGATGGCGTGCATCCTTTCCTGCAGTTCGGGAGGGAATGCAGCATGATACTGGTCTATTGTCTGGTAATCCGTCTTAGCCATAATGTAAGTAATTGTCTGACTGGTTCACGAAAATCATGCAAAATGATGAAAGCATCGCAAATCAGTCAATTTTTATTGATGGATTCGTGCGGATGAAAAGCACGGCATTGTGCCTTCAAAAGGCGCATAAACGGGGTTATTTATATGCCTGTTCACGCCCTTTAGTGGCTTTCCGCATATTGCTTAAAGTTGTTCAGGATGGCCTGCCAGCCTTGTTGTTGCATTTCTATGGGATTGGAATTTTCAGCATCAAAGGTTGTGGTCACTCTGGTCGCGTTGCTGCCAAGGCTTTCAAAAACGGTTGATGACTGTCTGCCGTCTTCCATGGTGTAAGTGAGTTTCTTTTGATCGATCACCTCGTCATAGACGGCCTTAAAGTCAAACCCGAAGCTCCCGTCTTTCGCTTCCATCCGGGCATAATACTTTCCGCCGACGGTTAAATCATTTTCCGCTTTCGGACATTGCCAATCGTCGGCAGCAAAATTCCATTTTGTGATGTGTTCAGGGTTTGTCCAAAAGCTCCAGATTTTTTGTATGTCTGCCGAGATGGTTGCTTCAACCGTAATTTTTGTCTGTTCCATTTTTATTTATTTAAGGTGAATAATAAGTCGTCTAACCTTTCCAGGGTTGAAATCAATCCCTCTTTCATGCCCATTTGGATAACGGTTTCCAGATCTGCAAGGGATGCATAGCTTACAATGGTCCCGACCAGGGTATGGTCACCCAGGTCGGTAAAGGTAACCTCCCAACCGGCACGCGGCAGGTCGGGGTTGGGTGTACCGTTTTCATCGCAAAATGCGTCCACGGATGTGTAAAAGTCTATGGGCCGGATTTTCACATAATCCGTACGGCCCCAATATGCTTTTCCTTCCGGGTCAACCATGGCATAAATCCAATGGCCGCCTTCGCTGAAATCCATGGATTTGGTTTTAGTGGTAAAAGGCTTTGGAGCAAACCACTGGT
>CAYSFN010000217.1:0-2710 GCA_964430045.1 uncultured Gemmatimonadaceae bacterium
CCTCCTGCAGCGAATAGCCCTCATAGCGGTGGAACCGCCCCTGCATCGCGACGACCCGGCGGCCGGCGAGCGTGCCGATCAGCAACCGTCCGTCGTGCGACTCCACCGTCGCGCGCGCGAAGCCCGGGATCTCGTCGTACGGAATGCTCACCGCGTCGGTGATCTCCGCGGCAAGCGCCCCCAGGCCCGTGCCGAGGATGATCGCGGCCTCGGGGACGACACGGCACCGCGCGTGGATCGCCGCCACCGCGCGGGCGACCGCCTCACGGTGCGCAAGCACTGCGGCCGCTCCCCGCATCATCACTCGTCCACCGACGGGTCGAGCCACGAGGGCCCGGAGGTCCGGGTCGGCGGCGGTGCGGCCACGTCCGAGGCCGGCACCACCGGCGGCTGGGGCGGCGGCGACACCGCCACCGCTTCGAACGACGTCGCGGGCACGTCGTGCTCGACCACTGCGCCCCGTGCGCCGGGGGTCGCCTGCTCCGCCGCATCGAGCTCCAGGATCTGGCGCGACATCAGCGCCCGCATCTGCGCAATGTACGACCGGCGCGTCCGCTCCAGGGCGTCGCACTCGGCGTGCAGGCGGCGCACCTCCGCGCGCGCCTCATCGATGACGCGGTCCGCGTCGGCCCGCGCCTCGCGCAGCAGCAACTGCGCCTCCCGCTCCGATTGCTCGCGGATCTCGCCGCGCAACTGCTGGGCCGACACCAGGGCTTCGTTCAGCGCCTTGTCGCGCTCGCGGAACGCCCGCAACTGCTCGTGGAAGCTGCGCGCCTTGCCCTCCAGCTCCTGCGTCACGCGCGCCAGCCGTTCCAGCTCCTCGGCCACCTGGTCCCGGAACTGATCGACGCGCGTCTTGTCGTAGCCGCGCAACGCCGAGCCGAAGTCGTAGCGCCGCACGTCGACCGGCGTGAGATGGAAGGACTCGTCGTGCATCAGTGTCGCGCTCCGAACAGTGTGGTGCCCAGGCGGACCAGGGTGGCCCCCTCCTCGACGGCGATCTCGAAATCCTGCGACATCCCCATCGACAACTCCTCCGCAGGATGCCCCGCATCCCGCAGGATCTCCCGTGCGTACCGCGCGCCGGCGAAGCAGGCGCGCAGGGTGCGCGTGTCCGCGTCGAAGGGCGCCATCGTCATCACCCCGCGCACCGCCAGCCCGCTCCGTGTCCGCAACCGTTCGGCCTCGAGCGGCAACGCCGCCAGCGACCATCCGCCCTTGCTCGCCTCACCACTGACGTTCACCTGCACCAGCACGGACATCGTGCGTGCCGCACCACGCGCCCAGGCATCGACCGCATCGGCCAGTCGCGCACTGTCCAGCGCATGGAACAGGTCGAAGGCCTCCAGCGCCTTCACCTTGTTGCGCTGCAGATGCCCGATCAGGTGCCACCGGACGGGCTCCGACACGTCCAGCCGCTTGCGAGCCGCCTCCTGCACCGTGTTCTCCCCGACGTCCCGCACACCGGCCGCGTACGCTGCATGCACCGCCGCCGCCCCGACGGTCTTGGTCACCGCGACCAGGGTCACGTGCTGCCCATGTCCTCCGCGTCGGACCGCACCCGCGATCCGCGCGCGGACCTCGGCCACCCGCTCAGCGAGGTCAGGAAAGAGCATAGCGTTCAAAAATAACCGACGCCGCCTGTCGCGAACAAGCGGCGCCGGTCACGTCCCCGGGCAACGGCGCGCTACGCGGGCGCCACTTCGGGACCGCCCAGCAGGGGGGGCGGCACACGGCGACCGTCCGGTGCCGGGGCCGCCAGCGCCGCCGTGGGCGCGTTGTTCGACGGCGGCACGAAGCGCGGCGGCAGCGGATCGCCGCGCACGATCGTGCCGATCTCCTCGCGACTCAGCGTCTCCCGCTCGAGCAGCGCGTTCGCCAGCGCGTGCAGCAGGTCCGCGTGCTCCGTCAGCACCTGCCGCGCCTTCTGGTACGCCTCGTTGATCACGCGCGAGACCTCGGTGTCCACCAACTGCGACGTCCGCTCGGATACTTCCCGGCGGCTCATGAGCTCCCGGCCCAGGAACATCTCCTGCTCGTTGTCGCCGACGAGAATCGGTCCCACGGCGTCCGAGAAGCCCCACTGCGACACGAAGCGACGCGCGATCCCCGTGGCCTGCTGAATGTCGCTGGACGCCCCGGTGGTCACCTTGTCGCGGCCGAAGATCAGTTCCTCGGCCACCCGACCACCGTACGCCATCGCCAGGCGCGCCTCGATCTGCTGCCGCGTGACGGAGACCCGGTCCTCGTCGGGCATCGTGAACGCCACGCCGAGCGCACGCCCGCGCGGCACGATCGTCACCTTGTGCAGCGGGTCGTTGCCCGCAACCTTCAGCGCGCAGACCGCATGCCCCGCCTCGTGGTACGCCGTGAGACGCCGTTCCTCCTCGCGCATCACCAGGGACTTGCGTTCGGCGCCGAGCAGCACGCGGTCCTTGGCGTCCTCGAAGTCCGGCATGTAGACCTTGTCCTGCCCGCGCCGCGCCGCCAGCAGCGCGGCCTCGTTGACGAGGTTCGCGAGGTCGGCCCCCGACATCCCCGGCGTCCCGCGCGCAATGGTCGTCACGTTGACGTCGTCGGCGATCGGCTTGCCGCGCAGGTGCACCTTGAGGATGCCCTCGCGCCCACGCAGGTCCGGCGCGTCCACCACGATCTGCCGGCCGAAGCGCCCCGGACGCAGGAGCGCCGGGTCCAGCACGTCCGGACGGTT
>CAYSFN010000218.1:0-2295 GCA_964430045.1 uncultured Gemmatimonadaceae bacterium
CCATCATGGGAACTTATCACTATGTAAGTAGAAAACATTTACAGAGGTATTGTTCGGAATTTGATTTCAAACACAACAATAGGCTTGTGAGTAATAGCGAGAAGTTTGAACTGGCTATTAATAATGGTAACAATAAGAGATTAACGTATCAAAAACTTACACAACATGAACACTGATGAAGAAATAAAAACTATTGAATCCAAATTCTTGGATTCAATATTCAACATTGCAAATAACAAGGGAGTATCAACAGGTATAAGATTACTCCTTATTGAAGAAGTTTTACACAAATACAGAAGGCAGAAATCTGATGTAGTAGAAAGTGCTATCAGGACTTATCTTTAATAAGTTCTGACATTAAATCAATTAGCTTATCAAGTTTTCTTTCAACTTTCTCAATAGAACGGTCAAAAGAATCAGGGAGGTCTTTCATCATTGAATCGACTCCTCTTAAGTAATCTTTAATTAATCTGAATTGTTCGTCTGTCATAATTTGTTTTTTAAAGGTGAAATATAATAATAGTAAACTATCTGCTACTTGGACTTTAATATAGAGAAGGTTAGAGATGTTCATAAATTTTAAGGTTTAAAGATTGCATTAATAATTGAAGATTGTGCAGTAAGGGTGAAAGTTGATTCATTAACTTCAAGAAGAACATAATTATAACCATTAACCCACTTATATGTACTAACTCTTTTTGCTCCTGTTTTATTTATCTGAGAGATATATTCATCCAAGTGTTCTATAAAAACAGTTTCTTCTATTTTATAACATATACCTTTTGTAAAATAGAGCATATAGGTAGGTTTATCTAAATCAGAAGAAGTAAAACCAATATAATAATCTCCATCCTTTGTTAAGTCTTGTACGTAAATAGAATAATTAGGATGCGTTTTTTTAAAGTAATATCGAACGTCCTGTAGTGAACGACCTAATGGATTTTGAGGGAAGCAAAAAGTATAAGACAGTACAAATACTACAAGTAGAAGCAACTTATTAATCATTTTTAGCGGGTTTAGAGTTTGTTCCTGTTAGCTTCAAACAGGATTGTTTTAAAAAACAACGTGAAGCTTAACCTACCTGCCTCTGACTCTGACTCCCGCTAAGAAGTACTGCACAAGTAAGAAAGCCCCACGTATATCGTAGAGCAATCATTACTCACTTGTGCAGTCATTTAGAATTTAGCGGGTTCAGAGACTTGCGAGTTACGTTGCTATGTCTTTAATATGTATATTCTATGTCTAAATCAATATTTTGGCTGTATTTGAAATCAAAAATAGGGAAAATGCTTAAATTCGTGAGCATGAACTCTAAAGCCGATAAAAAGAAGAAAAATCCTATACATAACATGGATTTTGATGAGGTTATGAAGCGAATTGTTAGGGTGGCTCCAAGTCAGGGAGAAGAGCTTAAAAAAGCTGAGAAGGGGAAGAAGCCTAAGAAGAAATAGCAAAAGGCAGTAGATAATCATAGCACTCACTTCAAGCGAAGAAGCTTTAACAGCTTCTTAAATTTAGGCTTAGAAATGAAAATCGGAATAATAATAATCATAAATATTAGTGTCCACAGATTTGCTGTAAACAGATTATTACTGTCCTTTTGCTTTAACGAATGTAACAAGAAATTAAAAACCTGAACTCTAAGGTGAAATAGAGATATAGGTGCCAAATATAATAAGACGCGAAAAAATGAACCGGGCAAATTTTTTCGAAGATGTGTATGCGGTGGTCTGCCTGATCCCCAAAGGCAGGGTCACCAGCTACGGGGCAATCGCCAGGTACCTGGGATCGGCAGGAAGCTCACGTATGGTGGGGTATGCCATG
Organism: uncultured Gemmatimonadaceae bacterium; assembly: GCA_964430045.1. Lineage (GTDB taxonomy): Bacteria > Gemmatimonadota > Gemmatimonadetes > Gemmatimonadales > Gemmatimonadaceae > DASRAP01. The sequence continues at coordinate 1,825 of CAYSFN010000218.1, forward strand.
AATGCCGCATCAGCCATGCTGCCGGACGTGCCTGCCCATCGCGTGGTAAACAGGGCCGGGATACTCACCGGGAAACATCATTTCGGTGGCAACAGGATGCAAATACTGCTGGAAAAGGAAAAAATAAAGGTCAGCCATGACAAAGTGGTTGACTTTGAAAAGGTCTTCTGGGACCCGATGACGGAGCTGGCGTTATAGAAACCAGGAGAACCTGCCATCAGTCAACATTGTCATGCAGGAAAGAATTATTGCCGCGGAGTCCCGTTTTCTGTGTGGCGGTATCTTCAAACAAACTCAGCCGTGACACCTGGTTTTCCGACGAATGCGGCACTTCATTGAGCTTTTTGTTCTTGCGTTTGTATGCGGGCTCTTTTTCCAGATCACGGATACCTCCGGGCGAATTGATCGTAACATTCAGGTTTTTCAGCTCTTTCAGTCGCTGGATATGTTTTTCGAAACGTGTTTCCTGTT
>CAYSFN010000218.1:2305-2688 GCA_964430045.1 uncultured Gemmatimonadaceae bacterium
CTGTTCTTCCGCCGTAAGCTCATCTTCCGCAGCGGCCTCCGTTTTAATAAGTTCAAAATGAATCTGCCCTGCATCCGGAATCTCCGCTTCCGTTTTTGTAGCCTCTCCTTCTTTGTCTTTGCCAATGGCATCCTGCACACGGCTCCGGATCTCGGTATCTTCTTCCGCTGCCGTTTCCGACAAAGCTTCCGCGGCAAACGGGTCCTCCTCCGTTTTTAGCTCAAAACGCAATTCTTCCTTTTCTTCCGGAGCGGCAATACCTGTCTCTTCGCCGGCAACCGGTGTACGCTCTTTTACCGGTTCATCCGTCGGCATCATCATCTGCACCGGATCGATGATGATCATCTCATTTTGCCGGGGTTGCTCATACAAAACATGTTTTG
>CAYSFN010000219.1:0-2666 GCA_964430045.1 uncultured Gemmatimonadaceae bacterium
CACTGACCTACCACTGGTGTTGACGGCGTCTGGTATCGCGGTGAACATGCCACCATCAGCACAGGTTGGGCAGGAGATCGGGCCATCATCGGGCACCATCACGGACCATTCGCGCCTGTCTCATACCCCTTTGCTCCAGTGGAGTACCAGTATCCTGCCGGTGTCTCCCGGGGCTGGTCCAATCGCGCAAGGGGGGTACCCAAGGACGGAAGCCGCCGTCCGTCTGTTCGCGGCAGGTTCCCTGCCGCCGCAGCCGTCGCCAACAACGGTGAACGTGCGCGCTTATGCTCAAGGCACTTGGCAGTTTTCTGATGGTCGGAACTTTCATGTTCGCATTCAGCACACACCGGACTTCGCGATCCCCGTCACTTCCGTCACGGGCGTACGTGTCAACGTCACATCACCCACCATTGCGTCGCGCTTCATCGCTATCGTTGACGGCGGCCCACTCTCCACGCCGGTTATTCAACGCCTCACTGTTGTAGACGCGACCAGCGGCCAGGTTATTGTACCACTCGATGCGGGAACGGGGTATCGGGTCCGCGTGCTGGGTGTGCATCCAGGTTCAGCCAATCCGGACGTTGCTCCGGTGGTGAACGCGGGCACGCTGGTGAGCAATGTCAACGTCAGTGCAGGCACACTCAGTGACATCGCAGCGTCACTTTCCCCTATTGTCGTCAACGTGACAGCGGCTGCGACAGGTACACTTGGGCAGCCAGTGCCGATTTCACTGCAGATCAACGATCCATCGCAAACGGTTACGTTTGGCGGCACTGCTTCCTGCCTATCCATGTGGTCGGGTACTACGGCGTTCACCAATGACTTCAGCGGGACGTGGACATCTCTCTGTGGCGGGTTCACCAATCCATCGCCGGGTGTGGTCAATGCAGCTGATGTGTTGCCGTCGCTCGTTGCGCCTGGCACGCTCTTCTATCAGGTGGGCCTCATACGCCCGATTGGTGGTTCCGGGTTTGTCGTTACAATGCTTGCGCCCAGCCTCCAGCGTGGTGAAGCGCTCGGTGCGGTGACGTTCGAAGCGGGGAACTCACGTGTCGTGCGTCTCGATCTATCGCACACCGGGCGCCCGGCACGTCAGTACATCGCGCAGGTTCGTAGTGTCGCCGTTCCCGGTGCGGTTGGCTACACATTGAACGGCACCAACATGAACGGCGCGACAATGGATGTCGTCGTTCCGGAGCCTGGGGTGTACGCGTTTCATGTGGTTGCGATCGATGCTGGATCGCCGTCCACCAATCTCGCGCTCGCAGGTGCCCAGGCCATACTGCAGGTGTCTCCGGAAGCTGAGCCGCTCGTCGTACCGATGCCGCTCACCACGCCCACTTATACAATGACGATGCTGCCCGCGATGGCAGCAACCGGTACAGCAATCCCGATTGCGTGGACAATCATTGACCCGTCGGGGCTCAATCGCCTCGGTCACACCGACGGGACTACCTTCTATTGCGGCGCTGTGCACTGGAGCGCGCTGCCAATCGCAGCGGATTTCCAGGGAACCCAGGTGAATGCATGCAGTAACGTCGTGGTGTCGTCCCCTACGACTATATCATATCCGGCAGTGCTTCCTGCCCAAGCATTGGCGGGAGCGCTTCATTTCCAAGTGCGCGCCTATCAAGAAGTTCGTTCGGGCCTAGGGCCAGTCGGCGTTTACTGGATCAGTCCATCAATAACGCGAGGCGAGACGCCGCACAGTATCTCCATTGTCCAGGTTGCATCGGTTACCGTCACCCCGGCGTCGCCGACAGTCCCGGTTAGCGGCATGCAGCAGATGACGGCTACTGCGCGCGATGCCGGGAACAACGTCATCAATGGCCTCCCCGTGACGTGGAACTCGGGAACACCGACCGTGGCGACGATCTCGGCGGATGGAATGGTTGCTGGTATCGCCAATGGAGCGAGTGTGCTCCAAGCCACCATCGGCGGTGTCACAGGGAGTACGACTGTCACCGTGTCCGGCGGTCTCGATGTTACGTCGATCAGTGTCGCGCTCGGCTCCTCATCCTTGGCCGGCAATGCGCTCACGCTCGCGACGCCGATTGTGCGCAACTCACAAGACGAGATCATCCAGGCAAACGTGACATGGTCGTCATCCAACCCGCTTGTCGCGCGTGTAGCCGCGGATGGTACCGTTCAGGCACTCGGTGCCGGCACCACCAACATCACGGCGATGGTGGGTGACGTGAGCGGTACGGCACCGCTGACCGTAACTGCCGCTGCGCAGGCGTTCAGTATCGAGATCCGAAATGTTGGCTCGATGTCGCCAGCTGTACAGGCAGCTTTTACCGCCGCTGCCATGCGCTGGTCGCAGGTGATCCGGGGCGACATTCCTGATCTCGCCGTGACCAACCTCGATGTTTCATCGTGTGCCGGGCAGCCCGCTGGCACGACATTGATCAGCGAAACCATTGATGATCTGGTCATCTACGCCCGCGTCGAGCCCATTGACGGCGTAGGGGGTATCCTCGGTTCGGCAGGACCTTGCTGGTGGCGGACCGGATCGCGCTTGACGCTTGTCGGCCAAATGCGGTTCGACGAGGCAGATATGGCCAATATGGAAGCAAACGGCACTTTGCTCTCCGTGGTGCTCCACGAAATGGGGCATGTGCTGGGGATGACCAGCACGAACTGGACGGCGCTCGGGCTGTTGC
>CAYSFN010000220.1:0-2654 GCA_964430045.1 uncultured Gemmatimonadaceae bacterium
TGCTGCACGAGACCGTCGCCGACACGCTGGGCCGCGTCCAGATGCGCCACCTCGACGAAATCCCGGTGCCGGCGCGCTCCACCGTCGTGCTGCGCCCGGGTGGCATGCACGCGATGGTCTCGCGCTTCCACGAAACCGTGGTGCGGGGCGATTCCGTGTCGGTCACCTTTCGCTTCGCACGCGCCGGGGCGATCACGCGCAACGTCGCCGTGATCGACCACAGCGAAGTCGAACGCGTCGTGCCCGGGGGGTCCTAGATGCAGTGGTGGTGCTCCGCAGGAACCGACCCGTGGACCTGGGCCTGGCAGTGGTACCCGGGGGTGTGGATGCTCGTGGGCGTCCTGGCCGTCGCCTACCATCGCTGCGCACGACACGGCGACACCCCGCGCACCGAGCGCCGGTTGGGATGGGTCGGTGTCGTCACGGTGTGGCTGGCCCTCGACTACCCCATGGGTCCGCTGGCGGCCGGGTACCTCGCCACGGCGCACGCGCTGCAGTTCCTGATGATCGCGCTCATCGCCGCGCCGCTGCTGCTCATCGGCGCGCGCACCGGCCTGGCGGCGCGCCTGCCCACCTCCGGCCCCGTCGCCGGCGCCCTGCAGTGGCTCCTGCATCCGCTGCTCGCAGCCATCGTCTTCAACATCGTCACCATCACCACGCACGTGCCGTCGGTGAACGACGGCCTGATGGTCTCGCAGCTCGGCGCCTTCGGCATCGACCTCGCGTGGCTGGTGGGCGCCCTCTGGTTCTGGTGGCCGCTGATCGTCCCGGTGCCGTCACGCCCGCTGTTCGCCGTGCCCGCGCGGATGCTCTACCTCTTCCTCGGCACCGTCGTCCACACCGGCATCGCGATCGTGATGCTGATCCGCGACTACCCCATGTACGGCGTCTACGAGCTCGCGCCGCGCGCCACGGCGATGGATGCCATGACCGACCTCAAGGTCGCCGGGGGCGTGATGGAGCTGCTGGGGCTCGGCATCATCTTCGGCATCCTGACGGTGATGTTCTTCCGCTGGACCGGCGGCGTCGGTGCCGAACGGCCGACGCCGCCGCCCGCCTCCACGACGTCGGCGGCCGCGCCCCACTGACGCAGCCGCCGCAGGGGCAACCTCAGCGCTCGTCCGCCGACGGACCGTAGAGCCCGGGGATCGGGATGTCGAGCAGCCGCAGGTAGACCGTCAGTTGCGCGCGGTGGTGGACAATGTGGTTGAACACGAAGGAGCGCAGGCACTGCGCGCGCGGCAGCGTGAGGATGACGTGGTCACCCATGCGCAGCGTCCACGGCACCTGCAGGTCCTCGTCGCTCACGCCATCGAGCGCCACCAGCGCGTCGGCCACGGCCTCGTCGAACATCGTCAGGAGGTCGGCGTTCGTCGTGAAGGTCGGCCGCGGGCCGTCGGCGGCGAAGTCCAGTTCCGTCTGCCGGACCGTCACGCCGACCCAGCGGTGCATGTCGGCGGTGTGCACCGCGAGCTTGCCGATCGTGAACGACTTGGGGTGCGGCGCCCAGTCCGGCTTGTCCTCGGGGATCAGGGCCATGATCTTGCGCGTATTCGCGGCTTCGTGCTGCAGTTCGGCGCGGAGCGCCCGGGCGATCGTCATGGGAATGCGGTCGGTTCAGTGTGAGAGGGCGTACACCAGGTAGTTGATCGCGAACTTGTAGGCGTCGTTCGTGATGTTGACCGGCCACCAGCCCTGGCCGGAGTGCTCCATGTAGTCGCCGATGTCCGTGTTGTAGTTGATCACGACCAGCAGCCGCCGCGACGGGTCATTGCCCTCGTGGATGCCGAGGAACTGCGCGGGCAGCGACGGGTCCGTCGGGTAGCGCATGTCCAGCGACGCAATCGAGAAGAAGGCGTGGAAGACCGGGTGGTTGACGTCCAGCCGCTCGATGCGCGCGTCCGGCAGCACGCGGCGCATCTGCTGCTCGAAGTTGATCCACTCGCCCCGGAGAAAATCATCCACGATCAGGAAGCCGCCCTTGGCCAGGTACGTGCGCAGGCCCTCGACCTCCGACGCGGACGGGTGCCAGTAGCCCGGCTCCGACAGGTACGCGACCGGGTACTTGAGCAGCTCGGGGTCGTCCATGTCGTGGATGTTGCTGTGCCGGTCGTGGCCCTGCACCGACGTCACCTCGCGGACCATCGTCATGAGGTTCCGCTCCATGTCGGGATAGTCGAACTCCCAGCCGCTCCGCCGCACCACCTGGTAGCGGAGCCGCGCGAAGGTGAAGCGGCCGTCGTAGGCGATGTTCGGCTCGATCAGCACGCGCCGCCCGAACCGCTGGCCCTCGGCGACCGAGCCCAGCCCCGCGACCGTGGCCGCGAGGGCGACGGCCGCCGCGGCCCAGCAGAGGACCGGGCGCAGGCGACTGGATGCAGGGGAGCGCACGAGGGTAACATAGAGGATGACCGCACGCACCGCATCCGCACGGACCACGGCCGTCGCCGTGGCCGCCCTCGCCCTGTGCAGCACCGCCAGCGCGCTGCGCGCGCAGGGGCGCATCACCGCCGACGAGGTGATGCGCCACGCGCACGTCCTCGCCGCCGACTCCATGGAAGGGCGCCTCATCAACACGCCCGGGAGCGCCCGGGCACGCGCCTACCTGCTGCGCGAGTTCGAGGCGGCCGGGCTGCAGCGCGTCGGCACCGCGT
>CAYSFN010000221.1:0-2082 GCA_964430045.1 uncultured Gemmatimonadaceae bacterium
CCGCCGCCGCAGTGCCGCTCAGGGCGAGAGTCGCCGCAACTGCCACGCATCACCGACGCGGCGGAAGGCCAGGCGGTCGTGCAGACGAGACGGCCGGCCCTGCCAGAACTCGATCTCGTCCGGCAGCACGCGATACCCGCCCCAGTGATCGGGCAGCGGGACCTCCTCGTCGCCGAAGCGCGCGCCGACCTCGATCAACCGCTGCTCGAGGTCCTCGCGCGAGCTCAGCTCCGCCGACTGATGCGAGGCCCAGGCCCCCAACTGCGAGCCGACCGGTCGCGAGCGAAAGTAGACCGCGGACTCACGGCGCGCGATGTGCTCGACCGGCCCGGTGACGCGCACCTGCCGCTCCAGCTCAGGCCAGAAGAAGCACAGGGCCGCGCGTGGCGTGGCCGCCAGCTCCTGCCCCTTGCGCGAGCGGTGGTCGGTGAAGAACACGAACCCGCCCGCGTCGACGTGCTTGAGCAGCACCATCCGCGCCGAGGGCTGGCCACTGGCCGAGACCGTGGCGAGGGTCATGGCCGTGGGTTCGATGAGCTGTGCCGTGACGGCCTGGTCGAGCCACAGGCGGAACTGCGCCACCGGGTCGGGCAGGGCGTCCCGCTCGGAGAGGGCGGCGCGCGCGTAGTCGCGGCGAAGGTCGGCGATGGAGGTCACCTCTCGAAACTAGGCGTTCGGCCGTGACGGCGCTCTGCCCCCGGGCGGTGCACCCGCCCCTTGCATACCGGTAGGGGGTATGGGTATACTTCGGGAGAAGGCCGTTTCCTCCACCCCGCACGTCCTCCACCATGCCCACGCAAACCTACGTCGTCGAAGGGATGTCCTGCACGCATTGCATCCGCGCCGTCCGCGGCGCGCTGGAAGGCATCGAAGGCATCACGGTCCATGAAGTCGGGCTCGGCACGGTGCGGATCGAGTCGGTGCCCCACGCGCCGCCGACGGGCGACATCACCGCCGCCATCGAGAACGCCGGCTACCACGTCGTCGGGGTCACGGGATGAGCCGCGCGCTGCCGCTGATGCAGGCCGCCGAGGCGCCACCAGCCGTGCCCGCGCACGAGGCCGGACCGGGACTCGCGACCATCGAGCTCCCCGTCGTGGGCATGACGTGTGCCGCCTGCCAGGCGCGCGTGCAGAAGTCCCTTGGTGCCGCCGAGGGCGTGGCGGCCGCGACGGTGAATCTGCTGATGGAGAACGCCACCGTCACCTACGACCCGCTGGTCACGGATCCCGGGGCGATCATTCGCCGCATCCGTGACGCCGGGTACGACGCGTCGTTGCCGCGGCCGACCATCTCGCCGCTCGACACCATCACCGTGGACGATGCGGCGCGCGAGCAGCGGTACCGGGCCCTGCGCCTGCGATCGCTGATCGCCTTCGTGCTGGGCATGGTGGTGATGCTGCTGTCGATGCCGCTGATGCACCCGGCGGGGGCGGACGCGCACGCGCACGCGCACGGCGGCGATCCGCTTTCGAGCTTCCTGGCGCGTTACTTCGACGAGCCCATCCGCGCGGTGGTGCCGTGGATCTACGACTGGCCGCTGCCGCTGCTGCTGTACGGGTCGCTGCTGTTCACGAGCATCTCGATGTTCTGGGCGGGGCGCGAGTTCTTCACCCGGGGCTGGGCGGCCGTGCGGCACGGCGGCGCGGACATGAACACGCTGATCGCGATCGGCACCGGCGCGGCGTACACCTACTCGCTGGCCGCGACCTTCGCCCCGCAGTGGTTCACGGCGAGCGGGATCCAGCCCGCGGTGTACTACGAGGCGGCCGCGCTGATCATCGGGCTGGTGCTGGTGGGCCGCACGCTCGAAGCCCGCGCGACGCGTCAGACGGCGAGTGCCATGCGGGCGCTCGTCGCCCTGCAGCCGCCCCTGGCCCGCGTGGAACGCGACGGGACCGAGGTCGAGGTGGGGATCGAGACGCTGCACCCGGGCGAGATCGTCGTGGTGCGGCCGGGCGAGCGGCTCCCCACCGACGGCGTGGTGCTGCGCGGCGACAGTGCGGTGGACGAATCGATGCTCACGGGCGAGGCGATGCCCGTCGCCAAGGCACCCCCCGATGAGCGCATCGCCGGGTGCCT
>CAYSFN010000221.1:2092-2637 GCA_964430045.1 uncultured Gemmatimonadaceae bacterium
CATGTTCATCGTGTTCGCTGCGAACAGGTTGGCGCGGAGCGTCAAGCAGTCGGGGTCCGAGGCGATCGACCCGCCCAGGTTGTAGTCGTGCCAGGACCCGCCCCAGTACGAGGCCTCGCCCAGGGTTCCCGCCGGGGTCCTGAAGAAGCAGCTCATCTCGCCGGGTGCCTTGGCGACGGGCGATGCGCTCATCGGGGGGACGGTGAACCGCACCGGGACCCTGCGCTACCGCGCCACCACCCTCGGCGGCGACTCGGTGCTGGCGCGGATCGTGCGCCTGATGCGCGACGCCCAGGGCACGCGTGCGCCGACCCAGCGCCTTGCCGATCGCGTCAGCGCGGTGTTCGTGCCGGTGGTGGTCTCGATCGCGGTGGTGACCTTCCTGGTGTGGCTGGCGCTGGCCGAGGCGAACGCGTTCCCGCGGGCGATGCACGCGGCGATCACGGTGCTGATCATCGCCTGCCCGTGTGCCATGGGGCTGGCGGTGCCGACGGCGGTGATGGTTGCGACGGGACGCGGCGCGGAGTTCGGCACGCTGTTCAAGG
>CAYSFN010000222.1:0-2634 GCA_964430045.1 uncultured Gemmatimonadaceae bacterium
CCTGCCGGAGACCGGCGCCCCACGCGAACTTGGCGTACAGGGGATACCCGCGCGAGAGGCCTCCGCGCGCGAGCCAGAGCATGGCCATCACCAGCACCGCCACCGCGGCCGTGGTGAAGAGGCCCACGATGACTTCATCGCGACGCTTCATACTTGGAGATACGGTGCGAGGATGAACGCCGTCAAGGCGTCGAGGACGAGGATCGCGACGGAGGTGACGACGACGGCGAACGCGGTCGAGCTGCCGACCCCCTCCGCGCCCGCGGAGGTGCGGTAGCCCTCGAAGGAGCAGAGGAAGGCGATGGCGAACCCGAACATCGTCGCCTTCAGCAAGCTGTACATGAGCTGGAAGTCGGCGTAGCCGAGGCGGACGCCGTCGAGGTACTGCGCGAGCGTGACGTCGGTGCTGCTGATGGCGACGAGGAGCCCCGACGAGACCCCCACGATGTTCGCGAAGATGACCAGCAGCGGCAGCATCAGGGTGGCGGCGATGAGCCGGGGGACGACGAGGTAGGCGACGGGGTCGAACGCGAGGGTCTCGAGCGCGTCGATCTGCTCGGTGACCCGCATCGTGCCCAGTTCGGCGGTCATGCGTGCGCCCACGCGCCCCGTGAGGACGAGCCCCGTGATCAGGGGGCCGAGCTCGAGCACGATCATCTGCCGCACGGACCAGCCCACCACCGAGAGCTGGATGCCCGGGAACAACTGATAGCGCACCTGCAGCGCGATGACGCCGCCGATGACCGCCGCGACGATCGCCGTCAGCGGCAGCGAGCCGACGCCGATCGCGCGCATCTGCCCGACCACCAGCGGCCGCCACGTCGCGATCTCGGGCAGGGCCCGCACGACGTCGCGCAGGAACAGCACGCGCGACCCGATGCCGCCCAGCACCTGCAGGAAGACGGCCCGCCCCACGACGGTCATGGGCCGGAGCGCGCCGACCGCCACCCGGAGCGGGATCGGCAGCTCCTCCGTGGGTCGCCGGACCGCCGTCATGTGCGCACGCGCGCCAGCAGCCACAGCCCCGCGACACCGAACGCGATGCTCGGCAGCCACGCCGCCAGCTCCGGACTGGTGACCCCCTGCTTGCCGATGGCCTTGGTGAGCTGCACGAGCATCAGGAAGATCACCGTCGTGCCGAGTGCGATGCCGATGCCGTAGGCGGCACCGCCCCGCTGGTTGCTGGTGGCGAGCGGGGCGCCGAACATGAAGATGATCAGGCAGGTGACCGGAATGGCGATCCGCAGCATCCGGTCCACCCGCTGTCCGCGCATGTCCACGCCCGAGCGTTCCATCGCCGTGATGAAGCGGGCGAGTTCGCCACGGGGCATCTCCTGCGGCGCCTTGGGGTTCTGCAGCAGGTCCGCCGGGCGCTCGCGGAAGCGCCGGTCGACCATCGAGCGGAACTGGATGGTGTGGACGGTCGAGTCGTCGGGCACGACGTGCAGCGTGCCGCGCTCGAAGGTCCAGCCGATGCCCGGCTGGTAGAACCCGCGCGGCGACATCGTGACCAGCGTCGCCAGTCCGAGGCGGCCGCCGTGCCGCTCGATCTCGATGTCCCGCACGGTGCCCGAGTCGGAGCGTGCCTGCGCGATCTTGTACACGCGCCCTTCGTCGGCGGCGTACGTGAAGCTGTACCGCGCCGTCTGGCCGCGGGCCTCCTTCTCGCCGAGGATCTGATTGCGGCGCGCGTTGCCGACGGGGACCAGTTCGCCGACGACCAAGCCGACCCCCGTCGTCAGCAGGGCCCCGAAGGCGATCGGCAGGATCAGGCGCTGGAAGGAGATCCCCGACGCCTTGGCCGCCGTCACCTCGGCATGCCGCGTCAACGCGCTGATGGTGAAGACCGTGGCGAACAGCACCGCCGCGGGGAGCACCATGAACATCGACTCGGGAATGTAGTACAGGTAGCTCAGCGCGAGCTGCCCCACCGGAATGTCGCGGGCGAGGTACTTGTCGGCGTTGTCGGTCAGGTCGATGATGATCACGAGCAGGGGGAACCCCAGGGCCGTGATGGTCATGATCCGCGCGAACTCGCCGAAGATGTAGCGATCCAGCGGCCGCACCAGCGAGCGTCTCATACGCGCCGCCTGCGTCGGGGGAGCAGCCGGTCCAGCCACTCGCCGACCTCGCCGCCGCGTGCCGTCGCGCCGGCGCGCCCCATGCGCCAGGCGAGGACGATCGCGACCACCGCGAGGATGGCATTGGCGGCCCACATGGCCACCCAGGGCGGCACCTTGCGCGAGTCGGCCAGCGGCTCGCCCGCGATCAGACCCACATAGTACACCGAGAAGACCACCAGACTGACGCCGAGGGTGAGGCCGACCCCGCCGCGGGGGAACCGCAGCGCGATGGGCGGACCGAGGAGCGCGAAGATGAGACAGGCGATCGAGATCGCGAACTTCTTGTGGATCTCGACCGCGTACTCCGCCATCCGCGATTCCGCGCGGTCGATCTCCAGTTCCGCGCCGCGGCGGTCGATCGCCGTGAGTTCGACGGTCCCCGCGAGGCCCGCCACCGCCTTGGTCAGGGATGGGAGGGGCGGGCCGGCGGCCGTGTCGCGCTTCAGCGAGTCCGGATGCACGGTGTCCACGGAGATCGCCGGGCGGAAGGTGCCGCCCTGGGGCGTGCCGC
>CAYSFN010000223.1:0-1806 GCA_964430045.1 uncultured Gemmatimonadaceae bacterium
TAGATTTTTGTAATGATAATAATTCCATACTGGTTGATGGGAATATAATTCGTGCACCAAGAGATCATCAATACTGGATGTTTAACCCATATGCCGTTCATTTTGAAATAGATACAAAAGATGCTGCGAAAAAATTACAAACAGCAGTTTCAGAACATACTTCTTTGGTAAATAAATTTTCCAAAAACATGCAAGAAACAGTTGATAAATTCACGTGGGATAAAGTAGCAAAAAGCATTCTTGATCTTTGTATATAAGGAAGTTATGAAAAAATTAGCAATTATAATGCCAGTTTGGAATAATTGGCATTATACAAAAAGAGCAATAGAAATGTTAAGTTCATTGCCCAATGATCATTTACTTATCATTGTCGATAATGGTAGTTATGATGATACTAAAAATTTAGTTTCCACCAATAATTGTCATGTTATTCGTTTAGAAAAGAATTTTGGTTTCGGAAAAGCTTGTAATGCGGGCTTTTCATATGCAAAAAAACAGGGATTTGAATATGCGATGTTTCTAAACAATGATATTAAAGTACAGGGTGAACATAATTCTTGGACATTATCATTAATTGAAGCCGCATCTGATGGATCTATTGTGGGACCAACAGTTGGTTGTCTTGATATCAATCTTAATTTTGTTTGTGAATCTAGTAAATACCCAATGAATGGATATGGGTATTTAAGTGGATGGAACATAACGGCACAAATAAGCACATGGGACAGATTGGTGTTACCAGAAGATGAGGGGCCATTTAGTACTGAGTTCTTTTGTTATTTTGAAGATACTGACCTCGGTTTTCGGGCCAAGGAATTAGGAATTGTAAGTAAAGTGGTTCATACACCATTAAAGCATTTTGGTAAAGGTACTAGTAAAAAAATAGGCACCTCATTACTGTATCAAGAAGCTAAAAAGATATTTATTAATAAATGGACTTCTAATAATCGAATTAATAATATCAGGGGCTTAATAAAAAATGGGTAAAATAACAATTACAGAATGTCAGAATTATGCCAAAAAACACAATGGAGAATGTTTGGATTCTGAATATGATTATAATAAAAAAGTTAAATGGAGATGCTCTATGGGACATGAATGGAGTTCTCAATTTTACCGAGGTATAAAATCATGGTGCAGACGTTGTTATGATATTGGTCAAAGAACAGATCATAAGGTTATTTATGAATTTGCTGCAAAAAATAAATTAAAAGTTACAATAGGCGATTATAAAGTTAACAATGGGGTATTGAAATGGGAGTGTGAAAATAATCATGTCATATTAAGAAGATTTTCTGAAATTCGTAGAAAATGGCATGGGTGCATAAAATGCAGAATAACAATTAAATCTAAAAATAATTTTCTAATTAAAAATGATAATATTTTATGTAAAAAGTGTAATGTTATTTTTTCAGCCCAAGAATTACATAGAATATATACTGGTAATTTAAAATGTTTTAATTGTAAATTATTACGCACCTTAAATAAAAAGAACTATACATTAGTTTCTGGAAATTTTTATTCTGATTTTTGTGAAATAAAATGTAAAAATGATAATATTGTTAAAATAAAAAACAGTAAACGATTAATAGTATCAATAAGTAAATGCAAATGTAGTAAATGCCATAACAAAAGACCAATTACAAAATATAATATAGATATTTGTAGAAAAATGGGCTTAGAAAAAGAGGGCGTATGTCTATCTGAAAAATATGTTATTAATCAAAAGTTGAAGTGGAGGTGTAAATTTTCTCATGTATTTTATAGTAAAATAGGATCTGTGAAAAATGGGCACTGGTGTCCTGA
>CAYSFN010000223.1:1816-2618 GCA_964430045.1 uncultured Gemmatimonadaceae bacterium
GCAACCAGAATATGAATTGGGGTAGAAATCAAAGTGCTTCCGGATTATTTGAAAGAGTCACTAGAATTTGTTTTAATAATATATTTAATAATAATTTTGTTAAGGCGCAACCATCTTGGTTAATTAATTCTAATGGTAACCAAATGGAACTTGATGGTTATTGTTCACAAATTGGAGTTGCATTCGAATTTAATGGTGAACAGCATTATAAAAATATATCAAAGTTTAAAAGTAATAATTTAGAAAGAAGAATGAAATTAGATCAAGAAAAAAGAGACCTTTGTATAAATAATAATGTAAAACTATATGAAATACGTGGCAAAAATATTAACGAAATACTATTTGATATTAATAATAAATTAAACGTAAATTGTTTTGCTATGGATTTGAGTACCGCTTATCAGAGCAATGCTGCTAATATACAATATTATAAATTAGAAAAGTTTTGTATTAAAAATAATTTTTCAATAATTGACGGAACATATGTTGATAATCAGTCGATTTTCACATTAAAGTGCGAATGTGGATATAACATAAAGAGAAAATTCGTTAGCATTTTAGCATATGATAAAATATATTGTAAAAAATGTAAAAATAATAAATACCCAGTTAGAAAAGCATTAGCAAAATGAAACTACATATACTTACACTATCTTGGAACGGATTATCTAAACTTGATAGTCTTGTTTCTGGGTTGATAGAAAATATTAAAACTCTTGATATGCCTGTTATTTGGCACGTTAGGGATAATGGGTCAAAAGATTCAAGCGTTGAGTTTTTATCAAATATATTTGATTGCACC
>CAYSFN010000224.1:0-2587 GCA_964430045.1 uncultured Gemmatimonadaceae bacterium
CGCCGGGCAAGATCAATATCAACGAAAAGCTGAATGCCATCTATGGTGAAAAAACGGAAACGGCCAATGCCTAAATCAATGACCCCATGAGAGCAGAACCCAAGAGCATCCTGTATTTCCTTTATAACTACTACGATACGGTAAAGGCCTTATTCGACGCCCAGTCGAAGGACGGATTCCTGAAGAAAGAAAAGCTGAACCAGGTTTTTAAAGAGCAGGAGACCAATGTCCTCCAGCAGCTGCAGGAATATAAGATCATCAAAAAGCTCGGTGACGATTTCGAGATCCGGAGCGTGTATTTCAATTTCTTAGAATTCATCATGCATGAATTCCGGCCCCTGCTGCCCGAAACGATCGAAAAATTCGAGCATTCGATCGCCGCGTTGTTCAAAAAAATCCGCGAAGGGATCGGCAAAGACCGGCTGATCCTGGGACAACGGATCACCGACCTGTACAGCGAGATCAAAGAATTTGCGGAATCCGTGGAGAAAAACACGATCCGCCTGCTGGCCGAAACACGGGAACTCAAGTCCAACGTGGAAAAGATCGATTACAGGGAAAAGGTGCGCAAGGCGTCATTCTGGATCGACTATTACATCACGCCCCTCAATACCATCTTAGACATTAACCATTCCGGGTCCGTTACCAATAAGCTGTTCGAGATTTCGAATTTTGTCAATATCCGCAGGCTGAATTTTGACGATGAGATGGTCAGGCTGCAATTTGAGAAGCTCTATGTTTTTCTGGTGCAGACCAACGATGAACTGCTGAAACAATCGAAGATCCTGACCAACGAGCTGCTGCCGCTGATCGACCGGATACGCACGGAGTCGCTGATCCTTACGGGATTTATCGAATTCCTCAAGCACCCGCACAAGTCACCGGTACCGAAGGTTTTCAAGCTGTACCGCCATTCGCCTTACAGCAACGATATGTATTTCAATGCCAAGGAATATGTCGAGCAGTTTTCCAACGATGAAGCCATCATTATTGACGATGAGCAGACCCCGGCCGAGATGTGGGTGTTCAATAAAGATAAATACCGTGACGAGATGATGCGGGCCCTGCCAATCGGCAATTATTTCGAATGGGCCGGTAAAAAGCTGAAAGGGGAATACAAACAGCTTGATACGGATAAGTTTTTTTCACTATCAGGTCTGCTGTTTGAAGAAGGCATCGATCTGGAAGTGGATCCCGATGCAGAGAGGCAGGTGATCCGTACCACCCAAATGAATTTACGTGTACCGAAAATCAAAATGACCAAACATGGACTTTCCTAGATACCACAAAGACATTGTAAGCGACCTGCTGGACGGCAAGTTTATCCTTGCAAGCGACGGTAAATTCGTTGAGCTGAAGAACAACGCCGCTTTTTATGAGCAATTTTTCAAAGAGAGCTTCGGTTTCGACCTGGAGATCAAAAGCGATTACGCTTTTATCCTTTCGAATGAGACCAATGAACAGCTCAGCCGGGATATCTGCGTTTTCTTCGGAATCCTGTGCTACGAACTGGACAAGGACAGCAAGAATTTTATGGAGGAGATCCAGTATGCCGAGTTCGACCTGGAGAAAATTGACGATTATTTCGACCATTCGGCGTATGCCGAACTGATCCAGCACAACAAACAGCTGCGGGACAGCGAATCCCGGAAACAGTTCATCAATACCCTGAACAGGAGAAATATCGTGGATAAGATCTCCGAAAGCAGGTTTTCTTTCACACAGGCATATAAAGTGTTCGTGGACTTTGCCATTGATTTCGCAAGGGGACGCTTACATGCGGCGCATGAAGCCGAACAGGCGGCAGCAGCGGCTGAACATGACAATCCTTTTGTAGAATAAGGCTTATGGGCAGGCCTGAGTCCCTGCCGTAGCTGAACGCCTACCTCAGCTTCTCATTGTTGCGGTGACGCTCCCCGTCGCGCTTTGTTTTTTTATCGAGGTTTTTTCGCAACGCATCCGTCAGGTCTGTACCCGTTTGATTGGCTAAGCAGATCAGCACGAACAACACATCAGCCATTTCATCGGCCAGGTCGATCTTTTTATCCGATTCTTTGAAAGACTGTTCCCCGTACTGACGGGCCATGATACGGGCCACCTCCCCCACTTCTTCCATCAGAATGGCCGTATTGGTCAGTTCGTTGAAATACCGGATACCGGTTGAGTTGATCCATTGATCAACGGTCTGCTGTGCTTCACGGATGGTCATGTCGTCAATTTGTTTTGATCGGATGACAAACTTACGAAAAACGGTCCATAACAGGCTATCACAGCATTCCCGTCAGGTACATTTTTAAATGATTGCCATCTATATTGTCGGGGAAAAGAATGATATATATACCTCAGGTGATCCTTTTCCCGCGGACGTACCGTCCGCAAAAACGGGTTCTATTAAGAGCAACTGTTCTTAGCAGAAACTTCATGAAGAATGATTCCAGTTGTATCCCTTATACTAACTTTTAGCCACCCATAAATCAGATCATCGTTCGTTTCAACTTTCAATCCGATATACTTATTTTTTACATCAAACCAGTTCCCATTTATTGTTTTCGTTCCTTCTCATTGATCATGTTTACCTGATAAGGGT
>CAYSFN010000225.1:0-2564 GCA_964430045.1 uncultured Gemmatimonadaceae bacterium
CGGCTCCAGCAGGAGCATGGGCCCGCTCTCCTCGCCAGGCGCGCGCTCGCCGAAGACCGCGATGTCGATCCAATCGCCGATCGGGATCTCCCGCTCGGCGCCGGCGCCGTCGCCCCGCAGCTTGTGAGCCTCCAACTCGATCCGGACGAGGAACGTGCCGTCCGCGCGCCCGGTGGACGTCGCGGCGACGACCCCGGTTCTGAACGTCGTGATCGTCTCGAACAGGTCCTCGACCAGATGCGCCGCCCCCGCGGGCACCACCGGGCGGATCTCCTCGAGGAATTCGGCCGTCGTGGTGTAGGGCGGCCCCCCGAAGGCGACATGTGAGAGGTACCGCGACAGCGTGTGGTTGAGCTGCGCCTCACCGGCAGCATCGCGAAGCGCGTACATGGCCAGCGCGCCTTTGTGGTAGTACACGTAGTCCTGCCGTTCGACGAGCGCGAGCGGTGGCTCTGCAGCGCGCTCGCCCGCGCGACCGCGAAGGTACCAGTCGTGCTCGTAGGCGAGCACACGGCGCATCCCCTGCCGCCCGAACTCGTTCTCCAGGACCATCAACGCCGAGTACTGCGCGAGCGACTCGTGGAGCATGCCGCCACCCTGCACGTTGGCGCCGACCAACTGCTGACCCCACCACTGGTGCGCGACCTCGTGCGCCGTGACGTAGAACGGATAGTCGATCGCCTCCGCGCCATCGAGGCGGGCGTTGAACCCCATCGCCTCGGAGAATGCGATCAGGCCGGGAAACGACGTGGCATCACGGACATGGCGCGGGAACTCGACGATCCGCAGATGGCGATGCTGGTAGGGGCCGAAGTTCGCCGTGAAATAGGCGAGCGACTTGCTGGCCGCGTCGACCATGCGGCCGACGTTGCGGTCGTGCGCGGGATGATGGTAGACCTCGATCACGACGCCGTTCCACTCGCTGCGCGTCACCGCGTACCTCGCCGATGCGTAGGCAAAGTGGTGGGTGATGGGCAGCTCGGCGCGGTAGTGGAAGTAGCGCCGTCCGCCCTCGACCCACTCGCGCTGCAGCTCGCCCGACGTGACGGCGATCTGGTCGGCGGTGGTGGATACCGTGGTCTCGAAGTCGACCCGGTCGGCGTCAGGGGCACGGGGTGTGCTCCGCCGCGCGGAGAGATCGTCGATGCCGGCAAGGCGGAGCACGGGCTCCAGTTTGCGCCGCCGCCGTTCGTCGGGATCGGCGAGCTGCCGGTGCGCGTCGTAGCCGATGACCGGAAAAAAGTCCCGCTTGGTGAAGTAGGTCCCGTTGCCGGTGACCGCAGTCTCCGTCCCGTGATTGACAAAGCCGCGGTTCCCCGCCGTGAGATCGAAGCCGACGTCGATCGCCTCACCCGGTTCGAGCGGTTCGAGCAGCCGGTAGATGCCGTAGCCAAGCTCGTCGTCCTGGAGGATGACGTCGTGGGCGGGAAGGGCGAGACGGTTCATGCGGACCCGCTCCGGAATGCTCACGTGGAGCTCGCGGAGCGGTTCGGCGGACTGATTCCGAATGCGGTAGGTGCCGCGAATCTCCACGCTCCTCCGGTCAGGGAAGATGTCCACGTCGGCGCGCACCGCGATGATCCGCGGCAGATCGATGCCCTGGTACTGCCGATACAGCCGCTCATAACGCGCGCGGCGCTCCGCCGCTTCGGGACTCGGCACGTACTCGTTCAGGACGCTGGTGTTGTAGAAGATCCATGAGCCCGACGCAACGAACCCCATGACCCCGAGGGCGATCACGGCGCGAACAGGGCCGCGGAATCGCAGACGCGCGCCGGCCCAGCGCGACCGCCAGCCGTCGTCGGTCCCTCTCCTCCAGAACAGAGTCGACAGCCCGACCAGCACGAGCGCGACGAACCCCCAGTAGAGGCTGTACCAGCCGAACGGCGCGAGGAAGGGTCCGTAGCCGTTCAGGTCGGACCATGGCGTCGGCGGAAGGCTCGCGAAGCGGTAGAGGTGATGCTCGAACCCGAACTCTTCGAGGAAATCCCAGGTGATGATGAAGAGAATCACGAGCCCGTAGCCCGCGAGCCTGCCGCGCGCCACGACGTGGCAGACACACGCGAGGACCATCATCAGGACTGGATGGACGGCGGTGAGTGCGACGCCCCGTGCGTACAGGCCGAGTTCGAGATCAGTGTGGCCGCGCGAGAGCTGGAAGCCGATCAGGGCCAGCACGCCCGCAAGCAGCAGGACGGCAATCACCAGCAGGAGCGCCGTCAGTTTGGCGCCGAAGTACACGCCGCTCGGCGTCGGCATCGCATCGACGACCTCGTCCAGTTCGAGCGAACGTTCCTTCCAGATCAGCTCACCGCTGTAGAGGACGACCACGAGCAACAGGATGATCGCGTACCCGCCCTGCATCGCCTCGAGCATCAGGTGCGTGCGGGGATGGACGGGCATCCCGAAGATGTTCCCGGTGGAACTCGCGGCCTGGATGAGGACGAAGAGCCCGAGGGCGAGGATGCCGAGAAACGGCCAGTTCCCCAGGACGCTCGTTGCCTCGCGTCGGACCTGGCGCATGAACTGGACGAGGACGGCATGCCACGAGAACACCCGGCGGG
>CAYSFN010000226.1:0-2197 GCA_964430045.1 uncultured Gemmatimonadaceae bacterium
CCATGATAGTACTCTACCATAAGCATGTTGGGTTTTACAACGAGCGCCAAATTGAGGTATAGGTACTAGGGGGCACATACGCGCCCATATTTGCCTGCCCACCGACTTGTCCTCCGAAGCTTCAGCGTAGAAGGAAGCCTTAGCGAAGGAGGGATACATAATAAACCGCTCCCGCGATCCGCCTACTACATACTACGCTTCTTGCGTTTTGCTTTTTGCTTTTTACTTTTTGCACATTACCTTCTTGAGCTGAGCCTGTCGAATGCTTTGCTTTTTGCACATTACCTTCCTGAGCTGAGCCTGTCGAATGCTTTGCTTTTTGCACATTGCCTTCTTGAGCTGAGCCTGTCGAATGCTTTGCTTTTTGCTTTTTGCTTTTTGCGTTTTGCGTTTTGCTTACTACGTACTACTTGCTACATACTACATTCTTTACTCTCTGCTTATTGCCGATCATCGACGCCTACTTACGTCCGAAGTAGATCAGGCCGATGGTCATCCAGAAGACGCAGACGCCGGCGGCTATGGCGGTAAAGGTTGGGAGGCCGATTGCTATGATTGCGGGCATGGCAAGAGCAGTGATGATGCCGCCGCCGACGAACGGTTCAAACATTAGTTGCTTGAAGCCGAAGCTTTCGGTAGCGTTAGTTTTGTCGTTAGGATCCACCATATTGAGAAACAGCAGGCCTGTAGCAGTCATGCCCATGCTCTGGCCGGCGTTGACAATGCCGTTTTGAAACCAATGCTTTTTAAACATATGCCGGGCTAGAATGGTGAAGCCAAACAAGATCCATGCGATACCGGTAATAGCGAGTACTACAAAAATGCCTATATTACTACCTATGGTGTTTATTGACATTGTGGCAACGGCTGTGGCTATGAGGATACTGAGTGCAATGCTGCTGAGGAGTTCAATAAGCGGCCTTGAAGTTTGAAAACCCAGCTTAGACCAAATAACCTGGGCGATCATGCCGCCAAACATACAGAACGGGAAGAACGGGACGTAACGGAGTGCTGTGACATCGTGTTTACCCCATGTATTGGCTTCAACCAGCAGCAGCCCTTGGTAAATAAGCCAGCCGAAGAAGACAGCCAGGGCAATTAAGATAATGTGGCTAATGATCCAGCGCGGCGTAAGATGTTCGCGTAGCTTGATCCCCTGTTTGTTGAGTTCATGAATGATCCGGCGGTGATAAATTCTCTCACGCAGATTTGCTTTATGCACTGATTTAATATGGCCGCGTTTGCGGCCCCAATTCACTAGCAAGACTCCGCTGATGAGTGCAGTACAAAGACTCAATGTTGCCAGTCCCAGAGCAATTTCCTGGCCTTCATGAAAGCCGAGATTATCAAAAACCGGCGCAAGCCCGGAAACAGTACCATGGCCGCCTTCAAAGCTGATCTCGATTAAAGCTGCCGTTATGTCCCGGGTTTTAAAAAATGGTATCAAAATAAGCATTGTTACTAAACCGCCCAGGGCATACTGGCCCCAAGCCAGCATTTGCCCAAAGGCAACCTGAGGGCCTGCCAGCTTCCACATTTTTTTTAATGGAAACAGTGGACGCGCTAAAAAAAGACAAGCAAACACAATATTTATAAGCTGTTTGGGAAGCTGTCTCCAAAATTCGTAAAACTGGCTGTTTAGTTGCCAGTCGGGAAAATATTGGCCGGCAATACCCGGGCCAAGAATTAATAACAACATCCCTGCAACAAGCGATCCAGGCAAGTAGGCGCGGCTTAGAAGCGGCAGTCGGACAATAAGGTATCCTGCCATTAAAAACCCTCCTACAACGAGGAGCGAATATGTTTGTGTTGCGATCACACGGTTAGTATAGCATAAGCGTTTTAGATAACAGATTACAACAAATAGATAATAATAGCGGTCTTTGGAATGTGGTGCAGATTATTGGAGCTTAGACTTTAGCCGGTATAAAGATTGTGTTGGGCTATGTAGTTACGCACGTTGTCGGCCAGGTTTTCGACCGGTTGCCGCGCAGCAATAGCCGAGCGTATCACACCTGAACTTATGCGCGGATGCTGGTTAGGAATTAGCCTGATTGATGCAGCAATCCCGCTTTCGCCGATTCCTTCAATCGTATCTTTCAGCCACGTTTCGGTATGCTCATCTCGGAGTGCTACGACAAAGCCGCCGTACTGTTCTTGCCTGGCGATATCGTGCCACCGATGCATATGCTCAAAT
>CAYSFN010000226.1:2207-2559 GCA_964430045.1 uncultured Gemmatimonadaceae bacterium
CATTTTCTGATCCGTAGTGTCCCTGAGCAATCGCAAGCATGTCTTTCATTGTATGTCTGTGAGCCAAGGCTGCAGCAAAATGATAATCATGATCAACCTGATCAATCTTTTCAGTTGCCCGCTCAATCATTGCCTGGCGATGGTCCCACGTAGCATGCGGTTTTTTTCGATACGGTTCTTTTTCAGCGACGATAATAACTTTATCAAAGCCCGCCTGACTGATGGCTGTCTTTGCAAATTCAACATGCCCATTATGGATCGGATCAAAGGTGCCGGCAAAAATTCCTATTTTCATATACTTTAAGTATGGATTATTTTTGTTTTTGCCACAATCAGATTTTAGTTACACCCC
>CAYSFN010000227.1:0-2557 GCA_964430045.1 uncultured Gemmatimonadaceae bacterium
TACGCTGCCGTATTCGATCACCCTGCGGTGTCGCCGGTTCTCTCCGCTGACGTCGTTGTCTGTGAATTTGCATCCGGCAACGCGGTCTGGGCCTCACATAGTCTCAAACCCAACCAGAAGCTGTTTCTTCATCTCCACGCTTATGAAGCATTCTCCGTCTGGCCCTGGATGATTAATTGGGGGGGGGTCGATGGCATAATTTATGTCTCCGAGCCTGTACGCAATCTGATGGAAATGGACCATGGCGAACGGATCGCCAAAATCCCTTCCATCATCCTCCCGAACGTCAAGGCTGTATCTCCCTTGGCTCAACGCGGTGCGCCGGCTCGAGTCCTCGGAATGCTCGGCACGATTCATCGGGTGAAACAGCCCCATATGGCTCTAGATATCCTTGAGAAGCTTCGCGACCGGACCGGTCACGACTGGTCACTGCGCTTCGCCGGACGATACTTCCCCGCCGAAGATGACACTGATGAGTCTGCCTATAAGGCGGAATTTGAAGCGCGTATGGCTGGATTTCCTGAAGGCGTCGTGACCGTGGAGCAATACACGGACGACATCCCGGCATGGTTCGCTGGAACGGATTTTCTGCTGTCGTGCAGCCTGCGCGAAGGCACCCATGAAGTCGTCAACGAAGCCATGCATCATGGGACTGTTCCGGTCGTGCGTAACTGGCCGGTTATGGCGCCGCTTGGCGGACCTGCAGCAGTTTATCCGATCTTGAGGGAGCAAAACCTCATTTTTGAAAATGTGGACGAAGCCGTTGATCTCATTCTGAAAGCTGACGCTAGACGATCGGACGTTCGCTCCAGCCTGGCAGCATTTTCCAGCGCCTATTCCGACTCTGAACACAACGCCGTCGCTTTCTCAGACTTCATTCGTCGCTGGGGCTTCCAATGACCACCCGTCAGAAAACCCGACGCTCCAAAACCCAGCCGCAGTCGAAAGTCGAACCTACGCCGGTCGTCAGAAAACGTCCGAGAATTTTTGCGATCTATTCGCACCTGTCCCATCTAAATCCCATCGGCGGGGACAGGATCAATGAACTGGCTACCCTGCGATGGATGAGCAGAGTGGCCGATGTCTATTATAACGGCGTCCTGTTTGATCCTGAGAATCAGGAAGCCGGTGACATCGAACGCCTCGTCGAATTGCCGGAAGATGACTGGGATCTCGTCTATATCCGCAGCAATACGGAGATACTGGAGCAAGCGCACGCGCGAGGTATAAAAACGCTCTATTTGTCCATGTATGATGGCGATGTCGCAGCCGCACTGGGAAGAGACATCGCCATCTATGCTCAGGCCACCCATGTCGCGGTGATGACACGGGCGATGGACGCTCTCTATAAAAACAGCATGGCGAAACACGGGCTGGGCATCCAGACCATCCTGCTGGAACAGCCGGGCCGCGACGATTTCACGCCCCGCAAGGATGACCCCCTGACGCAGAAATTCCGCCGCCAGTGGGGCGACGGCTTCATCCTGGGCTTCATGGGACGGATCGACCAGGCGTCCATGCCCAAGTCCTTCCTCGGCATACGCCATCTGGTCAGGCACTACGTTCCCGACGCGCGCTTCGTGTTCGCGGGCAAGGTGGCGCGGAACTATGCGCTGCCCGACGACCTGGTGACGGTCGATCAGTACATCCCCGGCGATCAGATGCCGAACGCCCTTTCGGCCTGTGACATGACCCTGGGCGTGGAGCAGCCGCACGCGGACTGGGCCGGGTCGAATCGCGCGCTCGACTGCGTCCGCTGCGACATGCCGCTCATCACCCGCCCCTATGCGGCGCGGATCGAGCAACTGGGTCCGGACTATCCCTTCTATTTCACGACGGCGCAGGAAGTCCTTGATCTGATTATCCGATGGCGTTCAGATGCGACGTTCAGGGATGATTTTTACGCTCTGAACGCCGGGCTGAAACCGCGTCTGGCCGGCGAAGAGATTTCAAAACGCAACGCGGAACGACTGGCGCGCGCGCTCGACTGGCCCCTGCCGGATCAGTGAAGCGGCGTGCGCCGCCACAGGGACGAGCGCATGAAACCGGCTTCCGAGGATCTGAAACAGCGGGTCGATCAGTATGTGAAGGAATTCGGACGCGTCTATGCGCCGATCCTGCATCCTGATTTCGCGCACGTGCCGACCAATCACGGCGACGAACGCGTGGGCATGATCATGCCTCATCTACAGCCGGCCGGGGGATTTCGCGTCACCGCCGTCGAGCACACAACCCGGCACTTCGAATTCCTTCGCGACATACGCGACGCTTGCGAACGTCAATTCGAGATCGTTCACGGCGACATCTTTGAATTTTCGCCGATCAAGTTTGACATAATTATTGCGTTGTCCATCTTCCATCACTTCCTGAAGACGAAGGCCAAGTTCGATAAATTTGAGCAACTCCTGGCAAGAACGGAGTGCGGCATGATGATCTTCCAGCCCCACGCCGTGACGGAACCGCAGATGAAGGGCGCCTACCGGAACATGGACCAGGACGAGTTCGCCGCCTTCGTGGCGAACGGCCTGCGGCTGAAGACCGTCACGGTCATCGGCAG
>CAYSFN010000228.1:0-2536 GCA_964430045.1 uncultured Gemmatimonadaceae bacterium
CGCTGCAGCTCGCCGTGAACCGTCCGTTCAAGAACGGGCTCCTGCTCAAGGGCGCCTACACCTGGAGCAAGGCCATGAACATGGCCGACGAAGACGGGTGGACGGGCCTGAGCTGGAACATCCCGAGCCAGTTCGATCGCAACTACGCGCGCGGCAGCTACGATCGCACGCACGTCTTCCAGATGGGCTTCGTGTACGAACTGCCCTGGGCGCGCAACAGCTCGAGCATCCTCGGGTACCTCGCGAAGGATTGGCAGATCAACGGTATCTACTCGGCGTTCTCCGGCACGCCGTTCACCATCGGCGGCAACAACCCGACGCTGCTGGCGCCGGGTGCTGGCGCGATCACGGCCAATCAGAGCGGCGACCTCAACTACATCAACGACCCGAGTCGCGACGTGAAGTGGATCGACACGAGCGTCCTCTCGAATCCGACGGGGCTGCAGTGGGGCAACTCGGGCCGTATGGCCTTCCGCGGCCCCGCGGTGTGGAACCTCGACTTCTCGGTGTTCCGCAACATCCCGATTGGCCGCTACCGCGTCGAGTTCCGCGCGCAGGCGTCCAACGTGATGAACCACACCAGGTACCTGAACCCTGACGCGGGTATCAACAGCCCGACGTTCATGCAGTGGGTCGGGTCCGGCTCGTACGACGCGCCACGTATCGTGCAACTGGGGCTGCGGTTCCAGTTCTAGCTCAACAACGGGCGGCCACACGGCCGCCCGTCCCAGTTCCAGCCGTGCTCCTGGCGCTGGCGCCCTCCCACGGCAACGCTCATCGGCGGGCACGCGCATGGGCCCACCGAAATGGCTAGCCCGACACCCCGCTCGAGTTGAGCGCGTCGTGGTCTCACGGCGCACGGCCGTGTCGATCACGGGAACAAGCAGAGCTCGGGGGCCGGGCGTGCGGGGCCGGTTACGTATTCCTGAACGGAACGGAGTCCATCTTTCAGGCCCCGGTAGTGGACGCGTTCGAGGCAGGTGGCGTAAGGCAGCCAGGCGGACTCGGCGTGCTCCGCAGGATCGAGGCGCACCGTGGCGTCTGCCACTTCGGCGGCGTAGACGCCGATGATCTGCATCTCCGCGAAGCGCCGGTTGTAGATGATGTAGGCATGCTCGCCGGCCCATATCGCCTTCGGGACGAGGCCGAATCCATCCAGTGTGCGCGCAACGGCATCGGTGATGGCCTCATCGTCGTCGGCCACGCCACTCGGAATCTGCCAGAAGCGACCACCACCGAAGTGGCGATGCGCCTTCTCCATCGAGGCGTGGAGCAGCAGGAACCGCACGTCGCCCCCCTGCCGCTGAAACGCCCACACGTCGAACACGTTCGAAGCCAGCCGCATCTCGCCCTCCCTCGGCTACCCGCCACCCGCTATTCTGCTTCTTGCGCTCGCACGGCGCGTTCGGCCTTCGACTCCGCTCAGGTCGTCCCGAGCAACGTCGAGGGACGGGGAACGCGCCGTACCCCACTGCTCCCGCCTTCCGCCGTCCGCCGTCCGCCGTTCTCCTCCCTCCTTCCTCCTTCCTCCTTCCTCCTTCCTCCTTTGCTCTGCCCTTCTGCCTTTCTCCTCTCTCCTTTTCCCTTCCCTGAGCTGGATCGACGACAATTCCCCTGATGTTCAAGCGACAGACTGAAGGCGCCGTGGTGTGTACGAGCTGCGGCACGCTGGTGGGGGTCCGCGATCCCGTCTGCCTCAACTGCGGCCGCCGCAACCCGGGACTCTGGGGCTACGCGCCGCTGCTGCGCCGGCTTGGCCATGACCTGGGGTTCGTCCCGTTCATCATCGGCGCGTGCGGCGTGCTGTACCTGTTGACGCTGCTGGCCTCGGGTGGCCGCATCGGGATGGGCGGGCTGTTCTCGCTGCTGTCGCCTGACATCGCGAGCCTGTTCGTGTTCGGATCGAGCGGTGCCGTCCCGGTGTTCGGCTACGGCCGCTGGTGGACGGTGCTCAGCGCCGGATGGCTCCACGGCAGCCTGCTGCACGTCGTCTTCAACATGATGTGGGTGCGTCAGCTCGGACCTGCGACAGCCGACATCTACGGACCCGGACGCACCGTCATCCTCTACACCGTCGCCGGCGTCTGCGGCTTCGCGGCCAGTTCGGTCGCGGGTGCGTATCTCACCTGGATCCCGCTGCCGATGCTGCGCGGCGCGCAGTTCACCGTCGGGGCATCGGCGGCGATCTTCGGGTTGCTCGGCGCGCTGGTCTACTACGGCCGGCGGAGCGGCAGCAGCGCCGTCCACAGCCAGGCGGTCGGGTACGCGATCATGCTCGGCGTCTTCGGCCTCATCATGCCCGGCATCGACAACTACGCGCACGGCGGCGGCTTCGTGGGCGGCTACCTCGTCGGCCGGTTCCTCGATCCGCTGCGTCCCGAACGCCTCGACCACCTGCTCATCGCGCTCATCTGCCTGGTCGCCTCCGGTCTGGCCATCGCCGCCTCACTCCTGGTCGGCCTGCCGAGAGGGTAGCGGCCCTGCGCGAACCGACCGCGGCGCATCACGCCCCCACCGAGTTTCTGGCGTGATGCGC
>CAYSFN010000229.1:0-2526 GCA_964430045.1 uncultured Gemmatimonadaceae bacterium
TGAGATTAAAACTGAAGGAAAGTGGGGAGAAGTAGAAGAGAGAGGGAGTGGGAGCAGGAAAAAGTAAAAAAAGAATAAAATTTGAAAAGGAACAATGGGAAGAATTAAAAAACAAGAAGAAGAATACTCTTGATCCACTTTAACAGTGACAAAGTTTTCTGGTTTCGTGATTTTGGGAAAGAATCCTTCTGAATCATCTGGAGAGAGATAAAAGTACACTCCAAGAAGCCAGTCATAGTCAGGTAGTTTATCCTCCGATCATCCTGTTGGAGGTCAATTCTTGGTAACCAACAAGCTTTCGATTCCTCTAAGCAGTTCGATGGAAGTGACTGAATGGGAAGTGACATAGGGTGGATGGAAGTCCACTCTCAGAATGCGAAAAATGGGACATGGTGCCTGTAAATACAATTTCAAGTAGTCCATTTTGATAGCTCTCGAGTTAAACGATGGAAGCATAAATCTTTGTGAAAGAGTGTTGTATACTTGGTAACGAGACTTCCATCTGGCATTAAGCCATGCCTTGCTTCATTCTATAGTGTTGGGTTGTGACATATTGGGATTATAAACAAAAAAAGAAAAACTTTATCCAGTTCTGGAATCAAACTCAAGTTTGCTAGAAAAGTTAAAACAATAGATTTATCCATTTTCTTCTTAAAATCTAGGAAGATTTTCGAGATCCATTCAAAAGGGGACTCATATTCCATTTTGATCAACTAGCCATTATTTTTATTTGCAATGATCCCAAAATTGAGAGGCTCAATTTAATTTTCGTCTTTTCTTCAATGTTTTTTGTTGAGACTAAATTTGTATTTTTAACCCCTTTACTGGCAGAGTCCTTTGTTTATTGGATAAATAAGGACACTTTAATGAGTTTAGAAAAATCTGTGTTTGATATCCAGACAAGAAATCTGTTGGAGAATTTCTGTTTGTCCAAAAAAGATTGTGAATCCATCAAGAAAATATGAAAAGAAGTGCAAAGGATCTTAATCTACCTGATATTCGACCTCAGAAAAAAATATGAACAACAAAGAAAAAACCACTGCCAACATTATTGATGTATACACATCCAACAACACCATTGCTCATGCCAAACACTATGTATGATTTCACTGCTGTGGATCAAATTTTCGTTCTTCGAAGCTTTCGAATCCCCTCAGAATTTATGGCTATTGAAATTCCTGAATGAAATGATGATGAAGCATGGAATTATCTTTTTGAATTGCAACAAGAATTTTCCAATCCAAATGATGTAACTAATGAAACAGAAATTAGAAATCGGATAGAAGAAGAAAAGTAGGAAAACCAGAGTCTTTCAAAAAAGGATACATCCCTTGTGAAAGCCTCAGAATATTTGTTAGAAGGATTGCTTTCAGAGCAAAAAATTTCTCAAATAACAGGTCTTACTCTTTCCAAAATAAAATCTCTTTCAAAAAGGTTGCAAAAAACTGGTCAAATTTTTCCTTTTATGAACAAAAAAAATGGAAAACTAAACTCAGATCATGAAGAATTTCTAATTCATCAAATTGAAGGACATAATGGATGCATTCTCTCACTCTCTGAAATGAAAAAAAAACTGTGAGATAATTTCCCCCACATACAAAACATCTCATCAAAAACTCTCTCCAACTATCTCAAAAAATTAGGCTACACCTACAAAAAAATTTCTCCCTCTATTGATAAAAGAAATTTCGTTGCTAACCAAACAAAACAACTTGCAGTCGCAAAACAATTAATCACACTCTTATCTCAGGATTACAGTGTCATGTTTGTTGATGAAACCGGTGTCAGTCTGAATTGTTGCCCAAATTATGGTTGGGGCAAAAAAGGAAAAAAAATCTCTTTAGAAATTAAAGGAAATTTAAAAAATTATTCCATCATGGCTGCCATCACCAAAAAACAAGTACTTGGCTGCCAAATCATCCAAAAAGGAGGAACTACCAAAGAAGACTTTCTTGGATTCGTCTGTTCAATGATTCAAGAATATTTTACAGATACACTTTATAATGAAATTATTGTATTTTGCGACAACGCCTCAAGTCACACAAGTCCTTTCATTCCATTACATGCTGGAAATAAAATCACTTTTGTCTTCAACGCCCCTTATACTCCAATGCTCAATCCTATAGAAGAATTCTTTTCCAAATTCAAACACTCCATCAAAAAAGAATGAATTTCAGATGAGAAACAGCTCCTTCAAGCTGTGATAACAGCATTAAATTCTTTTAAACCAAATGATATCAAGGGCTATGTCAGACATGTATTACATATTATTCAATCTTTATTTGAAGGTACTCCAATCACCTAATCTCACTTTCCTTTTTAATTATCCCCTTGTTTATATTGCAATCCCTTACAATTTATTCTATTATTCCAATTTGCAGACGACCCTAACTTTCAACTCTATTATGATCTTTTCCTTATCCTAACACCTAGAATTCCATGTTTCAATGACAGTAATACCATGTTTAGTTTTAAGATGATAGCTACTTTTGAATTCTGTTTTGTATTTGCACTTTTTACAAAATG
>CAYSFN010000230.1:0-2481 GCA_964430045.1 uncultured Gemmatimonadaceae bacterium
TGCCACCGAGTGAAAGACCTCGGCGACTTTTTCCGCCTTCTGGCTTTCCGGCACATTCTGGAAACCGAAATGCGTGGTGGGTTCGCTGTCGCTGCTCTTGCGCGGGTCGTTCATCTTGCCCTTTCCTAAAACAGAGAGGCTGCATCCAAAGTGGCGGTCATTCTAAACCTAAAAGGCAGTGGCAAGCTGCAAGCCATAAAAAGCGCAGTGGCGTTCGGGCTCGCAGCGTGCAGCCTTGCTATAGTCGCAGCGACCTAAGGTCGCAGTTAACTGGCGAGGAGAAATGCCATGGCCAAGATCACCATCGAACGTCCCCACTCCCTGGGGCGCGAAGTCGCCCGCGAGAAAGCCGAGCAACTGGCCGAGCGCCTGGCGCGCGAGTACTCCGTGCGTTACCGCTGGAATGGCGACAGCCTGGAGTTCAAGCGCAGCGGTGCTGATGGCAGCATTGATGTGCGTGAAGACAGTGTGCGCGTGCAGCTCAGCCTGGGCCTGCTGTTGTCGGCGATGAGCAGCAGCATCAAGCGGGAAATCGAAGAGGTGCTGGATAAGAATCTGCAGGGCTGATGTTTCGCCTGTGGGCAGCCAAGCGCCAGCATGGTGCTGCGTCGGGCGCGCGGCGCACACCTGATGATCTTGCATCTGCGTCGTGGTGCGCATGGCGCACCCTGCCGGGCGCTTTCTTTAATCTGCTGGCGGCCACCCTTCGGGCCGTTGCGGCGCAGCGTTAAAAATTGCTCCTGGCAATTTTTTACAGGCTTAGTATGCGGTTTCTAATTTTCATCGATACCGTGCACCTAAGCCTACATTCCGTGGGCGTTTCCTCGAAACACTTAGAGTGAGGTGCACCATGTCGAAAGTTGCCGTTAAAAAGAAAGCCGTTGTTGAAGAAAGCGCCAGCGTTCTGAGCGACGCCAAAGTTTACGCTCGCAAAATCTGGCTGGCCGGCCTGGGCGCTTACGCCAAAGCGGGTCAGGAAGGCAGCGAGTATTTCAAAGAGCTCGTGAAGAGCGGCGAAGGCGTTGAAAAACAAGGCAAAAAACTGGTCAACGAACAAGTTGAAGCAGCCAACAGCCAAATCGACAGCGTCAAGACCACTGTCACCAGCAATGTCAGCAGCGTGAAAAACAAGGTTGAAGTTCAGCTCGACAAGATCGAGAAAGCCTTCGACAACCGTGTTGCCAGCGCCCTGAACCGCATTGGCATTCCGTCCAAGCAGGATGTTGAAGCGCTCTCTGCTAAGCTGGATGAGCTGAGCGCGTTGCTCGAGCACGTCGCGCGTACCAAGTAAGGAGAGCAGGATGGCTGTCAAAAAGAAAACCGAAAAGCAAACCACTTCCTGGATCGGCGAAGTAGAAAAATACTCGCGTCAGATCTGGCTGGCTGGTTTGGGTGCCTACTCCAAGGTCAGCAAGGACGGCAACAAGCTGTTCGACACGCTGGTCAAGGATGGCGAGAAAGCTGAGAAGCAAGCCAAGAGCGAAGTCGACAAGCAAGTTGGCGCTGTGAAATCCACCGTGGGTTCGACAGTGGGCAGTGCCAAATCGAAAGTCGACGAAGTCAAAGACAAAGCGATTGGCAAGTGGGGCGAGCTGGAAGAAGCCTTCGACAAGCGTCTGAACAATGCCATTTCGCGTCTCGGTGTACCGAGCCGCAATGAAGTGAAAGCGCTCAACGCCAAAGTGGAAAGCCTGACCAAGCAGATCGAGCAACTGACCGGTGTTTCGGTCAAGTCGGTCAAGCCTGCTGTGAAGAAAGTTGCGGCTAAACCTGCTGCCAAACCAGCAGCCAAGCCGGTCGCCAAAGCAGCCGCCAAGCCAGCAGCTAAACCTGCTGCCAAGCCAGCTGCTAAGCCGGCCGCCAAGGCTGCAGCCAAACCAGCGGCTAAACCCGCTGCCAAGCCAGCTGCTAAAGCAGCCGTTAAGCCAGCCGCCAAACCAGCAGTTAAACCTGCTGCCAAGCCAGCTGCTAAACCGGCCGTTAAAGCCGCAGCCAAGCCTGCAGCAGCCAAACCGGCCGCTGCGGTAGCCGCTGCACCTGCTCCGGCCGCTGCACCTGCTGCACCTGCTGCACCCGCGACACCTGCTACCCAGTCGTAAGACGCGCAGCAGTCAACACAAACGCCCGGCCTAGTGCCGGGCGTTTGTGTTTATGCGTTCGCGCTAATCTTCCAGATAACGTTGCGCCAGGTGTTCGGCGGCGTAGCGTGATTCGTCAGCCAGGTGCGGGGCTACCAGCATCATCACCTGATACACCACCAGGCGACTTTCGCCTTCGCGACCAATGATGCGCTGATAGTCGAGAGAGAACAGCAGGGTCAGGGTGATCTGCTCGACCAACTGGCCCAGTGATTGGGTGTCACTGTGCAACTGGCCATCTATCTGCAGTTGCGCCAGCAGTTCAGCCAGGGCGCGCTTGAGGTTGTTCAGCCAGTGGCGCATGCCGCGTTCAAGCTTCGGCAGGCGGCTGGTCAGGTTGGAC
>CAYSFN010000231.1:0-2466 GCA_964430045.1 uncultured Gemmatimonadaceae bacterium
CGGTGGGCGCCGGACAGCACCACTCCTTCTACCGATTACCGTACGGCTGTTCCTGCACATACATAGCTTGTTTTTAGCCCAATGAATGATCTCCGCAGATAATCATCATGCGGGATGCTGCAAAAGGCATACCTGCCGCCAGATTATCTATACGTTAAGTTTTAAATTACCGTGCTGTTTACATGGCGGTAACAATAAGTTTGCAGTTTCAAAACAAAACTGTCGCAGATATGTATGTCTTTCCGGTTTGAAGTACATAAATCCATTCACCTGTTACATTTTACATTGCACAGTCTTGGCGGGAGAGCGCCGCTGCATATGCTATGCGGTCTGCTTTATCTTGCGGATGTAAAGCATATGGTACGGTATGGCATGCCGGCATTAGGCGACTGTTACCTTTCCGTAAAGCAAAGTGTAATGCCGGTACATATATTCTCTATCTACAGGGAGCTGAAAGAAGCGCATGTCCATTATGCAGATTATAATCTGCACGAACATTTTTCCATAATAAACGATACCGACATCCAGTGCCGCAATCAATATGATGAATCATGTATAGCAGCTTCTGAAGCGCTATGTATTTTTGAAGTAATCCGGGAATACAAGAAAATAACTCCGGAAGAGCTGGAAACGCTTATCAGGAACCATGCATGGAATCATGCAAACCGGAATAATGAAGTTTCATATGATGCCATGGCAACAGCTGCCGGTATTTCACCTGCATTCAACGCCTACATAAAAACCAACCGGGCAGATGAAATCGCAGTCTTCCACGACAACGATGAAGCTTCCGGTTCCAGGACAAACCGGAACTCCCTCCATATCATAAACAGGCCACTGCCCGGGATCCGAAGGGGGAGCATATTGTTTTACCGGGACAACGGGAATAATACCGGCAGATACTACCTGGTTGCAGGTATTACGCCGGGGATATATGGCCTGGTCCGTATATACCGGGAAGGAGAGCTGGAGGCTGAGATCCGGGAGCATCCTTTCCTGGAAACATGTTTTTCGCCGCTCGTATCCTCATCCGCACTGCAAGCCAGTATATTCGCAGATTGTTCACGGATCATATTCCGCCACTTCAGGGATATGCGCATATGGATGAAAAAATATCCCGACAGTCTTGTCGGGGAACTCTCTATGCTCAATACCGGGAGCATCATAAGTACACTCGGAAATGTGCCTACCATTTCCGTAAGAATCAAGAAAACATATCAGTTGCTATAACAGATTATTAAACAACAGCCGGAAATGAACGCAGTATCAGTTGATTCCCGACAACTGTCCTGTCAGCACATTGGCCCAGGCAAGCAGGGAGTTATGCTGCTCATCAACGAGATCATTGGGCAGCGTGTAAGGAGGATGTGTGGTTGTCAGGAAAACAGTATACATGGACAGGCGTTTCCCAAATTCCATATCGCCGGGGCTGTTGCCGACCATGATACTCTTCCGGAAGTCAATTTCCGGAAAATCTTCTTTGGCCTGCATGGCCATTCCTGTATTGGGTTTCCGGTTATGATCATCATCTGATATGGCCGTGCAGGCGTAAATGCGGTCCACGCGTCCGCCGTCCTGTTGTATGGCAGATGTCATATTCCGGTTGATCTCTTTAAGGCTGTCCATGCTCATAATACCACGCCCTACACCACGCTGGTTGGTGACTACAATGATCCGGCCAAACAGGGAACCGAACAGGGAAAGCGCTTCCAGGGCACCGGCACAGAAAATAAAATCTTCCCACCGGGTTATATAGGAGCCTGTAATCTCTTCGTTGATCACACCGTCGCGATCCAGAAAAAGCGTCCAGCTTCTGTCAATCTGTTGCCGGGTTATAGATGTAGTCATGCCTTTTTATCGGTTTGCCTGAAAAAGATGTTCTTCAACCAGCTGACAGATGATATGGCCGGTTGTAATATGCCCTTCCTGGATGCGGGGCGTATCAGCACTTGGTATATTGACCAGGTGATCGCAATATGCTTTCATCCTGCCACCGGTATCTCCGGTAAATCCTATCGTGGTCATGCCCAGCTCCCGGGCCTGCTCCAGCGCTTTGATAATATTGACGGAATTACCGGAAGTGCTCAGCCCGGCCAGCACATCTCCCGGCCGGCCGATACCTTTGATCATCCTGCTGTATACTACATCATAGCCGTAATCGTTGGCCACAGCAGTG
The DNA here is from genome assembly GCA_964430045.1 of uncultured Gemmatimonadaceae bacterium. Lineage (GTDB taxonomy): Bacteria > Gemmatimonadota > Gemmatimonadetes > Gemmatimonadales > Gemmatimonadaceae > DASRAP01. The sequence goes on from CAYSFN010000231.1 coordinate 2,177, forward strand.
AGGTAGCTGGTGTTACAATGCAGCGCATCGGAAGGTAGCGGATTGCGATCCGTATAAAAACGGCCGCTGAATTCCGCCGCCAGATGTTGCGCATCCGCCGCGCTACCGCCGTTTCCGCAAAACAACACCTTGTTGCCCTGCCGGAATGCAGCAACCAGCGCATTGGTTATATCTTCTATGGTCTTCAGCAATACAGGATGCTGTAATACCTGCTGCTTAACATCTATGGACGCCTGGAATATGGCACGTATTTTCTGTTGCATAGTCGTGGTAAGCGCCAAAAATACAAC
>CAYSFN010000232.1:0-2461 GCA_964430045.1 uncultured Gemmatimonadaceae bacterium
GGACTTAGCTAACGCTAATTCAATAAATATCAGGTCAAATATAGTGATTACCGTAGGTAAAAGAAACAGACCTGAAATGTATGTAATATGATCTCATTATTTCCAGATGTGAAGGTTTTTTTTACTTTTGAAATATCTGTAATCAACTACTCAGCAATTGACACCACGTAAGTTTCATTCCTCCAAAAAGGATACAGACAGTAAAACAACTGATTCGAAAACCAACTTCGTCCGATACAACCCAAACCTGAATGAGGTTACAGGTTCCATCAACGCTTCACTTCTCATGGATCGTTTGGAGCATTGGTTCGAGGTACAAAAGAATAAACCCTTTTATAAGTTTACGACCCCTCCTGCTAAGAAACATGCAGCCTATAAGGTTGGAGATTCCTGGACAGAGCAGTTAGGTTTCACTAAAAGTGAATTCGATGCATCTTTCCTTAAAATTGGTATAAAACATCAGAGTAAAGAAAAATTTGAAGTGGAGCAACATCTGAAAAAACAATTCATGGTCAAAGGTAAAGAGATGTTTTACTGTTCCTACTATGAGAGACTGACTCATAAGGTGTATTATGTGAGAAATCATGAACTCATGAAAAGGCGCTTTCCAAAAGGAATCTATTATTTCTGATTTCCCGAAATCAACTTTTCTTATTTCTATATACAGGAGATACTGACAGGAGAAAACCAGTATAGTTATTAATAAGTGCCTTATTAATAACATAGTAAGCAAAAAATGAATTTTTTGCTCGCTCTTTTGTTTTTAGAATGTTATACGATTCAAACAATGTTTTCGACAGGATTCTATCATTTATAAGATGATCGTTTCTTATAACAGCTATAAATAAGGTATAAAACAGTTTTTCCTGTGATCTTCCTTCAGGATTATACAAGTTATTGATTTTCAGTATTAACAGCAGAATATATTGTTTTATCATTTTACAATCTTTCGGAACGCTCTGTCTGTTTCTTCATCGATGAATGACCGGCTGAGTTCGACATATCGGTTAAACTCCTTTGAACTCTGTGAATGACCGCTGATCTCTTTCACTACACGTTCAGGTATACCTAAGGTTAACATCGTTGTTATTGCTGTTTTACGCATACAGTGAGTAGTGATCAGATCAGCGAAGGTAAAGTGATCTTTAGTGTCTGAATCCTTGTATACGATCTCTTTAACACCTCGTTTTTCACGTGTTTTAACGATCTGTTTATTCCAGTTACAAAGTTTGGTCAGTTCTTTAAGGTACAGGTTCAGTTTGACATCTGAAATCGTAGGGAGAAGGGTTTTAAACTGATTTCGATATTTTTCGATAATCTTTACTGCGTAAGCTGGTAACTTGATCGAACTCCTGATACCTGTTTTTTTCGATGTAACCTTCAGGTAATAGTTATTACCGTGTATATGCAGGTTATCTTCTGTTAAGTTCAATAGATCGGATACACGTAAGGCGACTGTGCATCCGAACACGAAAATGTCTTTAACACGTTTTAAACGGTCTGAAAGTGATCCTTCGAGTTTTTTATCGGTTATCAGATAAGTGAGCTGATCAGGTTGAAGTACAATGATTGGTATGTCTTCTGTACGGACATAGTAGGATTTATAGAAGGTTCCGATATTGATATTCTTTTCTTCCCTTACGTAGTTGAGAAAGGTTTTCAGAATCTTCACTTTTGAACCTACACTGTTATCGAAGTGTTGAAGATCACTATATAGATAATCAGTAAACTTCAGGTAGAATAACTTCCAGTAATCTTTTATCGAGTTCAGGTCTGTATGTCCTTTATCTATCACAGGTAATAGGAAGTTGAACTTCGTAATCTTACGGAATTCGATAAGGTGATTCCTTACTGTCTGATAGGACATGATCGTTCGGGTTCTGATTACACTACCGTCTTTCTGTAACCTTATACCTGATGTTGATTCTTCAATAAACAGATCGAAGTACTCGAGAAAGGTCAGATCATTGTTTTTAACAGGTTTAGATTCGATATTTTCGATGTTTAATAACCGATGAAGACCTGACTTCAGATTGTCGTTTGAAATGTTTATACCGTCGTTTAACAGTTTACGATATATATTGAAAGTTTCATTCTCGATCTTATTCAGCAGTGTATTCAGTTCAGAATACTGTGAGAAAGCATCGGTTTCCTTCGCTCTTTGTTTGGTTTTATTCCAATGTCTGGGTCTGATCTTCTGACGTGTAGAATAGATCAATTTACCGGTTTTACTGTATCTGAAATGAAGAACAATAAGTGTTTCTTTTGCAGAGTTTACATTGTACAGGTAGTAATTAAGTGTCGGCATGATGTTTTCGATTTTCATGCGACATTCTGATCAAACTATATGTGTGGACAACATAGTGAGCTGAATAAACAGGAATAATACCGACTTATTCAGCACACGGTCTCGTAGTTCAATGGATAGAATAGAAGTTTCCTAAACTTTTGATACAGGTTC
>CAYSFN010000233.1:0-2449 GCA_964430045.1 uncultured Gemmatimonadaceae bacterium
CCTCCGGTGCCCCGCTCGCGTCAGGCCTGATCGCCGGTGTGGTGGGCGGCATCGTGGTCGGCGCAATCAGTGGGTCCGCCCTGCTGGTTTCCGGTCCGGCGGCCGGCCTGACCGCGATCGTCGTGGTGGCCATCGGCCAGCTCGGCTTTCCCGTGTTCCTCACCGCAGTGGTGATCTCCGGTCTCCTGCAAGTGGGGCTGAGCATCGCCCGGGCCGGGATCATCGGCTACTACTTTCCGAGCGCGGTGATCAAGGGGATGCTGGCGGCGATCGGCATCATCCTGATCCTGAAGCAGGTCCCGCACGCCCTCGGGAACGACGCCAGCTACATCGGCGACGAGTCGTTCCAGCAGGCCAACCAGCAGAATACGTTCTCCGCGCTCGGTGACACGCTGGCACGGATCGAACCCGGCGCGGCGATCATCGCGCTGCTGTCGCTGATCGTGCTGGTGCTCTGGGACACCAAGCGCTTCGCCGCGCTGAAGCGCGTCCCCGCCCCGCTCGTGGTGGTGATGATCGGCGTCGGATTGAACATGGCCTTCGGGCTGCTCCAACCGTCGTGGCAGCTCGGTGACACACACCTGGTGGGCCTGCCGATCGCCGCGTCGTTCTCGGACTATGGGGCGTTCTTCGCGTTCCCGGACTTGACGGCGGTGCTGCGCCCGGACATGTGGAGGGTGGCTGTCACGCTGGCCATCGTCGCATCGCTCGAAACGCTGCTGAGCTCGGACGCCACGGACAAGATGGACCCGTACAAGCGGGAGTCCGACACCAACCGCGAGTTGCTGGCGCAGGGCGTCGGGAACTCGGTGTCCGGCCTGATCGGCGGCCTGCCGATCACCGGCGTGATCGTGCGGTCCGCGGCGAACATCGACGCCGGCGCACGGACCAAGCGCTCGACGATCGCCCACGGCGTGCTGCTGCTCGTGTGCATCATCACGATCCCCCGGATGCTGAACCTGATCCCGCTGGCGGCGCTGGCGGCGATCCTCCTGTACACGGGCTATAAGCTGGCCAACCCGATCCTCTGGAAGACCGCCTGGCGCCTGGGACTCTCGCAGTTCGTGCCGTTCGCCATCACGGTGGTGGCCATCGTCCTGACCGACCTGCTCTCGGGCATCGCGGTGGGGATGGGGGTCGGTCTGTTCTCGATCCTCTACCAGTCGCTGCGCGAGCCGGCCCTGCGCCGCGTGAATGCGCCGGACGCCGTCCTGCAGCGCTTCGTGCTGCCGGATCACGCGACCTTCCTCATGAAGGCCAACATCGAGCGGACGCTGGAGGAATTCCCGCCCGACTCGCGCATCGAGATCGACGGCCGGAAGTGCACCAAGATCGACTACGACGTCCTCGAACTGCTGCAGGACTTCAAGATCACGTCACGGCTGCGCAACATCGACTTCCGGCTGGTCGGCGTGCCGGACCTGCCCTCCACTCCCGCCCACAAGCACTGACCATGAAAGAGATCGAACGCCTCTTCGCCAACAACCGCGCATGGTCCGAGGCCATGCGTGACAGCGACCAGGAGTACTTCGCGCGCCGCTCGTCCGGCCAGTCGCCGCAGTTCTTCTTCGTCGGCTGCTCGGACAGCCGTGTCCCGACCGAGATGATGACCGGCGCGCACCCCGGGGAGATCTTCTCGGTGCGCAACATCGCCAACCAGGCCTCGCCATCGGACCTGTCGTTCCTGTCGGCCCTCGAATACGCGATCGAGTTCCTCGACGTCAAGCACGTGATCGTGTGCGGCCATTACCAGTGCGGCGGCGTGCTGGCCTCGCTCGCCGGCATGGACCACGGGATGGTGGATCACTGGTTGACGGGGATCCGCGACATCATCCGGATGTACCGGAGCGAACTGGACGCCCTGCCCGCCGACGAGCGCGGGCGGCGGCTCGTGCAGCTGAACGTGCTCGAGCAGGTGTACAACATGTCGCGCACGCCCGTGGTCCAACGGGCCTGGGAGCGGGGGCGGCGGCCGATCATCACGGGCGTGGTGTACAACCTCGAGGACGGCCTGCTGGACCCTCTCGTGACGGACGTGGCTTCGCTCGAGGATGTCGACACGATGCTGCCGCACGCGATCACCGACACCACGAGCCGCGCCATGCGCGACCGCCGGACCCGCGGGGTGCTGGCGGCCGTCGGCCGGTAGGGCGCGGCGCCCGCGTTCCGCCGCGCGGACGCGATGCGGGTGCAACGACAACGGCCCGGTGGACAGTGTCCACCGGGCCGTTGTCGTTGTTGCGGGGACCGGACTCAGTACATCCCGCCCATGCCGCCGCCGGGTGCCGCTGGCGCCGGCTTGTCGTCCTTCTTCTCGACGATGATCGCTTCCGTGGTCAGGAGCAGCGCCGCGATGGACGCCGCGTTCTGCAACGCGGAGCGCGTGACCTTCGTCGGGTCGATCACGCCGGCCTGCACGAGATCCTCGTACGTGTCGGTCAGCGCGTTG
>CAYSFN010000234.1:0-401 GCA_964430045.1 uncultured Gemmatimonadaceae bacterium
GCTGGCATGGGCACCCCGTTCGGGTCGAAGAACTTTCCGATTCGCTAGCCAATCGCTGGATCATCTCTCAGTCCGAACGGCTCGCGGCCAGCACAGTGAAGCGGCAGCGCGGCGACCTGTTGGCCGTGTGGCGCTACGCCGCCAATGAGCACCACCTATGCCCGCCGCCGCATCGTGTGCGTCCCGTCCATGTGCCGCACCACACGCCCGATTCGTGGTCGATTGAGGATGTTCAAGCGATGCTCGGCGCCGCGAAGCAAGTGCCGGGCGAATTGCCCAACGGCATGGAATGCGCCGCATGGTGGGAACTGTTCATCCGCGCCGCCTACGACACCGGCTTGCGGCTTGACGATCTTTTGAGCCTGCCTGTCGATGTGGCAAGAATGCCATCGTTTTCAATC
>CAYSFN010000234.1:411-2429 GCA_964430045.1 uncultured Gemmatimonadaceae bacterium
AGACGCGAAACGCCATCGTTAAGCGGCTCGGCGTTGCCACGCGCGAAGCGGCGGAGCAGCTTTCGCACGTCGCCCGCGAAATGCTGCTGCCTTGGCCCTACCGACGCGAGACGCTCTGGCGGCGGTGGAAAAGGCAGATTGTTCTACCGGCCGGCCTCGACTACGATCGACGACAGGGGCCGCAGAAGCTGCGCCGCACCAGCGCAAGCTATATCGAGTTGGTCAGCCCCGGAGCGGCCGGCGCTCACCTGGGGCACAAGACGCCCGGCCTAGCGGAACGGCATTACGTCGACCCGCGGATTGCCCGGCCGGAGATGCCGATGCCACCAGAAATCGGCGGGTAGAATTTATTTCAAAATCCCTATTGCAATCTATTTCGCCAGTGATATAGTTAAAGGCGTTGAAGGAATACCACCCTTCAACGCCTGACTTTTTAGCCACAAGCGACTCTCTGCCCGTTCTGTCGGGCAAGTCGCTTTGATTCACAAAGCGAAGGGATTACCCATGCACACGGATTGCGTGCAGGTGCCGCCATTGAACGTCTCATAGCAAACGGAGGTGCATCGTGGGCGAGTATGGGGAGTGCTGCTGTATTTCGTGCGGCGAGCTACTAGCGAGTGGCGTCCAGAGAAGGCATTGCAGGGAGTGCTGGTTGGAGTTGGAGACTGGAAAGATTCCACCGCCTTCCCCGCTGTTTCCGGCTAGGTCCTCGCGTGACATTAAATCAGACAGGGACTTTCACGGCGGACAGTTTGGTTCCGCTGAGTGGTGATTAGTTTTTTATTCCGCTCTGCTTCGTGTTCGGTGGGGCGGCTTTTGAATCAACCCAAGCGACTTCTGCCCCATCTGGGCAACGTCGCTTTATCTGAAGCGAAAGGAATTGAGCGATGGAAAATGTTGCTCCTGATTACACGCCCAAGCCTCTTGAACTGGGCGTCAATGACCCAACGGCCATCAAGTGCCACGTCCAGTCTTGCATTACTTCGCTCCGTGACGAAGACGGACGATGCAAGAGCCGCGAATTGTCTCTTGCGGTAACGAAGCTGCAAGAGGCTGTTATGTGGATTGATGAGCATCAACGGCTGTGTTGATTTGTGGCGGACTGCGGCAGTGGGAAATGCCATTCAATCGCACCAGCGGAAGTAAGCAAATCAGGCAACGCTTCCAACCGTGCGAGCTACGCCTAGTCGGTTCGACTCCGGCTCCGCCTTTGGTGAAAAGTGAACCCGGCGTGACCGCCATTATCGCTTGTTGATCGTTGAGCCTGCAATCTTTTTCGGAAATCCCTGATGAAATCAAATCCCCTGAAATGGCATGGCGGCAAGAGTTATCTAGCCGACCGAATTATCTCGCACATGCCGAAGCACACGCATTATGTCGAGCCGTTCTTCGGTGGCGGCGCGGTGCTGTTTCGCAAGCCGTGCGAGGGTGTCTCGGAAGTGGTCAACGACCTTAATCGGGGTCTCACAAATTTCTGGTCTGTAATCCAACACGAACACACGTTCAGTGCGTTCTGCCGCGTAATCTCGGCGACTCCGTTTTCCCAGGTGGAGTGGGAAGTCGCAGAAAACATGCTGCGGCAAATTGGATGGTCCGGCGTCCCCGATAAAATCGACCCGTCGTCAACTGCCGCCCATGTTCTGCGAGCCGCAAATTTCTTCATTGCGTACCGCCAATCTCGCCAAGGCTTAGGCAAAGACTTCGCCACCTTGAGCCGCAACCGAACGCGACGCGGCATGAGTGAGCAAGTATCGTCGTGGCTGTCGGCCGTCGAAGGTCTGCCGGAAGCGCACGAGCGATTAAAGCGGGTAGTGATCTTGAACCGCACGGCCTGCGAAGTGATCCAGCAGCAGGATGGACTGAACACGCTGTTTTATTTGGACCCGCCTTATCTCCACGAAACGCGAGTCACCACCGGCGACTACGAACACGAAATGAGCGAATCGGAACACGCTGGGCTGCTGGGGATTCTAGCGGCAGCCAAAGGAAAGTTCATCCTGAGTGGCTACCGCAGCAGT
>CAYSFN010000235.1:0-2416 GCA_964430045.1 uncultured Gemmatimonadaceae bacterium
CAACGAGCCATGCCGCCGGGCATTAGCAGAGCCCCAAAGCGTGGATCGGATGCTACGCCCTGCATGCCATTACTCGAAAATAGAAATGATCGAGGCAGCTATTCTCAAACGCTATACCTGGATTTGCGGGCCCCGTATGAGGCCAGGCCATGGCGCGGCCCGGCAAGCAGGTAGCCAGGGCATCGGACGAGCTGCTTTTCCGAGCAGCGCGTTCGACACCCTGCAGCGCTTGCGATCTGTGAGTAGCGGGAGAGGCTGAGTAACGTGTTGCACGTTACGGCTCATGCCAGCCACTGGTGCTTAGCAACGCCCGACAGATAAGGGCAGTGGACCTGCCAATGTGGCGTGGGCATGGAATGGACACATGTGGGACACATGAAAAACAAAAAGGCCTAGGTTTTCACCTAAGCCTTTTTTCATATGGCGCCAGGCGAGCTTATAACCTGGATTGCAACTAATTGATTATTAGATAAATTTACATAACAAGATTTACTGGGCATACACACTGGCATACAGCGCGCCCGCTGCTGAGTGCTTTATGGGCTCCGAAAATGTGAGCTCTTGACCGTCGCTCCACACGCGAATGTTTCACGCGTGTACTGCTAAAGAAATTCAATTCAATGTACAGCCGGGGTCGCTTGCTAGTCAGCCTAAGGTGCCGGTGCTTCTGGCTTTATTGGTTGCAATAGCTCTAAGACATCGACACCCAAAGCATGAGCCAACCGCTCCAAACCATCGATGCTGATGTTGGTCACGCAGCGCTCTAGCTGAGAAACATAGGTGCGATGGAAATCAGCAAGCTCGGCGGCTTTTTCCTGGCTAAGTCCTTGAGCCAAGCGCAAACGCTTGAGGTTGCAGGAGATACGCAGGCGCGCAGGACTAGGGTGAATGGTAGCGACTGTCTTCATCAGTGAAGCGTCGCCTGCTACCGTGTTAACCTCTACAGAGCATAAATCTACTGCTTTTAGATCTCACTTGGCACAATCCGCACTAGCCTTCGAACTGCTGGGGAATCTGATGAGTTTTTTGCTTTACGCCGCAACTATGTCCTGCTTTCTTGCTGTCGCAGACTTCGCGCATAGATTTTCTGCTCAAAGGCGTCAGCGCCCATACGATTACCCTCCGGGCTTCAGCATCACCACCGTCTGCCTGACTACTCCTAGTGTGATAGGTGTCTGGGCATTCCCCGTCTATGCCTTTTTTCAAATGCCATGGTGGCAACCCATTGCTGGGTTCGTAGCGGCTGGAGTCGTGGCGGGCGTTAACAGGGCGCTTATAGGCGGTAGCCTGTGGGAAAACCTATGGGCAATCAGTGTTTCTTTGACCGGTGCAGGTCTTGCGATCTACTCGATAGCTTTCCAATAAAAGCTAAGTTGAGGCATGCAACGTAGGCGAGGTTTCGGTAATGACACCCAAGCAATTGAGGCACACCTTGGATCTGACGCTACAGGAGCAGAACCCAGTCGAGTACAAGCGGATGAAGGCGACCGGCCGACTGGAACCGTTTCTGGAGAACCTGATGGGCGAGTACGAGATGAGCGTGGATGCAGGAAGGCAGAGCGTGCTGAACGAGTACGCAATGAAGGACTATCCGAACAAGATAGCGGAACTGAACAGCCTGTTCACGGAGATCGAGGAAACGGCGCTGAACCAAGCGGTCGAGCGCATAACCACTTTTACTGAGCCTGCAGTAAAGCAGTCAGAGGATCAATGGGACGCCATAGATCTGGAGAACGACCTCCTCCGTTTTGATTCACGGGCCTGTTTTGACGCGAACTACCGGTACGCGGAGAAGATTCTGCGCGAGGACAAGGTGAAGCAGCAGGAGCTGGCGGATTTGATCCGCTCGACCAGGAAGCCCTCGGCTACTTGAGCTCTGCAGAGGGGCGAGGATCTGGCACTTTCCTGGTGCGTGACTCCAAGGCGGAAATGGACTCATGTACTTATCCCTACTTTAGAGATGATGCCAACCTCAGGTGCTGGCAATAGGCGATCTATTCAAGCCATCGCTCGCCGCCTTAGCTTTGATTAGCCTCTCATGGGCTTCGTCTTTGGGCCTGTCGATAAGCCCCCATGTAATCGGCATCTACCGCTGGCATAGAGGTCGCGGCGCTTACAGGGTGTACCTGCACGGGTTTTGGCCCCGCAAGCCATTCCCCGCAGACATTCTGGGAAGGGCTCAGACACGGGCGGTGGGTAGCAGTAGCCACGCTCGGCCCATTCCTTGAAGCGGACTTTGGTCTGCAGGTGGTACTGCCGCCATAGCTTGCGCAGTTCTGCGCCATTACCCGTGCCGCTCACTCTCTGGGCTCCCTTAGATATATGGTGCGCAGCTCGACACCAGTCGCACAGTACCGCCCGGCCGGCGGATGGCAGTGTGGGCAGTTGCCCAGAGCGTGGGAGTGGAAGGCATCGC
>CAYSFN010000236.1:0-2413 GCA_964430045.1 uncultured Gemmatimonadaceae bacterium
GCGCTCGACGATCTCGACCAACCGCCACCGCTTGTCCTTTGACAAGGGCCGGATCTCCATGATGCGCACGGTGTCCCCGGCCTTGGCGTCGTTCTGCTCGTCGTGCGCCTTCAGCCGCGTCGTCCGCGTCATCATCTTCCCATAGACCGGGTGCGGCACGCGACGTTCGATCGCCACCACCACCGTCTTGTCCATCTTGTCGCTCACGACCAGCCCCGTGCGCACCTTCCGCATCGGGCGGTCCGAAACCTTCTTCTCCATCTCGGGCATCCTCGGGGCCTCGCTCAACGCGTGGCGGCAACGGCCGCCAGCTGCTTCTCGCGGAGCACCGTGTGCAACCGCGCGATGTCCTTCCGGAGGGACCGGAGCCGGAGCGGATCCTCCAGCGTCTCAGTCGCGCTCCGGAACCGCAACCGGAAACGCTCCTCCTCCAATTCCGCGATGCGGGTCCGGATCTCTGCGTCCGACATCCCGCGAATCTCCTCAGCTGTCATGCGTCGCCTCCTCGCGGGCCACGAACTTCGTCTTCACCGGCATCTTCGCGGCCGCCAGCGCCATCGCCTTCTCGGCGATCTCGCGCGTGACGCCCTCGAGCTCGAACATCACACGCCCGGGCTTCACCACGGCCACCCAGCCCTCGGGCGACCCCTTGCCCTTCCCCATGCGCGTCTCGGCCGGCTTCTTGGTGATCGGCTTGTCCGGGAAGATCCGGATCCAGACCTTGCCGCCACGCTTGATGTGGCGCGTCAGCGCCACACGCGCGGCTTCGATCTGCCGATTCGTGACCCAGCCGGGCTCCAACGCCTGCAGGCCGAACGTCCCGAAGGAGACCTCTGCGCCACGCGTGGCGATCCCCTTGGTGCGACCCTTGAACATCTTGCGGAACTTGACCCGCTTCGGACTCAGCATCGTCGTGTCTCCTTACGCGCCGGTCGAGTAGGTCCGGTCGCGACGATCGTCGACGACCTCACCCTTGAAGATCCACGTCTTGATCCCGATGGCGCCGTACGTCGTCTTCGCCGTGCTCGTGGCGTAGTCGATGTCGGCCCGCAACGTGTGGAGCGGCACCCGCCCCTCGTGGTATCCCTCGGTGCGCGCGATCTCCGCGCCACCCAGCCGTCCGGCCACCTTGACCTTGATCCCCAGGGCGCCCATCCGCATCGCGCTCTGCACCGCGCGCTTCATCGCGCGGCGGAACGAGACCCGCTGCGCCAGCTGCTGCCCGATGTTGTCGGCCACCAGCTGGGCGTCCAGTTCGGGACGCTTCACTTCCTCGATGTTGACCGCCACTTCCTTCTTGGTCAGCTGCGCCAGCTCGTCGCGCAGCACGTCGACTTCGGCGCCCTTCTTGCCGATGATGACGCCAGGACGACCCGTGAAGATCGTGATGGTGACCTTGCCCGGCTTGCGCTCGATATGCACGTCGGCGATCGCCGCCCCCGCGCTGCCGGGGAACTTGCGCGCCTTGAGGTATGACCGGATCAGATGGTCTTCCTTCAGCAGCGCCGGAAGCTCCTTGCCCGCGTAGTAGCGCGAGCGATGCTCGCGCGACACGCCAAGGCGGAAGCCGATCGGATTCGTCTTCTGTCCCATTAACGACCGTCCTTCGACGCCACGACGATCTCGACGTGGCTGGTCCGCTTGTGAACCGGCGTCGCCCGACCCATGGCCGCCGGCATCCACCGCTTGAGCTTCGGTCCTTCGTTGATCACCGCGTGCTTCACGACCAGCGTATCGACGTCCACCGGCGTGTTCGTCTGCCGGCCGGCCTGCTCGGCGTTGGCCACGGCGGACGACAACACCTTCTCGATCTGCTTGGCCGCGTGCTTCTTGGAGAACTTCAGCAGCGCCAGGGCTTCATTGACCCCCTTACCGCGGATCTGGTCGATGACCAGGCGCATCTTGTAAGGAGACTGCCGCGTGGTGCGCTGGATCGCGCGCGCTTCGGTCATCACTTCCCTCCCTTCTTGGCCTTGGTGTCCGTCTTCGCTGCCGTGTGTCCACGGAACATGCGCGTCGGCGAGAACTCGCCGAGCTTGTGCCCGACCATGTTCTCCGTCACGTACACGGGGATGAACTTGTTCCCGTTGTGCACCGCGAACGTGTGCCCGACGAATTCGGGGAGGATCGTGCTCGCGCGCGACCAGGTCTTCACGACCTTCTTTTCGTTGCGGCCGTTCATGGCGATCACCTTGGACTCGAGGCGCTCAGCGATGAATGGGCCCTTCTTGATGCTTCTCGACATATCGGCTCTCGGCTCGCCTGGCGGTTACTGCGTCGCCCGGCCGCGCTTGCGGCCGCGCACGATGAGACGCTGCGATGACTTCTTCTTGTTGCGCGTCTTGACGCCCTCGGGCTTGCCCCACGGGCTGACCACGTTCCGGCCACCACGCGTACGGCCACCGTGCGGGTG
>CAYSFN010000237.1:0-2411 GCA_964430045.1 uncultured Gemmatimonadaceae bacterium
CGTCGTCGGTCCGGAGCTCCAGCGGCATCAGTGCGGGTTGCCCAAGCTGATGGCCCTGGAGCTGTTCAAGCCGTTCATCATCCACAAGCTGGTCGAGAAGGGGATCGCCGAGACGGTCAAGCGCGCGAAGAAGATCGTCGAGCGCGAGTCGTCCGAGGTGTACGAGATCCTCGAAGAGATCATCAAGGACCATCCGGTCCTGCTGAACCGTGCGCCCACGCTCCACCGCCTCGGCATCCAGGCGTTCGAGCCGGTGCTCGTCGAAGGCAAGGCCATTCGCATCCATCCGCTGGTCTGCGCGGCGTTCAATGCCGACTTCGACGGCGACCAGATGGCCGTGCACGTGCCGCTGAGCTTCGAAGCCCAGTTGGAGGCGCGCGTGCTGATGCTGTCGTCCAACAACGTGCTCAAGCCGGCCGACGGCCGGCCGGTGGCGGAGCCGTCGCAGGACATCGTGCTGGGCTGCTACTTCGCGACCAAGGCGCCGGCCGGGTTCGACGCCCTGGTGCGGGATCCGGTGGCGGCCGACGCGCTCACGCGCTTCACCACGGTGGCCGAGGTCGAGCTGGCCGTGGCGAACCGCCGCTGCGAGATGCAGACGCCGATCCAGTTCCTCACCCGCCCGGCCGATGGGCCGGCCAAGTGGGTGGTGACGACGGCCGGCCGCGCGCTGTTCAACGCGATCGTGCCGCCGGAGCTCGGCTATCAGAACACGGAATTGAAGAAGAAGGTGCTCTCGGAGCTGGCCTTCCAGATCTATCGCGCGGCGGGCCTCAAGCCGACGACCCAGTTCCTGGATCGCCTGAAGGACTTCGGCTTCGCGCAGTCCACGCGGGGCGGTGTCTCGATCGGCATCGAGGACATGCACATCCCCGCCGAGAAGGCCGAGTACCTCGCGGAGGCCACGCAGCGCGTCGAGCGCTTCCAGCGGGCGTACGCGACGGGCAACATCACCAATGGGGAGCGCTACAACAAGGTTATCGACACCTGGACGCACGCCAACAACGACATCGCCGACGCGATGGTCAAGCGCATGCGCGAGTCCCAGGGCGGGTTCAACCCCGTCTTCATGATGTTCGACTCGGGCGCGCGTGGGTCGCGTGACCAGATCCGGCAGTTGGCCGGCATGCGCGGCCTGATGGCCAAGCCGCAGAAGAAGCTCACCGGCGGCATCGGTGAGATCATCGAGAGCCCCATCAAGTCGAACTTCCGTGAAGGGTTGTCCGTGCTCGAGTACTTCATCTCGACCCACGGCGCCCGCAAGGGGCTGGCCGACACGGCGCTCAAGACGGCCGACGCCGGTTACCTGACGCGCCGCCTCTGCGACGTCGCGCAGGACGTGACGATCACCGAGGAGGATTGCGGCACGATCAACGGCCTCGACATCGCCGCGCTGAAGGAAGGCGAGGACGTGATCGAGCCGTTGGCGGAGCGCCTGGTCGGCAACGTCGCGGCCGAGGACGTCGAGGACCCCCAGATCAGCGACGTGAGCGGTCGGTTGCAGCTCCTGGTCGAGGCGGGACAGTTGATCGACGAGGAGACCGCGCGCACCATCGAGGAGTCCGGGATCGAGACGGTGAAGATCCGCTCGGTGCTCACCTGCGAGGCCAAGCGTGGTGCCTGCCGCATGTGCTATGGCCGCAACCTGGCCACCATGGAGATGGTGGACCTGGGCGAGGCCGTGGGCATCATCGCCGCGCAGTCCATCGGTGAGCCGGGCACGCAGCTGACGCTGCGGACCTTCCACATCGGCGGCACGGCGGCGCGTATCGCCGAGCAGACGGCGCGGCGCTCGAAGCTGGGCGGGCGCATCGAGTTCGGCGATCGACTGGTGTCGGTCACCAACCCCGAGGGGCAGGTCATCGTCACCTCGTACGAGGGGGAGATCTTCATCCGGACCTCCGGTGGCGAGAAGTCGTCACAGGTCGGTGCGCGCGTGGCGGTCCCGCTCGGTGCGACGCTGATGGTCACGGACGGCGCCGAGGTCAGGAAGGACGACGTCATCTTCACATGGGATCCGTACACCAATCCGATCATCGCCGACATCGACGGCCGGATCCGCTTCGTGGATCTCGTCGAGGACGAAACGCTGGCCGAGGAGCTCGACGAGCTCACGGGACTGCGCCAGCGCGTGGTGATCGAGGATCGTGAGAAGAAGCTGCACCCGCACATCGAGATCTGGCAGACGAAGGGCGGCAAGGAGAAGCGCGTCCGCGACTTTGTCATTCCGGTGGCCGCGCAGTTGACGGTCGAGGACGGCCAGACGGTCTACGCGGGTCAGAACATCGCCAAGATCGGTCGTGAGGCCTACAAGACGCGCGACATCACGGGCGGCCTGCCGCGCGTGGCCGAGCTGTTCGAGGCGCGCCGCCCGAAGGATCACGCCATCATTGCGGAGTTGTCCGGAACGG
>CAYSFN010000238.1:0-2405 GCA_964430045.1 uncultured Gemmatimonadaceae bacterium
CCCGCCGGCACTTCGTAGGTCTGCGGCGCCGACGATTCGTCCACCTGACCGTCCAGCGTGAACGGGTGGACGAAGACCTCGCGCTTGCCGCAGACCTACGAAGTGCCGGCGGGCAAGCACTTGCGCGTGCACGAGGGCGACCGCGTGCGGGCCGGTGACCGCTTGACGGAAGGGCCGGTGAACCCGCACGACATCCTGCGCATCAAGGGTCCGCGCGCGGTGCAGGAGTACCTCTTGAACGAAGTGCAGGAGGTCTATCGCCTTCAGGGCGTGAAGATCAACGACAAGCACATCGGCGTGATCGTGCGGCAGATGCTGCAGAAGGTGCGCATCGTCGATTCGGCGGACACGCAGTTCCTCGAGGGCGAGAACGTGGACAAGCAGGCGTTCCGCGAAGCCAACGAGTTCGCCCGCAAGAAGAAGCTCAAGCCGGCAACGGCCGAGCCGCTGCTGTTGGGCATCACGAAGGCCTCGTTGACGACGCAGTCGTTCGTGTCGGCAGCGTCCTTCCAGGAGACCACGCGCGTGCTCACCGATGCCGCGATCCGCGGGGCCAAGGACGGGTTGCTGGGCCTCAAGGAGAACATCATCATCGGGCACCTGATCCCGGCCGGGACGGGCATGTACCGGTACCAGGACGTGGAGCTGGAAGGGATGGAGGCTCCGCCGGTGCCGCTGCTGGCGCCGCTGGGCCTTGCCGACCCGCTGCTCAGTGCATTGGTGCCGGCGGAAGCGACGGCACCGGTGGTGTTCGACGACGACGAGTAGGGTTCGCGTCAGCACATGGCATGAGACGTCTGAGAGCGCCGGGCATCGGATTCGATGTGCGGCGCTCTTTCGTCGTGGTGCCCCCGTTCGCGGCGCGTGCGGAACGCGTATCTTGCAAGGGCGTCACGGTCCGCACATCACCCCGCACGCAAGGCCCCACCCGTTCCCATGACCACTCCCCGCTCGCTCGTTCTCGCGTGCATCACGGCCGCCGCGCTGCTCGGTGCCTGTGGCGCTGATCCTGCCACGGGGGCCGACCCCGCAGGGCTCCCGACGGTCTTCGACTCCACCGGCGACACCCTGCGCGCGCGCGTGGCCGGTGTGGTGGACAGCGCGGCCATCCGCGGACTCGCCGCCGAGGTCCGCGTGGTCGGCGAGGTCGGCGACAGCATCATCTTCGGGAATGCCGGCATGCTCACGGTCGGGGCGGCCGGTGATCTGGTGATGTTCGACTACAGCAGCACGCAGCTGCTGCGGTTCGGCCCCGACGGCACGCTGCTCGGCCCGCTCGGTCGCCGGGGAAGCGGTCCCGGCGAATACGCGCAGGTCAGCGGGCTGGTGGGACGCCCTGACTCGTCCTGGGCCATCTACGACGTGCAGAACTCGCGCGTGAGCCTGTTCGACCGCAATGGCACGTTCCGCGAATCGTGGACGCTCCCCGCTTCGACGTTCTTCGGCCAGGGCATGCTGGCGTCCGACCCCACGGGTGGGTTGTGGGTCGCGCGCTTCATCGCCCCGCCGGAGGGCGACCCGGGACAGGCGAAGGAGTCGCGGACCCGCGTGGTCGACCAGGGGCGTGCACTGGCCGACACCGTGTTCAGCCCCACGCTCGGCGTCAGCGGACCGAAGTACCGTGCAATGCGCGAGGTCCCCGGTGGTCGGTCGTCCACGATGATGGGCGACCCCTTCGCTGCCGACGAATGGTCGCACTGGAGCCCCGACGGCCACTGGGTCCTGCTCGAAACGGGGACCTATCGCCTGCTGTTCGCGAAGCGGGACGGGAAGCCGCTGGTCGTGGAGCGCAGCACCCCGCCCATCCCCCTCGACGCGGACGAGCGCGCCCAGCAGGAGGAGTGGATCCTGTTCACGATGCGCCGCACGGACCCGGCGTGGACGTGGCAGGGGTCCCCCTTGTCGAGCGCGCGCGCGCCCGCGCGGTCGATGTTCATTGGCCGCGACGGCAGGGTGTGGGTGGCGGTCGCCTTGCCGTCCGACCCGATCCCCGAAGCCGATCGCGACCCGGTACGCCCGGAGAACCGGAGCCCCGCACGGTGGCGCAACCGCTCGGCGTACGAAGTCTTCGACCGCACGGGTCGATTCCTCGGTCGCGTCGCGCTGCCGCCGCGAACCTCGCTGTACGACGCCGACGGGGACACCGTGTGGGGGACGCAGGTGAACGAGGACGACGTGCCGACGTTGGTACGCTGGCGGGTGACGCCGGGGCTGGGAGCTGAGGAGCGCTGAAGGGCGCGAACACCCGAGTGTGTGTCCGCGAGGGACAACCCGAACGACCACATGCGCAACCATGTGGCCCGTTCGCGGTGTCGGACCCTGCATGGCGTCTACCAAACACCTCCCCGTATTCGTCGCTGCGGCTCTCCTTGCCGCCTGCGCCGGCGACGCACTGAACTCCACCG
>CAYSFN010000239.1:0-904 GCA_964430045.1 uncultured Gemmatimonadaceae bacterium
CCATTCTCTCACCAAGTCTGGTTAATACGGAAAAACTTGCTCCCGGAAAAGTAATGCCGGCACTTCTGAATCCTGCCATTTTAAACCCACCGATGATCCCCAGTCCTATAACCGTTTCAGATCCTGAAATTTTTATGGGCCTGTTGGGATTAACATACAAGCCAAAATCTACGTCTGCCAAAGCGCCATGTACATTATCGGGAGTAGTGACATCTTCCCAGTTAATATTCGGCACCAGCGAAAAATCACCTGTTACCCAGCCAAAATCATCGGCTACCCAATCCAATTTTAAAACCGGCTTATTGGAAGCAAAAGAGGAATCACCTGAGATTAAGGTTGCTTTTCCGCTGGAAAATTGGTACCCCGACAGGTAAAACTGGTCTTGTGCAAACGCAATATGCGTATGGGTAGTGAATAACACTACCCATATTACCGGTTTATTGAGATGCCGGAAAGGCATTGTACTATTTTTTCATGGTAATAAATACCACTTCACTTTCTTTCGCTTTTTTTGTTAGCTTACGTCCCAGAAAAACCGTTTCGGTTTCGCTGTCATAAAGCAGTGGCGTAGTAAAATTCAATCCCCATTCTTCATTTGCCAGCGACTGCCAGTTACCCAATTCATTTTTAGCAATATCATATTTGACAATACCCAGGTTGGCGATGATGTACCGGTATTTTTTTGCGATAACACTACCCGAATTTTCGTCAAGAATATCATTGTAGGTCGCTACATCCTGAACAGCCCAGTATAAAGTGTTTCCGTCTTTCGAAAAATAAACATTACCTTTTGAGTAGTTTTTTTCCGGTTTCACGATATAAGCATTCAGCTTCCCGGTTTCGCCAATCACCATCATAAGCAGGGCATCCCTGTCATCTCCTTTACTGCTTATATTTGCTACTG
>CAYSFN010000239.1:914-2398 GCA_964430045.1 uncultured Gemmatimonadaceae bacterium
ATAAGAGACCTCTGCTTTTCCTTTAATACCCGGTACCGTTTTCATGGCTGCTTTTCCGTCGTCTTTATTAAAGCCGCTTACATAATCAACTTTTCCTCCGCTCACTTTCATGACCTGGTAAGCATTCATCTCTTTAAAGTTATACAGATCGAATGTTGCGTATTTTTCTTTTGAATCGGCGCACTGCCCCATTACATAAACCGCACCACCGGCTTCTACGATATTTTCAATCATCCATTTGGTGTACACCGAAGTAAAAGGTATGCGTTCTTTTATATCAAAAGATTCACCATCAATTCTGATGTATTCATGGTTGAGTGGCTGAGTGGCCGGTTGCTTTGATTTTTTATAAAAGAATGGCGCTACGATCAACACGTAGTCAAACTGCCCGGGAGCCGTTTCTATTTCTTTTACGGTTGGCATGCACTGGTAATCGAACGTAAGTGACATTTCTTTAACAGGCGAGCCATGCTCATTGTATTTACGAAACACATAGTGGGCTTTGCTTTCATCTTTATTAACCCCCGATGTGGCAAAAAAGATGTTACCGCCATTAGGTACAGGATTGTTGTATAGCGCCGTCCACCGTTGTCCTTTTTCCTGTTTGGCATCTTCTGTATTTACGGTTGTTACCACGGGAATTTCCCCGCAGAGCGTACCTTTTGTTTTGGTGTCTTTTGCCAACGGCTGGCATGTAACATGCGATGTAATGATTTTAAAGCCGGTAAGGGCAACTGACGGCACCACAATATTTGTAAACATAAATGGATTGTTGATAGGGCGCGGAGGCAACCCAACGCCCGAAATCAATCCCCCGGTAATGCTCCCTCCCATGGTTGGCATAAATGTTTTGCCAAATACATTTTCACCTTTTGTCAATGCATCCTCTGATGATTCATAGCTTTTTGTTTCTGTATTCTGATAATTAAACTCCTGATCAAACATGAGCCTGTCAATGTTCCATTTGAGACCACGATAGGTACGTGTTCCCGTCCACGCATTTTTACTCTCATCACATAAGGGCTGACTGAATTTAATGTAAATCTGATTGGTGGCCGCATCACGTCCGGCAGCCATGATGCTCCAGCCTTTGTGCTTGTTTTGCGATTCCAGTTCAAAGCCTTTGGTGGTTACTTCCACCTGTGCATTTAAGCGCATCATTGCCGAACTTAAAGCGATTGCCAATAATATTTTCTTTAGCATTTTGATTTGATTTAGGGTTATTTTCCTGTTTTTACTCAACAACTAATTTTCTTACAGTATGCCCTTGCTTACTTTCTACTTTCAGGAGATACATCCCCTTATGCAGGTTTTCCACATTGATACTGGCAACATGATCTGATATTGTTTTTTCAAGCATTTTTTTCCCTTGTATATCAATGAGGGTTAGTAAAACCACCGGGGTCAATTCCCAACCTGCAAGGTCAATGGTTACTGTATGCGTGGCAGGGTTGGGGTAAAGTTTGACTGCATTTCTTACAATA
>CAYSFN010000240.1:0-143 GCA_964430045.1 uncultured Gemmatimonadaceae bacterium
CGCCCCGCTCCGGGAAACGGAACGCGCCCGCCACGGAGTCCGTGACGGGCGCGGTGTCGAACGCGGGGGCGCGGGGCTCAGCGCCCGCCGCGCGGCGCAGCGGGTGGCCGCACGGTGGGTGGCGCCGGTACCACCGGCGCCAC
>CAYSFN010000240.1:153-2394 GCA_964430045.1 uncultured Gemmatimonadaceae bacterium
GTCCGTGACGGGCGCGGTGTCGAACGCGGGGTGGGGACTCATCGCCCGCCCCGAGGCGGAGCGGGTGGCCGCACGGTGGGCGGCGCAGGCGGTACCGGCGGACGCATGCGCCGCAGGTGCGCGCGCTGGGCGTCCGTCAGCAGGGCGAGGATCGCCTCGTGCAGGGCGTGGACGTTCTCGCGCAGGCGGTCGGCGATGGGGCGCGCCGTGACGAGGATCGCGTGCACTTCCTCGCGCGTGGCCCCGGCCTGCTGTGCCGCGCGGGCGGCTTCGAAGATCGCACGCATCGCATCGAGATCGGCCTGATTGGCCTCCTGGAACGCCAGGCGCAGGGCGAGGATCTGCCTGCGCTGCTCAGGCGTGAGCGCCAGCTCCGGGCGGTGATCCGGTGCGCCGCGCCGGCCGTCGAAGGTCCGGTCGCCAAGCGTGCCGGCCAGTGCCGACCCCGACTCGCCGAAGAGGACCAGCGCGAAGTCGCTCGTGGCCGTGGTGTCCGTGGGCTCCGTGGCCGCGTCCTTCGAGCAGGCCGCGAGTGTGAGCGCCAGTGCGGCGGCGCCCGCGAGGCTCAGACGTCGAATCAACATGGTGCGTGCTCCGGTGCTGAAGGTCCGTGTGCGGCCGTCCCGCCGCAGCGTATGCGATGAGACGGGGGGCGCCCCGGAACGTTAATGGCGGGGCCGGGCGCGTGTCACGACCCAGACCGCGAAGTGGTCGGAGGCCCAGCGGCCGTCGGGGAACCGGGTGCGGTCGATCCCTGCGGCGACGGGCTCCCACCCGGAGCCGGTGAGGATCGCGTCGATCTTCTCGCCCAGGGAATCACCCCGGAACGCGTTGAAGGTTCCCACCGTCGTCGCGGTCGGGTGGAGCATGCGGAACGGGTCGGTGAGCAGGGTGTCGCCGCCCGGTCCGGGCGCGAGCAACGCGCGAAAGGCGGGGTTCGACTCGCCGGCATTGAAGTCCCCCATGAGAACGACGCGGTCGCTGCGCGCGCCGTCCGTGCCGACCCGCTGCCGCAGCAGGGCCGCACTGCGCTCGCGGGCGGGCTGCGATTCGTGATCCCAGTGGGTGTTGTATACGCGCAGGGTGTCGCGCGTCTGCCGATCCGCGAGCCGTGCCCAGGTGGCGATGCGCGTGATGCGATTGCCCCACGACGTGGACGCGACGACCTCGGGGGTGTCCGACAACCAGAAGGTGCCGTGATCGAGGATCACGAAGCGCGTGGTGTCGATGTACAGTGGCGAGAACTCGCCGGCGGCCAGGCCGTCGTCGCGTCCGACCCCCACGCGGCGATGCCGGGGCAGGGCGGAGTCGATCTCCG
Source organism: uncultured Gemmatimonadaceae bacterium (assembly GCA_964430045.1). Lineage (GTDB taxonomy): Bacteria > Gemmatimonadota > Gemmatimonadetes > Gemmatimonadales > Gemmatimonadaceae > DASRAP01. The sequence goes on from CAYSFN010000240.1 coordinate 1,472, forward strand.
CGAGCTGGAAGGCCAGGGCTTCCTGCAGCCCGGCGACGTCGGGCGCCAGCGTGCGCAGCGTCTGGCGCACGTGTTCGCGGCGATCGGGCCAGAGGTGCCCGCTGTCGCGCGCGGTGCCGTAGCGGATGTTGAAGCTCACGAGGCGCAGGTCCGCAAGCCCCTGGTCGACGCTGCGGAGGGCATCGTGCACGGTGTTCGCGGCCGCGGCGAAGAAGTCCGGCATCAGGCGCTCGGCGTCGTCGGTCGGGCGGTGATAGTCCGGGTGATCCTCGACGCCGAAGTACAGGAAGGGGATGCCTGCCCGGTGAAACGCTCCGTGGTCCGACTGCGAGGTCCAGTCGTCGCGGCGCGGCCCCGCGGGGTCGTCGTGGCCGAACAGCAGGGTCAGCGGCGCGCGCGCCGCGACCGGTTCGAGCAGTGGCCGCAGCCTGGGGGTGTGCGAGGTCCCCGCCACGTAGAGCTCGCCCCGTTCATTGCGCCCCACCATGTCCATGTTGACGTTCAGCAGGATGGCGTCGCGCGGCACCGGGGGCTCGTCCACGAACGCGCGGGCCCCCGCGAGTCCGCCCTCCTCGCCGTCGAAGGCGACGAAGAGCACCGAGTGCTGCAAGGGGGCGGCCGCCACGCGCGCCGCGATGGCCAGCAGCGCGGAGGTGCCGGAGGCGTTGTCGTCGGCCCCGTTGAACGTCTCGCCGTTGCGCACGCCGACGTGGTCGTAGTGCGCGGTCACGACGATGTACCGGTCCGGTGTCGCGTGGCCGCGGACCAGGCCGACGATGTTCACGCCGGGTGTGCGGCTGCTGTCGCGCAGGTTGAGGCGCGAGAAGGGGTGCGTCCACGCGGTGCCGACGCGCTGCAGCCCGGCCGCCTCGAACTCGCGCAGCAGGTAGGTGCGTGCCCGGGCGCTCCCGGGCGTCTTGATG
>CAYSFN010000241.1:0-2387 GCA_964430045.1 uncultured Gemmatimonadaceae bacterium
ATAGCGGTCTCCAAAACCGTTGATGGGGGTTCGAATCCCTCCGCCCGTGCAAAAAAAATATAAGATGTCAAAAGTTGTTAACTATATTTCGGAAGCATTTGTAGAATTGAAATCAAATGTTACTTGGCCAGAATGGGCAGAAGTGCAACGCCTTACAATTGTAGTGGCAATTTTTTCAATTGTATTCGCCCTGGTAACATGGGGAGTTGATGAAGTTTTCGCAAAAGCAATTGCTGGATTTTTTAATTTGATTAAATAATAAAGAGCAATGTCAGACAGTAATGTAAAAAAATGGTACGTTGTTAGAGCGGTAAGCGGTCAGGAGAACAAAGTAAAATCATATATAGAAACCGAGATAGCTAGAGTAGGGATGGAGGATTATATTTCTCAGGTTTTAGTTCCTACAGAAAAAGTTGTGCAAGTTCGTGATGGAAAGAAAATTTCTAAAGATAGAGTTTACTTTCCTGGATATGTTATGATTGAAGCCAATTTGACTGGTGAAGTTCCTCATATCATTAAATCAATTACTGGAGTTATTGGTTTTTTAGGAGAAGTGAAAAATGGAGATCCGGTGCCATTAAGGCTTTCTGAAGTAAACAGAATGCTTGGTAAAGTTGATGAACTGGCGGTAAATACAGATTCTCAAGCTATACCGTTTACTGTAGGAGAAACGGTGAAGGTTGTTGATGGACCTTTTAATGGTTTCAATGGAACTGTTGAGAAAATCAATGAAGAAAAGCGTAAACTTGAAGTAATGGTTAAAATTTTCGGAAGAAAAACACCTTTGGAATTGAGTTTTATGCAAGTTGAAAAAGTATAATTTTTTGTTACACATATTATAATAACCACATCAATCGCTTCCAATTGAGAGATGTAAATTTTTAAGAAATGGCTAAAGAAATTAGTAAAGTAGTTAAACTACAAGTTAAGGGAGGTGCTGCGAACCCATCGCCACCGGTTGGACCTGCTTTGGGAGCTGCTGGGGTTAATATCATGGAGTTTTGTAAGCAATTTAATGCTAGAACTCAGGATAAACCCGGCAAAGTTTTACCAGTACAAATTACTGTGTATAAAGACAAATCGTTTGATTTTATCGTAAAAACTCCACCTGCAGCTGTTCAGTTATTAGAAGCAGCTAAATTAAAATCAGGTTCTGGAGAACCTAATCGTAAAAAAGTAGCTAGTGTTACTTGGGATCAGATTAAAACTATTGCTGAAGATAAGATGGCAGATTTAAATGCATTTACTATGGAGTCTGCAATGAGTATGATTGCTGGAACTGCAAGATCTATGGGAATAACTGTAACTGGAGATTCTCCTCTAAAACAAGCGTAAGAAATGGCAAAGTTGACTAAAAAGCAAAAAGAGGCTGCTTCAAAAATTGAAAAGAATAAATTATATAGTTTAAAAGATGCTTCTGCATTAATTAAAACTGTAGCTTCTGCAAAATTTGATGAGTCTGTAGATATTGCTGTTAAATTAGGTGTAGATCCTAGAAAAGCAAATCAAATGGTAAGAGGTGTAGTAACATTACCTCATGGAACAGGAAAAGATGTAAGAGTATTGGCTCTTGTTACTCCGGATAAAGAAGCTGAAGCTAAAGCTGCTGGTGCAGATCACGTAGGTTTAGATGATTATCTTCAAAAAATAAAAGACGGTTGGACAGATGTAGATGTAATTATTACTATGCCGGCTGTAATGGGTAAATTAGGTCCGTTAGGTAGAATTTTAGGACCTAGAGGTTTAATGCCAAACCCAAAAACCGGTACTGTTACTATGGATGTTGCGAAAGCTGTTCAAGAAGTAAAAGCAGGTAAAATCGACTTTAAAGTTGATAAAACAGGTATTGTCCATGCAGGTATCGGAAGAATTTCTTTTGATGCAGACAAAATTGTGGACAATGCATACGAAATTATTCAAACATTAATAAAACTTAAACCAACTGCAGCTAAAGGTACTTATATTAAGAGTATTCATTTGTCTAGCACGATGAGTCCTGCAATAGCATTAGACCCAAAAGCAGTTTAATTGGTAGTTAAAAATTTTTAGTATGACTAGAGAAGAAAAATCAATCGCGATTGAAGATTTAACTGCACAGTTAGCTGGTACAAATATTGTTTACGTATCAGATATTTCTGGACTTAATGCAGAAACAACTTCAAACTTGAGAAGAGCTTGCTTTAAAGCAGGTATCAAATTAGAGGTAGTAAAAAACACTTTGCTTGCAAAAGCAATGGAGGCTTCTGATAAAGATTTCGGTGATTTGCCAACTGTATTGGCTGGTAACTCTGCAATCTTTATTGCTGATGTAGCAAATGCTCCTGGTAAAATCATCAAAGAATTCCGTAAAAAATCTGACAAACCAGTTTTGAAAGGAGCTTACGTAA
>CAYSFN010000242.1:0-576 GCA_964430045.1 uncultured Gemmatimonadaceae bacterium
TTTTGGTCCAGCATATTATATATATATAGTTATATAAGTATTATATTAAGGTAACTGATTTAATACTTATTATAAGTATATTTTATTATATATCTTATTTTTAAATATAAAAAAACGATAATTTAGGAGGAAGGGAATGAAGTCAAGTCCTTATGGTCCGACTCTCTTGGGCTACACACGTGTTACATGGGTAAAGACAAAGAGTTGCTAAAGAGTGATCTTTCGCGAATCTCCAAAAATTATCCAAGTTCAGATTATTTTCTGTAACTCGAAAGTATGAAGGTGAAATCGTTAGTAATCGTAGATTAGAACGCTACGGTGAATGTTCAATCAAATTTTGCACACACCGCCCATCACGCTCTGAGAATTTCCGCATTGCGAAAGACCTATGAATAGTTTATACTTAATTAACACTACTTGGTTACTTTTTTTTTCTGAAAAAGAAAAAAATCCGTATAGTTTATTTTAAGTTATACTTCATTTGTTTTGATTTTTTTCAATAAACCTTGTTTTAGAATGGGTTATTAGGATGTGTAGGTTATCTGAGTGAAGTTGACACAAGGTACTGGTAGGGGA
>CAYSFN010000242.1:586-2365 GCA_964430045.1 uncultured Gemmatimonadaceae bacterium
TTAGTTATAATAATATTTGTTTTGGTATTATATTGGCTAATATTCCATGAGTCTTGTCTATTTCGGAATGGGTTGTTAGACTGTCCTGGTTATCTGAGTGAAGTTGACACAAGGTACTGGTAGGGGAACCTGTTGGTGGATTAATAATAATTTTTTTTTTTTTTCTAATTTTAATTTTTTTATTATGCAAAATAGCATATTATATATATGTTAGTGTCTAACAATGCTTTAATAAATATTGTTCATAATTTAAATACTAATTTTATAATTTTAGACGTATCCTTATTGTTTTGTATTTTTTGAGCCATTAAAATATTTGTATTTTTAATATTTAATGAGTTATTATGGTTGACTCATTTTTTTAATAATTTTTTTTTTTTAAATTTTAATAGATATAGGTGCTTAATAGGTTTTTTTTTAAAGATAAGAAAATTTTCTTTTTTTAGAAAATTAATTTTTTCTTTTTTAAGAAAACGCGTACTACGTCGTAGATAACGTAATAAATCTTGACCTGCGCCTAGGTAATTAATTTAATTAATATCGTATTTATAGTGTTACTGTGTATATTTTCATTTCAATTTTTTCAAAAGGCTAAGTTTGTATGGTTATTTAATTGATAACTTTATTTTTTTTTAACTAATTTTTGAGAGAATTTTTAGATACGTTTAGGTCTTCCATAAATCTTATATGACTTGTGCTGATCAATTTTTTTGGTATTTTAATATATTTGATAATATTTTCTTTGTATTCAGTAATTATAAAACCAGTGTTTACGTGAGTAAATACGACGCTTTTAAGATATTTTATATCTTTTAAACATTCTTTTAAAGATTTTTATTTTTCAGAACATTTACCTACTATAAACGAATATTCGTTTTTAAAAAAATATTATTTTATACTTTTTGAGATCAATCGGATTATATATTGAGATATTGATGAGTATCGGTCGTATTTACGTGATATGCCGTTCTATGAAGATGAACTGTATGGGTTGTTTTTTATAAGTAATTTAAAAAATAATCTTAGATTTTTTATAAATAAAAAAAATTTTGTTTGAGATCATATTATGCGTATATTTTTTGAACGACGTTCTCAGGACTTTTCTAAATATTTTTATAAATTAAGTCGATTCGGCCTACAAAGTAGATTTAATTTTTTTTTAAAAAATTTTGAATTTATTTATTCGAAAAATAAAAATTTATCTGACTCAGTAACAATACTATCACAGATAAAACTACTATGTAGACTACAATCAGCCGATACTACGTTTTTTGTTAATTTTAAAAAACACGAAGGTTTGTATAATTTGAGAACTACTGTTTTTTTAAAATCAGGTAAAATAAAAAATTCGGTTATTTCTCTTGAGGCTTCTTACGATTTAATGTCAAATCATTTTCTAGATTATGATATTTGGGATAAAGCTGAACAAAAAGATCCTTCTATTAGTTTAGTACGCGAATACATACTATGCTTATATGATGACAACGAAATCCGATCAGTTTTTTTAAAAACACCTTTGTGGTACAATCTACCAGACTATGTTTTAGATTCAAAATGAATTTGAGAGTATTCAAGTGATGGTTTATTAGGTGATACTTTAGAGACAAAATTTATTTTAGATTATTCGATGCAAAAAGCAATACTTTTATTCCAGCTTAAAGATTATATGTTTACAAAAAATAAAGTTTTTTTTCTTTTAAGTAGGATGATTTATCCACTAAGAGACACGATGAAGGTGAATAAGCTGCTATCATATTTTTATATAGCTTATTATGCAGG
>CAYSFN010000243.1:0-2359 GCA_964430045.1 uncultured Gemmatimonadaceae bacterium
GGAGCGACGCGTCACCGGGCACCACGACCTCCTCGACGCCGATCCGCAGGACCGTGATCGCGCCCGCGAGATCGCGGCGCAGCAGCACGCCGCGCTTGATGGTCCCGAAGGTCAGCGTGACACTGGCCTGGACCGCCCCGTGATCCTCTCCGGTGGTGGCATCGAGTCCCGACGGCAGGTCGAGGGCGATGACCCGTGCTCCCCGCGCACGCGCCTGGCGCAACTGCTCGACCCCCTCGCGGATCGCCGCACGCGGTGCGGCCCGCCCGCCGGTGCCGAGCAGCGCGTCGACGACGACGGGCTCGGTGCCACGGGGTGCGTCGAAGGCGCCATCCTCGAGGGCTTCGCGCCGTGCGCGCTGGGCTTCGGCGCTCCGGGGCGCCTCCAGCGCCGCGACACGCACGGCATGGCCGGCCACGCGCAACTGCCGTGCGACCACCCAGCCGTCACCCCCGTTGTTGCCGCTGCCGCAGTAGACGGCCACTGCGGACGCCGCACCGCGCGCCAGCAGCACGTGCACCTGTGACGTGGCCGCGGTCCCGGCCCGTCGCATCAGTGTGAAGTCGTCCTCGCCCTGCTCGCGCAACTGCGCGATGGCCGCGGCGTCACGTTGTTCCGCGTCCGCGGCGGTCGTGACGCGGAGCGTCACGTGCGACGATGGGGCGAGCGGCATCGCCATGCGGTGGCGACGGCCATCAGCCGCCCCACCGCGCCCTCACTTGTTCGACGCGCCGATCGCGCGACCGAACGAGATCTCCCCGTTGTCGATGCGCACGTTGAAACCGCAGGCCGGATTGCTGCACGCCCATGCCTTGAACGTGATGGGCGCGCCGTCGCGGCCGTAGTCCGAGAGCGGCAGCAGATCACCGGCATCGCACTTGCGGCACGGTGGGAGAGGCGGGATCGTGGTTGACATTGCAGCAGGGGGTGAAGGTCAGGCGGCGAAGGTCGCGTTCCACGGGTACTCCCGCTCAAACGCGCGGTCGAAGTCGAAGACGTCGACGAAATCGGCCTTGGAGTCGGTGGGCTGACTGCTGAGGAGACCGAATGCGACGAGGGCGAACACCGCATCGCCGATATCGGCCGAGCTGGTCACCCCCCAATGTTCAAGCACCACGCGCGCCATCACGCCGTAGCGCTCCAGCGCCAGCTCGCGGCAGGCGTGCGCCAACTCGGCGCCGGAAATGTGCCGACGCTCCGGAAGCTTCGTCTGCGAAAACTCCAGGGCCGCCAGCACGAACAGATACGCGTGTTCGTGGAATCGCGGCTCGATGAGCCGCAACTGGTCCATCACGCCATCACGGAACTCGAGTTCACTCACCGGCGGTCGACGAAGGCTGCATGCGGCGAAAAATGCGCGGAAACGCCCGTGAGGACAATAGCGCAACCGTTCACGCGAGGCGGCGTGCGGCCTCCACCGCGTCCGGAAGCCGGCAGGACGCCGCGCCGGGCAGTCGCCGGCGCACAGCGGCCACCAGCGCGTACCCTGCGTCGAGCACGCGCAGGGGCAGCAGCCGGTCCAGCCCCTGCACCAGCACACGCGGCCACCCGCGCAGCACCTGCGCCGCCGCGTGCACGGCCCGCCAGCGGACCATCACCGACTCGCCCTGCTGCGGGTGCACCTGCACCCACAGCAGGGCATCGACCGTCCCCAACTGCGGGTGCCGGGCAAAGACCCCCTGGGCGAACGCGGAGTCCCGCGTCGCCACGCGCAGCAGGCCGGCGGTGTCGCGGGCGACCAGCCAGCGCACGCTGGCGCGGCAGAACGCGCAGTCGCCGTCCACGATCAGCACGTGGGACGTCGCGCCCGCGCTGGCCGCGTCGGACGGCACGACAGACTGTGCGTCGTCGCCGCCTGACGATCCGCCGACGCGGGCGCGCGTCATTCGGCCGCGCCCCTAACGCGGATACAGCGGAAAGCGGTCCGCCAGGGCGCGCACGTCGGCCTTGACCGTTGCGAGTGACGCGACGTCCTCCGGCGCGGCGATGACGCGGCCAATGACCGACGCGATCGTGGCCATCTCGGCCACCCCCATGCCGCGCGTGGTGACGGCCGGTGTCCCGATGCGGATGCCGCTGGTCACGAAGGGGGACTGCGTCTCGTTGGGCACCGTGTTCTTGTTCACGGTGATGCCGGCCTTGTCCAGCGCCTGCTCCGCCGCCTTGCCCGTGAGCCCCTTGTTGCGCAGGTCCACCAGCATGAGGTGGTTGTCGGTCCCGCCCGACACCACGTGGAAGGCGTCGGCCAGGAGCGCGGCGGCGAGCGCGCGCGCGTTGGCGACGACCTGCTCGCAGTACCCGCGGAACTCGGGGCGCAGCGCCTCGCGCAACGCCACGGCCTTGGCGGCGATCACGTGCA
>CAYSFN010000244.1:0-2352 GCA_964430045.1 uncultured Gemmatimonadaceae bacterium
AGGGGATTCCGTGACGGGCATCCCAGAACACATCCCAGAACGCTTCTCGTGCCCCCGGCGGCGGCCCTGGCGGCGGCCCCGGCGGCGGCCCCGGCGGCGGCCCAGGCGGCGGCCCCGGCGGCGGCCCCGGCGGCGGCCTCGATCCGCTCAGCCTCAGCGCGGCGCTGAGCACGATCCAGCCACACCCAGCACACGACACCCAGCCCCGCCCACAGCACGGCCGCGACGATCAGCAGCTCAGCCACGGTCGTCCCCCGTCAGGTCCAGCGCTGCGGTGACGTGGGCGTCCCACGCGCGGCGACGCTCCCGCACGTCCCACGCACGCACGAGGGGGGCGAGGATCAGGGTGATCACGGCGAGCACCGTGGCGGCGATCACGACCGGGCCCCCTGACGCCCCGCGCACACGTCACACCCGCAGGCCACCATCTCGGGGAGCAGCCGGGTGCGGTCCCGCCACGGGTCGGGGTCGGGGACGTGCCTGCCCGTGAGCACCGTCCCGGCGCAGTCGTGCGACCCGGCCGTGCACGCGGCACACCGCGGCGACGTGGGCTGGTGGATCAGGGGACCGTCCGGGCGGATCACGCGGGCACCCCTTCGATCGCGCGATGGATGCTCGCGCACAGCCCTTGACAGGGAGCAACGTGGAACGGCGTCCCCGACCCGCGGCCAGCGAACGACCCGACCCGAGCGTGCGCCTGCCACACATCAGCGCGGACGAACCCCGCTCGGTTCTGCGGATGCCAGAAGGCGTACAGCGCGAACACGTTGCCGGCCACGTTCGTGGTCCGCTGCGCCACCTCACTCGCGGCGTCTTCCACCGCGTGATTCCCGGTGTCCTCAGCCGACGAGTTCTTCGCGTCGATGAACAGCAGCGGCCCGCCCGGGGTCGTGGCGACGATGTCCGGCAGCCACCGCACCCAGGTCGCGCGCAGCCGGATGATGTCCCGCGCCCGCTCCGACAACATCGCCGAGCCGAACGTCTCCGCGTCCCACCCAAGGTCGCGGAGCAGGTTCAGGACGTCGGTCTCCCACGTCAGCCCGATCTTCATGCGCAGGTTCATGCGCCCACCAGCACGAGATCGCGGTACAGCTTCAGCAGCTGGCGGTGCTCCTTGGCCGCGTTGACCTGCTGCCCGGTGGCCTGCTGCGTGGCGTAGGGGACGATGACGCGGCGCCGCACCTCGAGCCCGGCGTCCCAGCAGGCGGGCAGCATCAGGGTGGCGAGGTCCACCACGCGGCCGTCAGCCAGGCCGCCGACCTGCGCGGGGCTGACGATGTAGGCGATGTGCCCGCCGTCGCTCAGGTGCCCCGCGCACTCCTTGATCAGGCGGCGCCACGAGTCGATGAAGCTGTCCAACGGCATGTTCCCCAGGTCCTCGGGGTCGTCGCTGTAGCGGCCCTGCGCCTGCTGCCAGTAGGGCGGGTCGAGCAGGATCAGGTCGGCCTTCTTCGGCGCGTCGGTGGGCCAGCCGTCGGCGATGTCGTGGGTGCGGATCGGCAGGTGCGGGTAGTGCGATGCGCTGGCCCTGTCCGATGCCCACACGCGGCGACCCATGCGACGGGCGACGTCGATCGTGGTCCCGGACCCGGCGAACAGGTCGACGACGATCTGGCCGGGTTGCGTCCAGAGCCAGAGCGCGTTCTCTACGACCTGCTCCGGCATCCGGCCGAACCAGGTGGAGTCCTGACCTGCGGCGGAGAATGACCACGCAGCGGGGTTGCCATCGGCATCCTTGCCGTGTCCCCATATGTCGAAGTGCTGCCGAGACTCCGGGGGCTCGGAAATTTCCAACGACTTGGAGAATTCCGAACGCCACTTCTCAACCGTCTTGTCCGTGATCCCGTTGCGCTTCGCGATGACCACATTGCTGTCCTGCGGGTTGTCCAGCCAGTCCAGCACCACTCGCTCACGCAGCAACTGCTGCTCGTCGCGACGGGCGTCGCGGCAGAACTCCTGAGCAGTCTTGACCGTGAGCCCCAGCATCTCCGCGATGTCGGCGTACCGCTCATCGTCGGTGCCAGCCAAGTTCCGGTACAGGTGATCGGCGGCCCGCTTCTTGTCCGTCCGCGACAGCTGGTGCCCGTGGGTCGCGTTGCGCCGGTACGACTCCCGCAGGATCTGCGCGTCGCTCAGGTCCCCCAGGTCGACCGCGTCCACGGTCGCCCGGCCGGTGCGCTTGTGGGCCTGCCAGCGGTGATACCCGTCCACCAGGACACCGCCGCGGGCGATCGTGATGGGCGGCAGAAGGTCGATCGCGTCCATGTAGCGCGCGATCACGTCATCGCTGGGCTTCAGCCGCGGGTAGAGCTCCTTGACGAACTGGATCGCGTCCACCGCGACGGGCTGCGC
>CAYSFN010000245.1:0-1226 GCA_964430045.1 uncultured Gemmatimonadaceae bacterium
CCAGCCGCCATCAGCGTCTCGAGTAGCGCCTGCCGCTGCTCGGCCCGCGTATCGGGGTCGCCCACCAGCGGGTGCTGCCGCGTGAGGTCGTCACCGTCACCATCGCCCGACGACAGCGCGCCATCGTCGAGGCCCACAAGGCAGATCACGCGGTAGGGCACACCGCGCAGCGGGACCAGCGATGTGGCCGTGATGCGCCCGGAACGCAGCGAGACCTGCCCAGGCTCGCCACTGAGCAGCGGGGCCAGCAGGGTGCGGAACTCCCCGAACGGTACCGGCGTCGCAGAGTCGATCGCCGCAGTGCGCACATCGCCGAGCACGCGAAGCGCGGCGGCGAGTTGAGGCTCGTCGCCGGGCTCGACGCGGCACAGCGCATCGAGGGCCGCCTGCATCACGTCGCACCACGCGCTGGTCACGCGCGGACCACTGGTGGCCGCGTTCACGAAGGCCGCCAGCGCACTCAACAGCTGCGCCAACGCCCCCACCTCAGCGATCTCGCCGACCTCGAGACCCGTCGCTGGGATCACTCCACCAAGCTCGATCGCCGGTGCAGTGTCGGGCAGGAGCGCACCATACGCGAGACGCCGAGCGGCATGCAGCCACGAGTACTCCGCGAGATCAACGTCGAGCCCCACATGTGCGCGGTGCGCAGGGTTCAGCCCCCAGCGCACATGCAGATGCTTTGCCCAGTTGAGCCACGTCTCGATGGTGCTCGCATCGACACCGAGCCTGCGCTGCACCACGCCGAGCGCCGTGATCGCGCGGAAGTCCGCAAGACCGAATCGGCTGGCGGGCAGGTCCGTCAGCAACGCCAGCAGCTCGGCGACCTCACTGATCTGACGCAGCGATCGATCAGCGATCACGACAGGCAAGTGCAGCGGGTCATCGGGATCCGCCGAGCGTGCTTCGCCAAAGACGGCCTCGAGGTGCGGGGCCATCGCGCCGATGTTCGGCGCTACGATCAGCACCTCGCGCGGGTCCAGCCCTGGGGTCTCCTTGAAAGTGTGTAGCAGCGCTTCCCGCAGCACCTCGGCCTGTCGCGCTGGGCCGTGGCAGCGATGGATGCGCAGCGAGTTGTCCGCGGCCGACCGCGCGACCGCTGCGACGACCGCATCGGTACGCACCGCATGTTGCACGCGCGCGAGTACCGAGTCGCTGGGCGGCTCAGGGATCGCGGGCGCGTCGATATCGATCGCAATGCCCTCACTCGCCAGCAGCACCTGCAT
>CAYSFN010000245.1:1236-2351 GCA_964430045.1 uncultured Gemmatimonadaceae bacterium
CCTGCATCGACTGCGCGCCACGCGTCCAACTCTCGAGCTGTGGGAGCGTGGCGAGGTTGCGAGCCGGATGCTGTGCGGCCGCAAAGCGCGTATGGCGCGGTAGCGCTCGGAGCGCCGTCCGCGTCCGTCGCACCAGCGCTGGCGATGGGTGCGACAGCCACAGGTGCACGTCGATCACGTCCGCGAGCGCATGCACCACGCTCAGGTGCAGCGGCGACATCGCGGTCACGCCCACGATCGCGATGCGTGCGGGGAGTCCATCGGGCCGCTCGCCGCTGCGGAGACCGGCGAGCGCCGCCGCCACGCGCTCCGGCGGACTCGGCATCGCGATCCGCTTGCGCGCCGCGCACCAAAGGTCATACTGCCAACGTTCGCGCTCCGGCAGATCCGGCACCGGCTCCTCATGCACCGCCGTGAGCGCCGGCCGTTCCCGTGCCCAATCAAGGATCATTCCCGGCCGATGGTAGTGATACCGATCCAGCAGGTCGGCGAGACCGCGAGCTGCAGGGAGTCGGCCTCGCTCCAATCGATTGCGCCCGATGCCGGCATCGCCAGCGGCAAGGATGTCGAGCACCGTGAACGTGAGGCGCTCCACGGACCACGGATCGTCAACGACCCGTCCACCCAGAGCCCGCGTGACCAGCGCGCCAGGGAAATCGAAGCGGATGTTGGCAACGGTCCCGTCGTCGCGGCCAGCCGCGGCCCCAAGTGAGCGCGCCAATCGCTCGGCGAGCCACTGTTGCACCCCCACACTCGGCGCGACGATGAGCTCCATCGTGAACGGATCTTCAGTCGGCGCGCCAAGGAGCGCAGCGAGCGGCGCGACGACCTCGTCGAGCGAGGTGATGAGATGGGGGTGGAGAGGCATGCGGAGAAATGTGGGGCGGGGGTCTGACAGTGGCGAGGCTGCCGCATGGATTCATGCTCCCCTCCCCAATTCTCAGTACAGTTGCCGAGCGGACAGCGCGGCGAAGGGAAGCTCGGTTATGGCGTTGATCACGACGGCGCGATCCCTCGGGTTCGCCTGACCCCACTGAGCTTCATCCGCGTCTCCGTCGCGAAGCCATGAGTAGTGGGTATGCAGGATCGCCTCCAAGTCAGCGAGTCTCGGAGGT
>CAYSFN010000246.1:0-298 GCA_964430045.1 uncultured Gemmatimonadaceae bacterium
GTCGGCGGGCACGTAGATGGCCTGGACCGAGGTGATCGAGCCCTTGTTGGTCGAGGTGATGCGCTCCTGCAGGTTGCCCATCTCCGTGGCCAGGGTGGGCTGGTAGCCCACGGCCGAGGGGATGCGGCCCAGCAGCGCCGACACTTCCGAGCCCGCCTGCGTGAAGCGGAAGATGTTGTCGATGAACACCAGCACGTCCGTCTTCTCGACGTCCCGGAAGTACTCGGCCACCGTCAGGCCGGCCAGCCCGACGCGCAGGCGCGCCCCCGGCGGCTCGTTCATCTGGCCGTAGATCAGG
>CAYSFN010000246.1:308-2342 GCA_964430045.1 uncultured Gemmatimonadaceae bacterium
AGGGCCACCGAGTCCAGGATGCCCGCCTCCTGGAACTCGAGATACAGGTCGTTGCCCTCGCGCGTGCGCTCGCCCACGCCGCAGAACACCGACTTGCCCCCGTGGCCCTTGGCCACGTTGTTGATGAGCTCCTGGATGACGACCGTCTTGCCGACGCCGGCGCCACCGAAGAGGCCGATCTTGCCACCCTTCACGAACGGCGCGATGAGGTCGATGACCTTGATGCCCGTCTCGAAGATCTGCGTCTTGGGCTCGAGATCGACGAAGTCCGGGCGCTTGCGGTGGATGGGCCAGCGCACCGCGTCGGCCGGGATGTCGGCCCCGTTGTCCACCGGGTCACCCAGCACGTTCAGGATGCGCCCCAGCGCCGGCGCGCCCACGGGCACGGTGATCGGACCACCGGTGTCCACCACCGGCATTCCGCGCACCACGGCGTCCGTCGAGGACATCGCGACCGCGCGCACCTGGTTGCGCCCGATGTGCTGTTGCACTTCGGCGGTGACCTTGATGGTCGTGCCGTCCGGCGCGACGGTGTCGATCCGGATGGCGTTGTAGATCTCCGGAAGCGTGTCCGCGGCGAATTCGACGTCGAGGACGGGACCAATTACCTGGACAACAGAGCCGGTCGTCATAAGGGCTGGCGGGTGGCCGCGAAGGGCACGGGAAAGGACAGGGGACGTGACAGGAGGGCGGGAACGCGAGCGCGGGCGGAGCTAACCTTGCAGCGCCGCCGCGCCACCGACGATCTCCGCGATCTCCTGCGTGATCTGCGCCTGGCGGGCGCGGTTGTAAGTGCGCTTGAGCAGCGTGAGCATCTCGCTCGCGTTGTCCGTCGCGCTCTTCATTGCCGTGCGGCGTGCGGCCTGTTCGGCCGCCACCGTCTCCACCAGGGCGCGGTACACGGCGTTCCGCACGTAGGCCGGCAGCAGCTCCGTGAGGATCTCCGCGGCCGAGGGGTACAACAACCAGTCGCGCTGCGCGGTGCCGGCCGCCGGGGGGTCCACCGGCAGGATCCGGTCCGCGACCGGCGGCATCGACAGCGCCGAGATGAACTTGGAGCGCACCACGTACACGGCGTCCACCTCGCCCGACACGAACTGCGCCATGAGGTCGTTCACGATCGACGCGGCGTCGGCGGCCATGGGCCGGTCCGTGATGTCGGTGCGCTGCGTGGCCACCGCACGGCCGATGTAGCGGAAGTAGCCGACCCCCTTGCGCCCGACGACGTGGACCTGCACCTCGGTCCCCGCGGCCTCGAGCCGGGTGATCAACGCCCGCGCTTCCTTGATCAGGTTGGCGTTGAATGCACCGGCCAGCCCGCGATTCGACGTCAGCAGGATCACGGCCGCGCGCCGCTCGACCTTGGGCTGCCGCAGCAGCGGAAACCGGTCCGCGAGCTCCGCCGAGTACAGGTCGCCGATCGCGCTGCGCAGCGCGTCGGCGTACGGACGGGCCGCGTGCATGCGGTCGGTGGCGCGCTTCATCTTCGACGTGGCGACCATCTCCATCGTCCGCGTGATCTTGCGCGTGTTCTCGACCGTCTTGATGCGGCCCTTGAGTTCGCGTCCCTTAGCCACGGGTCACCGCCTCGCCGAGCGCGGCACCCGCGCCGGGCGCGAGAGAGAATGCGAGTGACACCGCGTCAGCCCTGGCTCTTCTGGAAGGCCTCGATGGCGCGCTTCAGCTCGGCCTCGGTGTCCTTCGACAGCGCCTTCTCGGTGCGGATCTTGTCGCCGATCTGCGGGAACTGCGACTTCATGAAGGTCAGGAAGCCCTTTTCCCAGTCGCGCACCTTGTTGACCGGCAGCGTGTCCAGGTACCCGTTGCTCACGGCGTAGATGGACAGCACCTGCGCTTCCACGCTCATGGGCTCGAACTGGCCCTGCTTGAGGATCTCGACCGTGCGCGCGCCGCGCTCCAACTGCCGCCGCGTCGCCGCGTCGAGGTCCGAGGCGAAGGCCGCGAAGGCTTCGAGCTCGCGGTACTGCGCGAGGTCGAGCCGCAGGCGGCCCGCCACGGCCTTCATGGCCTTGG
>CAYSFN010000247.1:0-2311 GCA_964430045.1 uncultured Gemmatimonadaceae bacterium
ATTCCAAGTATTTAATAAAGTTCTTGTCTGTGGTCTCAAAACCTGCTTTCTGACTGTTTATTTTAACGATCAGGGTTTCAAAATGGTTCTTGGTTTCTGTTTACTCTTTCGGGGTGATCTCACCATCTAACATAAGAGTTCGAGCCTTATTGATGCGTTCTTTATTTAATTTTTAGAATAACCGGACATTGCCTTCTTTTTTAACAGAAAAAAATGACATTGAGACATTTCTACTATTCTTTTGAAAGCTGTAGAATACTATTTTCAATACCTTCTACATTTTCTTCGGTGAATCCTTTATAGACATTTCTTATAGTGAATGTCTTATCTATTATAAATACGCTTGGGAAGGCTGAAACCTTATACGCATTCGCCAATTCTTTGTCGCATAATGCTATTGGATAATTAATGCCTTTGTATTCAGAATAATCAAGTAAGACTTTTAGCTCTTTATCAAGCGGGTCAATTCCTATGATCTGTAGTTCACTTTCAGGAAACTTTTCACGTAACTCTATCAACTTATTGTGCATGAGCATACATGGATAGCAACCCCGATAAAAAAAATCAAGCAGGATGACTTTGCCTTTCATGGAATACAAGTCTATGCTATCGCCCTGAATGGTCCTTAGTTTGAAAGCCGGGCTTTTCTGATGTAATAATGTAGAGCCAATGGTATCAGCTTTTTGGTTGGCCTTCGTATCAATATATTTTTTAATCGGTAAGTTCTGAATATCTACCCTTAATGAATCCTCAATATTTTGCAGATTCGTTTGAAAATCATATACCGTATAAAGGATATAAGATGATAGATTTTCCAACGTTGCTTTTCTTTGAAATTTGTCTATACGCTTCGTTTGTTTATTCAGCCAAATCTTAAAAATCAAATTTTTGATGTCTGACGAATCAGTATTTCGTTCTGTCTGAATAATATAATAGTCCGGCTGTGATAAGGAATCTAAACTTAATAGTGAATCACTGACAATTTCTTCTATTTTTTCCGGGAAAGCTAAAGGATAAATTTCATTTACAACGTCAATTTCGGTATTTGAGTAAAGAAAATGAAGCTGTTTCTTATACAGATAAGAACCAGTGCTGTCTTTAAGAACGATTACCTGATCTGACTCCTTTTTCAGGTAAAACGCACCTTTTCTCAGCTTTTTTATATTAACATTCCAAAAGTACTCAAACGTATCATTCATGCCAAAGAACGTTCTTCTTTCAACATACACGCATCTAAAATTATTAAAAGATTCTGCCAACTCTATTGCAGGTTGCAGCAATAGTTTAAGATATTGTTGCTGATTTTGAGAAAATGACAAATTGCCTGAAAAGCACAACAGAATAGTCATTATACTCACACCGAGAATCTTTTTTAGCTTCTCAATACGTAAGTATTCCATTTTTCCTACAAGTCTAAAAGTTACAAATTCATTCTTTTCTTCATAAACTCAATAAGAGTAAGGTCATCAAGACTTGCATGTGGGTGATTATTGTTGTAATCGTCCATCCAAACGGAGCTCATTTCCCTTACCTGATTCATTGTTTCAAAGATATTAGCATCCAGCACATCTTCTCTATAGCTTCGGTTAAATCGTTCTATGAATGCATTCTGATTCGGTTTGCCTTTCTGTATTTTCCGATGTTCAATGTTTGCGTTATCGCAAAAACCCTCAAAAGCTTTTGCGATAAATTCAGTTCCGTTGTCTGTCCGGATAGCCTGTGGTTTGCCCCGCCATTCAATAACCTGCTTTACCATTTCAACTACTTTTTCCGAAGGATAAGAGTGGTGAATAACAGGCAACTTATTATTATCTCCATCTTGGAATATTAAATGTCTTTTTTGAATAGAGCAGATCTTAGTGATATTGAAACTCAATACCGGATGATCACATACTTCAACCTCAAAACTTCCGGAACATTTTTCTGTAGCTGATCCTGATCGCATGAATCGTTGTATCCGAAATCTTGTAACGGTCATCCACCTGGAAAGGGATCAAAGCCGCGATCTCGTCTTTATGCATCAGCAGCAGGGTATCGTGTTTTTCCGGAAGGCTTATTTTTTTATCGATAAAATAATCGCTCACCTTTTTAAGATGTGACATCCCTAACGGCATGAACCGGTCTCCCGGTTGCCACGGCTTCAGGTAAAAGGATAACACATCGGTTTTGTCACCGTCGATATATAAAATATCCGGGGTAAAAGCTACGGGTTCTTCCCTTGTTGAGATCCGTTCGATCTGCAGGTGGAAACGGGTTGTTTCCGTCTCAAATGGCAAAGAGGTGACAGCTATATTAAGCGCATCTTCTTTCT
>CAYSFN010000248.1:0-2303 GCA_964430045.1 uncultured Gemmatimonadaceae bacterium
GGCTCGCCGGCCAGCTCGCGCAGGCGGGCCTGCGTGCTGAGCGCGCGGTTGGCGATCTGCACGCCGGCGTCGTTGTAGTAGAACTCGCGGGACACCCGCCAGCCGGTGGCGGTGAACAGGGCGGCAATGGCGTCGCCCAGGGCGGCCTGGCGGCCGTGCCCCACGTGCAGCGGCCCGGTGGGGTTGGCGCTGACGAACTCCACGTTGACCGGCTGCGCGGCACCGGTGTTGCTGCGCCCGTAGTCCGCGCCGGCGGCAATGATGCCCGGCAGCGCCGCCGCGAGCGCGCCGACGTCCATGCGGAAATTGATGAAGCCGGGGCCGGCGATCTCGGTGCTGGCCACTCCCGCCTGCGCGACGTCGAGCGCAGCGACGAGGTCGGCGGCGACGTCGCGCGGTTTTCGGCCCAGCGGGCGCGCGAGCATCAGGGCGTAATTGGAGGCCCAGTCGCCGTGCGAGGGATCGCGGGGACGCTCGAGCTGCGGCAGCAGGTCGCCGGGCGCCCCCAGGGTCGCACCGGCGGCGGACAACTGCACGCGCAGCGCATCGAGCTGGGCGTCAGCCGTCGCGGTCACGTGGCGCTGGGCGTCGAGGACGGCGTCGCGGCGGCGGGCGCCGCGGGCTTGGCGCTGTCCGCCGACGATGACGCCGCCCCCTCTCCGGCCGCCGACTTGTTCGCGCTCGCGCGCTGGTCCTTCTTGCCGTCCTTGCCGTAGTCCGTGATGTAGAAGCCGGACCCCTTGAACACGAGGTCCGCGCCGCCCGAGATGATCCGGACCGCCACGCCATCGCCGTTCGGCACGGGGATGGAGTCGGGGACCTCGCTCATCTTGAACACGCGCTCGATGATGGCGCCGTCAGGGCAGCGGAATTCGTAGGTGGGCATGGGCAAAGAAACCGGTCAGGGGGTAACCTTGAAACATACCCAATTGCGATGCCGCTCAACAAGTGGTAAGCCGCCGCAGGACAACGACTTAGCGGGCTGCGGTTGCGCAATGGCCACCCCCGGTGCACCGGGCACTCAATCGGGCCGGTACTCGCCCCAGCAGTCGCGGAACGTGTCGGCGATCTCGCCCACCGTGGCCCGCGCCCGCACCGCCTCGATGATCAGTGGCATCAACGGCACTCGCGCGGCGTCCACCGCCGCATACGCCGGCGCGGCGTCGCGCAGGGCGGACAGGCTGCGCGCCACGGCCGCCGCATCGCGCCTGGCCTTGACCGCAGCGACCTGGGCCCGCTGCGCCGCGGCCAGCGCCGAGAAGTCCGGCGCCGGAATCACCGGTGGCGGCTCGGCGTCGGTGTACTTGTTGACGCCCACGATGACGTCCGCGCCGGCCTCCACCCGCTGCTGGAACGCGTAGGCGCTGTTGCCGATCTCCTGCTGCGGGAATCCCTCGGCGATCGCCCGCTCGGCGCCGCCCCTGGCCTCCACGGCGGCAATCACGGCGAGCGCCTGTCGCTCCAGCTCGTCCGTCAGCGACTCGACATAGAACGAGCCGGCGAGGGGGTCGACCGTCCGGGCCACCCCCGACTCGTGCGCCACGATCTGCTGCGTGCGCAGCGCCAGCGTGGCGGCCTCGGCGGTGGGCAGCGCCAGCGCTTCGTCATAGCCGTTGGTGTGCAGGGACTGCGTGCCGCCCAGCGTGGCGGCCAGCGTCTGCACGGCCACGCGCACCACGTTGTTGAGCGGCTGTTGCGCCTGCAGCGTCACCCCGCCGGTCTGCGTGTGAAAGCGCAGGCGGCAGGCGGCGTCATTGGCGCCGAAGCGCTCGCGCATCAGCGTGGCCCACAGCCGCCGCGCGGCGCGGAACTTGGCCGCCTCCTCGAACAGGTCGTTGTGGCAGGCGAAGAAGAACGAGAGACGCGGCGCGAATGCATCGACGTCGAGTCCGGCCGCCACCGCCCGGCCCACGTACTCCAGCGCGTTGGCGAAGGTGAACCCCAGCTCCTGCACCGCGGTGCACCCCGCCTCGCGCATGTGGTAGCCGGAGATGGAGATGGCGTTCCAGCTCGGCACTTCGGCGGCACAGAACCGGAACGTTTCCGTGGTCAGGTGCAGCGAGGGGGTCGGCGGATAGATGTACGTGCCCCGCGCGATGTACTCCTTGAGGATGTCGTTCTGGGTGGTCCCGCTGACCGCCGCCCGTGCAATGCCACGCTCCTCGGCCACCACGATGTACATGGCCAGCAGCGTGGACGCCGTGGCGTTGATGGTCATGGACGTGGAGACCTTGTCCAGCGGAATGCCGTCGAGCAGGATGGCCAGATCCGCGACCGTGTCGATGGCCACGCCGACCCGCCCC
>CAYSFN010000249.1:0-812 GCA_964430045.1 uncultured Gemmatimonadaceae bacterium
GAAAAAACGATCGCTGTGTTTTTGCCCGCCTGTTTTCAAGCGATCTGGGGAAGTTGATCAGCAAGCACCCATTGCCCTCGTTGTCACAATCAAAAGAAGTAACGGAAATATCCTGTTTCGCGTAAGCGAACGGATACTGCTTTTGATAAAGGAGGGAAAGATCTGCATTGAAGCCGACAATATGCAGCAACGTTTCATCCTTTTCTCCGCTTGATGTCAGGTACATCACGATAAACTTCGATTTATCGGCGGATTGCTTGATGTAAAAATCAGGACTTTCCCTAAACCCCTGGAAATCGACCTGCAGCAGGCTTGTTAACGAGGCATTCGGTACAAGGTTTTCATCGATACGCCAGCAGAACAATTCGATCTTGGCCGTTAGGTTGTTCCTGATGCTGGCAAAAGCGATCAGGCCTTTTTCCTGCAAAAACACCCGCTCAACAAATGACCCGGAAGGCTGCCAGAAGTCTTTTGACGCCTCAAGCGCAAGGTTGGACCGGTACCTTTCAGCAATCAGCTCCTTTGAGAACGTATTGTCTTTTCCCCTTAGCAGATAAGCGCCGTAAGCGTTCTCGCCAAGCACCATCGTGTAATTGTTTTTTACCTTGAGCTTCTGCTGGTTTGACCATTCTACGGTTTGTGCGGATGCCTGCTGACATACACACCACAGCTCAATAAGCGCTAAAACATAAAAAAGCCTTCCCCGGAACATATTACAAAGTAATTCAATTTAAAATTTGCAGCCTAACGGTCTGATGGGTAAAATATCTTTTTCATCCCGCTATCTTTGCCCCCTTATCCATTAACGGACA
>CAYSFN010000249.1:822-2296 GCA_964430045.1 uncultured Gemmatimonadaceae bacterium
GACAGAACCAGTTGATCCATACTTCCAAAAAGCAGGAAAAAGCCGTTTTGATCGGCGTTGCGGCAGGTGCGCAAAAAACAGAGCAGGCCGAGGAATACCTTGATGAACTTGCTTTTCTGACCCTTACGGCAGGAGCCCGGGTGGTCAGGCGGTTCCTGCAGCGGCTGCCTTATCCGAATCCGCGCACGTTTGTAGGAGAAGGAAAATTGCAGGAGATCGTCACGTTTGTAAAAGACAGGGAGATCGACATGGTGATCTTTGATGATGAGCTATCCCCGTCGCAGATCAGGAATCTCGAGCAGGCCCTGTCCTGCAAGATACTGGACCGGAGTAACCTGATCCTTGACATTTTTGCCAACCGGGCGCGTTCCGCACAGGCCAAATACCAGGTTGCCCTTGCACAGGCGCAATACCTGCTGCCCAGGCTAACGAGAATGTGGACGCACCTGTCCAAGCAAAAAGGAGGAATCGGTATGAAAGGACCCGGAGAAACCGAAATCGAAACGGACAGGCGGGCCCTCAGAAATAAGATCGCCAAACTCAAAGACCGGCTTTCGCTTATTGACCGGCAAAGCCTCACCCGCAGGCAAAGCCGGTATGACAAGTTCCGTGTTGCGCTCGTAGGATATACCAATGCGGGGAAATCAACCATCCTGAACCTTTTAAGCAAATCGGATGTGCTGGCGGAAAATAAATTGTTTGCGACACTTGATGCCACAGTAAGAAAAGTGACTTTCGGGGCGCACACGATACTGCTTACGGATACGGTCGGTTTTATCCGTAAGCTGCCCCACCAGCTTATCGAGTGTTTCAAATCAACGCTGGATGAAATAAGGGAAGCCGACCTGCTGCTGCATATTGTTGATATATCCCACCCGGGTTTTGAAGACCAGATCGGTGTCGTGCATAAAACCCTTGCGGAGATCGGGGCAAAAGATAAACCCACCATATTGGTTTTTAATAAAATAGACCTGATTCCCACCCCGGAGATGGCTTCACCGGATGACGATCCGGAAATCCCTTATACGGAAACCCTGAAAAAAACATGGATGGCCAAGGAAAATGCCCCGGTGATCTTTATTTCGGCAGAGAAGAAGCTGAATATCGAGGAGTTAAGAAAGCATCTTGTTGAAGCAGCCGGGAAACGTATTCCTCATGCTGTCTGGCCGGAATAGGTTATGTATGTAAAATTTTTATTTTTGTGTGCCGTTGTACGGTTTATCAATTTTTACACGATATGAAAAAATACATTTTGTTTTTAAGTGCCGCTTTGGTCACAGGAGGGGCTTTTTCCCAGCAAGCTAAAAAGGCCAAAGCACCTGTAAAGGCAAAGGAAGAAACCCAGGTTCCTGTATCTAAGCCCAATCCCTGGGTATTCACTTATGGAAAGGATACGGTTTATAAGAATGAATTTGAACGCCTGCTTTCCAAGAACCGTAAGGACAAAGCGCCCCCTTCCTGCTCGGAAGGGGGC
>CAYSFN010000250.1:0-2289 GCA_964430045.1 uncultured Gemmatimonadaceae bacterium
CACCCGCCTTGCCGGCCCACTGTACCTCGGCCCCGGGACGCAGGTGTTCGGCGGGCGGGTCGGGGCGTCGGTGGTCGGCCCGCACTGCCGTGTGGCGGGCGAGATCGCGGGATCCGTCCTGGCGGGATTCGTGAACAAGGCGCACGACGGATTCGTCGGGCACAGCGTGCTCGCGCCGTGGGTCAACGTCGGAGCGGGCACCATCACCAGCAACCTGAAGAACAGCTACGGGTCCGTGCGCGTCTGGAGCCCCGAGGGCGTGATCGACACGGGTCGTCAGTTCATGGGGGCATTGATCGGCGACCACGTGAAGCTGGGCATCGGCACGATGCTCGGCACGGGAAGCGTGATCGGTGCGGGCGCGAGCGTCTTCGGGACACAGCGCCCGCCGACCCATGTGCCGCCGTTCGCGTGGGGCGATGCGCCCCCCTTCCAGACGGTCGGACGCGCGCAGTTCCTCACGGCCGCCGCGCGCGTGATGGCGCGGCGCGACCACGAGCCGACGCCGGAGCGCCTTGCGGCGCTGGGCCGTTGCTACGACTGGATCGTGTCGGGCCTGCCGTGAGGGTCTCGGTCCTCGGGAGCGGGAGCCGCGGCAACTGTCTCGTGGTGGAGGGTCGCGACGCCCGGGTCGTCGTCGACGTCGGTTTCGGCCCTCGCAGCACGGCGACCCGCCTCCGCGCGCTGGGCATCGCCCCCGAGTCCATCGCCGCCGCGATCCTCACGCACGAACATCAGGATCACGCGCAGGGTGCACCGGACGCGCGCACGAAATGGCGCTGGACCCTCATCGGGACGCCGGACACCTTGCGGGCGGTCCCCATGGGTGCGGCCACGGCCCGGCTCCTGCCGAGTGCCTACGAGGTCTCGCAGGAGTTCGAGGGGCTCCGGATCACGCTGTACGAGATCCCGCACGACGCCGCGGCGCCCGCGGCCGTCCTCATCGAGGATCTCCGCACCGGCGAGCGCGTGGGGGTGGCGCACGACCTGGGCGTGGTGCCTGCGCGACTGGTCACCGCGTTCCAGGACCTGGACATCGCGGTGGTGGAGTCGAACCACGACAGCGACCTGCTGCAGTCCGGCCCGTACCCCCCGATGCTGCAGCGGCGCGTCGCGGGTGGCCGTGGTCATCTGAGCAACGCCCAATGCGGCGCGTGGTTGCGCGACGTCGCGGGGGCGCGACTCCGCCATGTGGTGCTCGCGCATCTCAGCGAGACGAACAACACGCCGGCGCTCGCGCTCGGCGCGGCACGCACGGCGCTGGCGTCCTGCGGCAGCCGGGCCACGGTGGTGGCAGCGCACCAACGCGTCCCCGTGCAGGTCGGCACGCCCCCGGATCGGCAGCTCGCCCTCTGGTGACGACGTTGCGGGGGGAGTATCTTTCCGGTATGGCCTGCATCGGTCGCCGCAACCCGCGATCCGCAGACCGCGTTGGCTGCCGCACCGTCGGTGGCGCCAGTGCGTTGCTCCCTCCTCCTGCACATACCGCATGACGCTGTGCCCCGCCCGCTTCGGCGCGTTCCGCCTGAGCATGCTCCTCGCGAGTGTGCTGGCGTTGCTCGTCGTCACGTTCGGGTCTGCGTCCTTCGACGTGTACCGGCCCATCGCGCCGCCGACGTCGAACTGGACGGAGGTGCCGACGGAGGAGTTGACGCATCACGGCTCCACGATCAAGGTCGCGGCGCTGTCCCGCACGGACCGGATCCGCGAACGGGCGGGGCTGCGCGGATCGGTGGTGCCCCCTGCGCTGCGTGTGACGCCCGTGGCGTCCCCGCTCCGCCCGATCGCCGCGTTGCGCGTGCGACCCACCGATGTCCCGGGCGCCGCCCCCCTGCCACTGCGCTGTTGAGCTGAACGGCACGCGTCGCCGCGCGACCACGCGCGCAACGCCTGGCACCACGTCCATAATCGCCGTTCCGTTCGCACCAGCGACCACCCGAGCCTCTTCGGTGGTCGTCGGGTGCCGCTACTCCGTTCCAGTCATTATGCCAGATGTGATGCTCACCCCACCTCCGGGGCTCGCGGACCCGTCGCCCCCTCGTCCCACGCGACACGCGAGCGATCCCGATTACGCGCCGATGGACTACGACACCCCGTGGTCCGCCGATCTCCGCGCGTCGGTGGTCGTCCTGTTGGTCGCTCTCCCCCTCTGCCTCGGCATCGCCCTCGCCTCCGGGGCTCCGCTCGCGTCGGGCCTGATCGCCGGTGTGGTGGGCGGCATCGTGGTCGGCGCGATCAGCGGGTCCGCCCTGCTGGTCTCCGGTCCGGCGGCCGGCCTGACCGCGATCG
>CAYSFN010000251.1:0-2273 GCA_964430045.1 uncultured Gemmatimonadaceae bacterium
GCTGCACGAGGCGATCCACACCTCCTCGCGCCGAGCCCTCCCGTGACCGAACGCCGCACTGTCCACGTCGTCATCCTCGCCCTCGGAATCGCCGCGGGGGGACTGTTCGCCGGCAGCGGGATCGTCCGCGCCAAGGCGGCGGACCGCTACGTCACCGTGAAGGGGGTCGCCGAGCGCGACGCACAGGCCGACCTCGCGATCTGGCCGCTGCGCCTCTCCGTGGGTGCCAACGACCTGCCGGGGGCGAGCGCCGAGATGGCGCGCAGCGTGAGCAAGATCCGGGCGTTCCTGGCGGCGAACGGGATCGATACGGCGGGGGTGATCGTGCAGGACTTCATCGTGCGCGACCAGCAGGCGCAGCTCTACGGGGGCGATCGCGGCATGGGCCCGCGCTACGTGATCGCGCAGACCCTGCTGGTCCGCTCCACGGCGCCCGACGTCGTGCGCTCGGCCAGTCAGCGCGTCGGCGACCTGGTGGCGGCGGGCGTGCCCCTGACGTCCGGTGCGGAGTACGGGGGCGGTGGTCCGACCTTCGTCTTCAGCGGGCTCAACGCACTCAAGCCGGAGATGATCGCCGAAGCGACCGCCCGTGCGCGCGAGTCCGCGGAGCAGTTCGCCCGCGACTCGCGCAGCAGCATCGGCGGCATCCGGCAGGCCAACCAGGGATACTTCGAGATCCTCCCGCGCGACCAGGCCCCGGGCGTCTCGGAATCCAGTCAGTTGACCAAGCGCGTGCGGGTGGTCGCGACGGTGGAATACCTGCTGAAGAACTAAGCCGTCGCGGGTCGCGGCGCGCCGAGGCTGAGCAGCGAGCCGACGATCACCACGGTCACCGCCCCGATGACGTTGTGCCACAGGAAGCTGAGCTGCGGCACACCGAAGGTGACGGCGGCCACGGTGCCCATCCCCGCCAGCAGGCCGACGAACGCGCCGACGGCCCGTGACCGCGGCATCATCGCGAGGATGAACACCCCGAGAATCGAGCCGTAGAAGAACGACCCGAAGCGGTTGACGACCTCGATCAACGAGCCGAGGGTCGCCGCGTAGGTCGCGACCACGCAGGCGAACAGGCCCCACAGACCGGTCGCGACCTTCGACACGCGCAGGTAGTGCCGGTCGGTCCCCGTCGGCGTGACCCAGCGCCGGTAGAAGTCGATCACGGACGAGGTCGCCAGTGAATTCAGCTCGGCCGCGATGCTCGACATCGCCGCCGCGAGGATCGCCGCGATGAAGATGCCCGCCAACCCGATGGGGAGCGTGGACAGCACGAAGCGCGGCACGATGTAGTTCACGTCGCGGGGGTTCGCACCGGTCACGCGGCCCGCCAGGGCCAGGGCGTCGCTGCGCACCGCATCGACGTCGGCCACGCTCTCGCGGTACGCCTCGCGGGCGGCAGCCTCCACCCCGGGGAACGGCGGCAGATCCTCGTGCGCGATCACTTCGGCGGCACGCTGCCGGATCTCGGAGACGGCGGCGTAGCGGCCCTGCAGGTCGGCCCACTCCGCCGGGGCCTCGGCCGCGACCGCGCGCTCGTGGACCGGGTTGAACAGGAGCGGCGGCGTGTTGAACAGGTGGAAGACGAAGATCAGCACGCCGATCATCAGGACCAGGGCCTGCAGCGGGATCTTCCAGTAGGCGCTCATCAGCAGCGAGCTCCGCGCCGCATCGACGGACTTCGCCGTCAGGTACCGTTGCACCTGACTCTGATCCGTCCCGAAGTACGACAGCATCAGGAAGGTCCCGCCGAGGATCCCCGACCAGAACGTGTAGGTCTCGGTGAGGGAGAACCGGAAGTCGAAGACCGCGAGACGTCCGGTCGCCCCGGCGACGCGCATGGCCTCCACCGGCGTGACCGGGAGCTTGAACAGCAGGACGATGACCACGGCCGCCAGCGCGGCGACGATGAGGACCATCTGCTTCACGTCGGCCCAGGTGACCGCCTGCACACCACCGATCATCGTGTAGAGCACCGTCGGGATCCCGATGATCGCCACGCTGAGCGGGAGGTCCCACCCGAAGATCGCCGAGAAGATGACCGCCGGCGCCGCGATGATGGTGCCGCAGGACATGCCGCGCGACAGCAGGAACAGGAAGGCGGTCAGCGAGCGGGTTTTGGCGTCGAAGCGGCGCTCCAGGTACTCGTAGGCCGTGAAGACCTTCGCGTTGTGGAGGAACGGGACGATGGTCACCCCGAGGATCACCATCGCGATCGGGAGCCCGAAATAGAACTGCACGAAGCGCAGTCCGTCCGTCGCACCCTGCCCCGTCGTCCC
>CAYSFN010000252.1:0-2264 GCA_964430045.1 uncultured Gemmatimonadaceae bacterium
GCTATGAGGGCTATTCGTTGCAGGAGGTCACCTTCCCGGTGCGGGTGCTCCACGCGCTGGGTGCACCGCTGCTGATCGTGTCGAACGCGAGCGGCGGCATGCATCCGCTCTGGGCGCTCGGTGATGTGATGCTGATCGCGGACCATATCAACCTGCAGGGAGACAACCCCCTGGTCGGCGCGAATGACGACGCGGTGGGGCCGCGGTTCCCCGACATGTCGGAGCCCTACGACCCCGCGTTGCGCGCGTGTGCGCGCGCCGTCGCGCTCGCGCACGGCATCCCGCTGCGCGAGGGCGTGTACGTTGCCGTCACGGGCCCCTGCCTGGAGACGCGCGCCGAGTACCGGATGCTGCGGCTGCTGGGGGCGGACGTGGTCGGGATGTCGACGGTGCCCGAGGTGATCGTCGCCCGGCACGTGGGGATGCGGGTGCTGGGGGTGTCGATCATCACCGACCGGTGTCTGCCGGACGCGCTGGAGCCGGTGACGCTGGCGTCGGTGGTGGCGGTGGCGGCGGCGGCGGAGCCGACGCTGGGAACGATCGTGCGAGGGGTCCTGGAGCGTGCACTGTGACTGACGTGATGCAATACCCGCTGTTCCCGGCCGATGCGCCGGCGGCGGCGATGGAGGAGACCCTGCTGACGCAGTGGGAGCAGGAACGCCTGTTCGAGGCCGTGCAGGCCGCACGGGCCGACGGGCCGCCGTTCGTGTTCTTCGAGGGGCCGCCGACGGCGAACGGGCGCCCGGGCATCCATCACGTCTTTGCGCGCACGATCAAGGACCTCGTCTGCCGGCATCGGGCGATGCAGGGCCATCACGTGCCCCGCAAGGCCGGCTGGGACACGCACGGGCTGCCGGTGGAGATCGAGGTCGAGAAGCAACTGGGCCTCAGCGGCAAGCAGGATATCGAGCGGCTCGGGGTCGCGGCGTTCAACCAGCGGTGCCGCGAGAGCGTGTTCACCTACCGCGAGGAGTGGGAGCGCCTGTCGGCCCGGATGGCGTACTGGCTGGACTACGCCCGCCCCTACGTCACCTACTCGAACGACTACGTCGAGAGCGTGTGGTGGGCGCTGCGCACGCTGTACGACAAGGACCTGCTGTTCCGCGGCCACAAGATCCTGCCCTACTGCGCACGGTGCGGGACGGCCCTGTCGAGTCACGAGGTGGCGCAGGGCTACGAGGACGTCGAGGACCCGTCGGTGTACGTCGCGCTCGATCTCGACGAGCACCCGGTCGGCGTCCGGCGCCGGATCCTGGTGTGGACGACGACGCCGTGGACCCTGGTGTCGAACACCGCGCTCGCCGTGCACCCCGATCTCGACTACGTGGAGGTCCGCAAGGTCGGTCGGAGCGAGTGGACGCTGGTGCTGGCGACGGCACGCTGTGCGGCGGTGCTGGGCGAGGGCTGGGAGGAGCGCTGGGAGGTGGTGGCCACGCTGCGCGGCGCGGACCTGGTCGGTGCGCGCTATCAGCGCCCGCTGGACTGGGTCGCGTTCCCCGAGACGGGCGAGCGGCAGGTCATCGTGGGCGAGCCCTTCGTGTCGGCGAGTGATGGGTCGGGGGTCGTGCATCTCTCCCCGGCCTTCGGGGCGGACGACTACGCCGCCGGGCAGCGGCACGGGCTGGCCTTCGTGCAGCCCGTGGATGCGCAGGGCCGGTTCCCCGTGGAGGTGCCCCTCGTCGGCGGACGCTTCGTGAAGGAGGCCGACGAGGACATCATTGCCGAACTGGGGCGTCGGGACGTGCTGTGGAAGGCCTCCCGGGTCACCCATGCCTACCCGCATTGCTGGCGCTGCAGCACTCCGCTGCTCTACTACGCGCGCACGTCGTGGTTCATCCGGACCACCGCGCTCAAGGAGCGGATGCTCCAGCGCAACGCGCAGGTGGACTGGCACCCTCCGGAGATCGGTGCCGGCCGCTTCGGCGAGTGGCTGGTCAACAATGTCGACTGGGCTGTTTCGCGGGACCGGTACTGGGGCACGCCGTTGCCGGTCTGGGTCAACGATGCCGACCCCTCGGAGATCGAGGTGGTCGGGTCGTACGCGGAGCTTGCAGCGAAGGTGGGGGCGCCCCTCGGCGAGGCGTTCGACCCGCACAAGCCGGGCATCGACGCCTGCACGTGGCCGGCGCCGTCCGGCACGGGGACGATGCGCCGCGTGAGCGAGGTCATCGACACGTGGTTCGATTCGGGGGCGATGCCGTTCGCGCAGTGGCATTATCCCTTCGAGCATCGCGACGTGGTCGCGGCGCAGTTCCCGGGGGACT
>CAYSFN010000253.1:0-942 GCA_964430045.1 uncultured Gemmatimonadaceae bacterium
TTTTATCACCGATATCAGCGAAGCAGCATTGGCCCGTTATGCCGCTGAATATGGCGCAACGGTTGTGAAAGGGGATGAAATTTACGGGCTTGAAACGGATATATTTGCACCTTGCGCGCTTGGAGCTGTATTGAATACACAGAATATCAACAAATTAAAATGCAGTATTGTAGCGGGTGCGGCCAATAATCAGCTTGCCGAGGAGGATATCCACGGGCCCATGCTGGTTGAAAAAGGGATTGCCTATGCACCTGATTTCCTCATTAATGCCGGAGGGCTGATCAATGTTTATCAGGAGTATATCGGTTATAACCGCGAGACGGCATTTGCAAACACCGAGCATATCTATGAGGTTACCTTAGACATCTATAAGAATGCGCAGGCCAATCATATCCATACGCAGCAGGCGGCCATGAATATGGCGCAGCAGCGGATCAATGATATTTTAAAGGTCGCTTCAACTTATTGACCGGTAGGTTCCGCCGGTTTTACCGGAATGGTTTCACAATCACATTCGTTCTCATACATGTTCAACAGGAGGTTTTTGCGGATTAAGGTTTTCCAGGAATTGTACGCTTATCGCCAGGATAAGCTTGCCAACAGGAATATGCATGAAAAAAAGCTGTTGAAAAGCCTTGACAGATCTTACGACCTGTATCTGTTTTTGCTTGCATTTCCTGTGGACGTTGTTGGTTTTATATTGCCCGCACTTTGCTCATGCTGTAAATTTTTCGACTGTTTACGCTGTAATATTTTTTCAATTGTTGCCAGCGAATAACCCAGTTCACTTCCTTTTACCTTCACCTTTTTATCATCAATGAAAGTGATACCGCGGCCCTTAATGATAGTGTACCCAGCTTTTTCCAACAACCTGGCAAAGGTGTCATAGGTTTTAGCCGATTGTAAAGCCTGTTTAATGTCCGCTTTCATTTTTTCTTTACG
>CAYSFN010000253.1:952-2260 GCA_964430045.1 uncultured Gemmatimonadaceae bacterium
CGGGAAACAGCTGGAGGCGGAGCAATCCAAATACTACCCCAGCGCGGCATCTATGGAGCCGCTTAAAATGATCTACGGGAATAAGGCGATCCTTGAGCTGGAATCATCCGGATACCTGAATGAACAGGTGAAAAGCCGAAAGCTGAACTGGCTCAATACCGATCAGTTGTTCAGGCAGATGTGGGCACAGCTGAAAAGCCAGCCTTTTTTTTCAGCCTATGCCGCAGGTGAATCGCCGACCTTTGCAGATGATCGTAAAGCGTTGAACGAATGGATGCAGGTTTTTATCGGGGACTCTGTGCCTTTCAACGAGTACCTTGAAGCCTTGTTCATCAACTGGGAGGATGATCAGGTACTTGTAACGACCATGTTGCTGAAGTCTATTGACCGCATCCGGGAACAGGGTACGGATGAATACATCTCTGTACCGGGCGACAATCAGGAAGATATTCAGTTTATGCGCGATCTTTTTAACCTGTCTGTCGAGCATGATGATGAGCTGACCCGTCTGATCGGCGATAAAACGCAGAATTGGGAACCCGAACGTATCGCCATGGCCGATATGCTGATGATGAAAATGGCACTGTGTGAGATCCTTTACTTTCCATATATACCGGTAAAGGTAAGCATCAACGAATACCTGGAGCTGGCCAAATTGTACAGTACGCCGAACAGCCATGGATTTATTAACGGAATTTTGGATAAGGTACAGATCAAGTTAAAAAAATCCGATAAAATTGTAAAACAGGGAAGGGGATTGGCGGAATAACCAATGGCCGTTTTTTATGCTATGAAAATAAAAAAATATGTTTTGACCATTTTGACAGCTGCCGGCATAGCACTGGCTTCCTGTGACAACAATAAGCCGGCTAAGGTTTCCACCGATGCCATCAGCATTACGGCATCTGCGGATAGCGGGCGTGCTGCGGCAGAGGCCGGTAAGCGTAAGCCCGTAATAACGTTTGAAAAAGTGCTTCATGATTTTGGGCGGATTACCCAGGGGGAAAAGGCAGAATACTCATTCAGGTTCACCAATACGGGAGACGGAGACCTGCTGATTGCAAATGCGTATGCCAGTTGCGGGTGTACGGTTCCTGAGTTTTCCAGGGAGCCTATTGCCCCGGGGAAAGCCGGATTTATTAAAGTGACCTTTGACAGCGATAAGCGCGAAGACCGATTTGAGAAGCTTGTTACCGTATTGGCCAACACGGCTTCTCCTGAAACGAAGCTGACCATAACGGGTTTTGTCATTCCCCGGTCGGCTTTTGAAAATACCCCATCACATTAAACCGAGTTTTTTTATTTTTT
>CAYSFN010000254.1:0-2248 GCA_964430045.1 uncultured Gemmatimonadaceae bacterium
GCTGTTATCGCCGTCATACTTAGAGTCATCCAGGGTAAAAAACCAATTTAATTAAAAATCACATGCAAAAATTTACGCTTTGTGTTTTGACAACATGCCTGTCATTCACCTTTCATCCGCTTCAGTCAAATGCCGCTGCTGTCATTTCCACTCCGGCTGTTTCAACACCTGCAGCATCCAAAGAGGCGAATGTCCTGCTGCTAAGGTTAAATGAAATAAAAACGATGGAAAAGTCGGGCCTGACTTCGTCAGAGAAGAAAAACCTGCGGACAGAAGTGCTTTCAATCAGGGAGCAGCTCAGACCCATAGGCGGCGTGTATGTTTCTGTAGGAGCGCTCATTCTTATTATCCTACTGCTGATCATTTTGCTGTAAGCGAAAAACCGGCATATAACCATTATCAGTAATGTGGGTCATGGCTATCACGGGACAGTACAAGGGTAAAGTCCGTTCTGTCTGACCACGGATCATTCAGCAAACACACGTTTTAGCACGCCTATTATATATTATCAGTTTACACTAATAAAAAAACAAACATGGAAGAATCAAAC
Source organism: uncultured Gemmatimonadaceae bacterium (assembly GCA_964430045.1). Lineage (GTDB taxonomy): Bacteria > Gemmatimonadota > Gemmatimonadetes > Gemmatimonadales > Gemmatimonadaceae > DASRAP01. The sequence continues at coordinate 551 of CAYSFN010000254.1, forward strand.
AACACCGGAAAGCTCATTGGAGCATTATTATTGGGCGCCGCCATAGGCGGAACGCTTGGGATTCTTTTTGCTCCGGACAAAGGAACTGAAACAAGAAGAAAAATTTCATCAAAAGGGAATGACCTTACGGATGCCATGAAAGAAAAATTCGAAAAATTTCTCGATGAGGTCAGAGACGAATTTGAAGCCGTTAAAGACAAAGCAAAGGAGTTTATGGGAGCCGGAACAGCGAAAACTGAGAAACCTGAAAAGAACCAATCGCTTTAGTAAAATAACGGCTCCCCATATCCCGGCCGTTACCGGGTACCAGGTACGTGTAACACGTAGCATAAGATAGGTAAGCTGGTTTTCGCAACAAATAAAACAATGCAATACATTGATTTATTTGTTGCAAATTAACCATGTTGCCTGCATGATGAACTAAGTCGTAATAATCACACGCCTGAAACATCTTCCGAACTCATGCATATAGCGCAAGCCCTGAATAGCTCACGAATAAAAATGATACAAATGGAATCCCCTGTAAATTTAATCAATCCCCTTTTGGAAAAAGGAGAAGCATACTGTAAAACAAGTATGGAATTGCTAAAGCTAACATCCCTGGAAAAAACAACGTCTATTGCGTCCACATTCATCTCCCGTTTATTACTGGCCATTACGCTTTCTCTTTTTGTGCTCATGTTAACCATCGCCATTGCACTCTGGATCGGTGAGCTGCTCGGGAAGCATTACTACGGATTCTTAGTGGTGGCTTCATTTTACGGCTTTACGGGAATGGTGCTGTTTTTCATGCACCCGCTGATTAAAGCACGGGTAAGCAATTCGCTCATTAAACACATGCTTAGCTGAAAGGTCATGCAAAAAATCACCACTGCAGCGGAGCTTAAAACCGCCATCCGTGAATTGGAATACAGGCAGGCCCATGAATGGTCCTCGCTGAAAGCGGAATTTCTTACTACCTGCGAAAGCCTGAAACCTGTTAACCTGATTAAAAGCACATTTAACGAACTGACAGCAACGCCTGATCTTAAAGGCGATATGCTGAATACCACATTAAGCCTTGCTGCGGGCTATCTTTCCAGGAAAGTGGTTGCAGGCACGACAAACAATCCCTTAAAAAAACTGCTTGGAGCACTTTTGCAAATAGGCGTTACAAATATGGTTTCAAAGAACAGCGGGGGAATTAAATCGGAAACCATGTATCTTATCAATCGTATCTTCAGCAGGAAAGACCGGCCGGTTTAGCCGGCTATAGAACCGGATGCCATAAGTTACGAAAAGTCAGCTGCTGTAATTTGCCAAGGGTCACTATATGTGCCAGTCCAACCGGCAGGGCACACAAGTGAACCGGATTAATCTTTTAAAACTGAACGCATGGAAACACCCGTCATTTCAACCCGGAACCTGTCCATTAAAACGGGCTTGCTGATCTTGACCTGTCTTATCGCTTACTTCATGCTCATGAAATATATAAACGTTATTCATGTCGTTGAACTCAGGATGCTTAATTTTTTCATCCTGCTCGCAGGTATTTTTCTTGCTTTCCGTTATTACAGGTCGGTGGCGAAAAAGAAGATGGAATATCTGCAGGGCTTATTGTTCGGCTGCTCCATATCGGCTGTGAGCATTATACCGTTTGCCCTGTTTGTGGGGCTGTACTTCTCACTGATAGACCCGCTCCTGCTAAAACAGCTAAAG
>CAYSFN010000255.1:0-2228 GCA_964430045.1 uncultured Gemmatimonadaceae bacterium
TTCTCTCTCATCTCGGTTGTCAATCAGCATATACCGTGCGTTTCCGCAACAGCCTCTAAGCTTACCACCGTGATCGCGCCGTGTCAATGGCATCGTCTGCTGATGCCCGCTCGATGCGACCTGCTCCCCGCACACGGTCCACCCATGCACATCCATGCGAACCGTGCACGGAACAGAACGCGAATGATACACGGCCGACACCGGTCCCGCAAGCGACCGCGACACGGCAAACTCGTGAGCGTCAGCGCGACTCGCTGACCACGCGCACCCCACCAGTGGACAACGCCACGAAACGCAGCGCACGCGTATCCGGCCGCGCCGCCATCGGCGCGCCGTCATGCAGCGTCGCGCGCAGCGCAGCGCCCAACTGGAAAGCGTCCGCAATCGACAGGTCCACGGCGTAGCCGAGATCCGCCAAGGCACTGATGGTGATGGCGCTCAAGGGGTTCGCCACGCCCGCGTTGAGGATCCCGGTCATCAGCTCGGCACCCAGCGCACTCTCACGCCAGTGCGCATCACGCGTCCCCGCACCACCAAGGTGCTCCACGGGCACGCCGACCTCGGTCGGCCCGCCACCTGCAGCCACGTAGGCCGCGCGCGCACTGGCACCGGTGAATCGCGGGTCGGACCCGCCGTACCCACTCACCCGGTCGAGCCCGAACGGCGCCGGGCCCCAGATGGTCCCGAGACCGACCACATGCAGCAGCTCGTGCAGAATGACGTCGCCAAGCTGCCCCGAGGCGATCAGTACCGGCAGGTCCGCGCTGTCGAAGATCACATCGCCTGCGATCGGCAGCAGCGAACCGGGACGCGCAATGCACGGCCCACCAAGCCCGATCGTCTGTCCCGGTCCATCGATCGCGCGGATCGCGACATACACGACCAGGTCGTCGATCACGCCATCGAGCACCGGCGCGCCCGCCAGATCACACTGCGAGGCGTAGTCGAAGTTCACCAGGGTCCACGGCGGGATGTCGGCGGTGATCACGGCCCCGATCCGGGCAACGGCCGCGGCAAATGCATCACGCACGGCCGCCGAGGGTGGCGTCCCCACGTACCGCAGGTCGATCGAGAACGGAGGTTCCGCACGTGCGACGTACCGCACGGGGGGGAGCTCGGCAACGCGCAGCGTGATCGCCTGCACGCCGACCGCGGGACCGAGTTGCCACGAGCCGACGGACGCACGCCCCTCGGCGTCCGTGATCAGCGTGAATGCGGGCACCGTGCCGCCGCCCTCGACGTCCACCGACACGGGTTCCCCCGGCACGGTGTTCCCGAACGCATCGCGCACCTGGACGCCGATCACGCCGGTGACGAGCGCGCCTGGTGCCGCACTGAGCCCCTCGGTCGGACCCGTCGCGACCGCGGTACTCGGCGCGCCCGCCCTCACCGACACGACGACCCGCAGCGGGGACACACCCGCCGACGCAATGGTGAGTGCCTGGAGGCCGGGGGTCGGCCCCAGGGTCCACAGGCCCACCGCCGTCGGCCCAGCCCCTGTCCGTCGACTTCCCGCGCCGAGTGTTCCTCCGCCCTCGACGGTCACCGTGAACGGCACGTTGCGCAGCGCGCGCCCGGTGGCGTCGACGATCTCCACCAGCGGCGAACCCACGGCGTCACCCACGGCCGCCGTGCTGGCCACACTCCCGGCGAGCGTGATGCGATCCGGAGTGGCCGAGGGGGTCGCGCTGTCGCAGGCGGCGAGGCCGAGCCACGACAGGGCGACGCTCCGCGCGATCATCCGAGCGCTGGTGCGCAGGCGCATGGGAATCTCACATCACCAGGTGAAGGTCCGCGGAACGACGCACCGTCGTGCGCGACCCGGGCAAGCGGCACAGTGTGTGCGCCCTGAACCGCGAACGCCGCCGCCGCGACGTGTCGCGACTGCGGCGTTCTTGATGCACCCTGTAGGAATCGAACCTACAACCTAGCGATTAAGAGTCGCTTGCTCTGCCAGTTGAGCTAAGGGTGCTCGACCACACACTGCGACCGACCGTGCTGCGTCATCGCCCATCGCCGACCCGACGCGCGAGGCGCCGACCGACAACCCCCTTCCCTGCCATGCGCCAGGAGGGACTCGAACCCCCGACCGGCAGCTTAGAAGGCTGCTGCTCTATCCAGCTGAGCTACTGGCGCGCATCACACCAGCGGTCGTGCGTCGTGGCTCCCTCACCGGGATCGGGGCGGCCGGATTTGAACCGGCGACCTCCTGCTCCCAAAGCAGGCGC
>CAYSFN010000256.1:0-2220 GCA_964430045.1 uncultured Gemmatimonadaceae bacterium
GGCCGGTACGTCGTGGCGGGTGTGTCCCTGTCGCTGACGCGCCCGTCCAAGTCGCTGACCGTCGCGTGGGTGCTGTTCGTCCTCGCGGCAATTCTGAGCCCATGGGGCGCGCGCACATGGCGCCGCCGCAGTCCCGTCGCGCTCTACGCCGGTCTTGCCGTCCTGACCTGGCTGCTCACGCTCGGGCCGCGGGCGCGTGTGGGCGGCGTCACCGTCCTCTACCACGCGCCGTACGCCTGGTTGATGGCGCTGCCCGGCGGTCTGGCCCTACGCGTAGCGCCACGATTCTGGCTCTGGACGATTCTCGCGGCTGCCGTTGTCGTCGGCTTCGGCGTGGCGCGCCTCCGACAGCGGATGCCACGAACGGGCCTGGCCGTGGCCGGCCTCCTTGCGATGATGGCCGTCGCCGACGGGTGGCCCCGGGAGATGCCCATCGCGGACCTTCCGCCGCTGGCGGCCGCGCAGGCTGCCGGCCTGGCCGACGGCGCCCTGCTCATCGAACTGCCACTCGGCGATCCCGCGCGCGACACCGCGGCCATGTGGCGGTCGCGGTCCCATCGACACGCCGTGGTGAACGGGTACAGCGGCTACGAGCCGGCGCACTACCGGGTCCTCGACCGCGCGCTCGAGGATCGACACGCCGATGTCCTCCGCGTGCTCGCCGAGCCGTCGGGACTGATCGTGGCGGTCGACCGGACGGCGCCTGACGCCGATGCGCTCGCGGTCGTGTCGGCCGCCGCCGGCGGCGTGCCCGCGGGTGGCGACTCGTCCTGGCAGCTCTTTCATCTGGCCGCGCCGGCACGCCCCGGGAGCGCCCCTGACATCGCGCCTGACAGGCTCGGGGCACGGATTGACACGCCAGGGTCCGCTGGCGCGCGCGTCGATCCTGCGAGGGTCGTGGACACCTCGGGCCACGACGTCACCGACGTGGTGACCGACGACGACCGTCATTCGCGGTGGAGCACGCCCGGACCGCAGCGCGCCGGTGAGGGCCTCCTCGTGGAACTGTTCGCGCCGGCGCTCGTGACCGGCATCGAGATCGAGCAGGGCCCCTATCCTGCGGACTACCCGGGCCATCTCCGTGTGGACGCCATGACCGATCAGGGGTGGCAGCCGGTGTACGAGGGGCGTCCGGCGGCCGACGTGCTGCGCGCGGCGCTTGCCGCGCCGACGCGCCCGATCTTCACGGTGACGACCCGGGCCGTCCGCGCGAGCGCGGTGCGTCTCGTGCTGGTCGACAGCCACGATCGGAGGGGATGGTCGGTGAGCACGCTCGCGATCCGGGCGCGATAGCTGCCACCGAGGCGCATTTTATCCATAACTCAAACGCATGCTTGGTTCAGCCGGCATACACTGGCCGCACGCTTGACCAACTGGCGGGACGTGTCCCCGCCGGACTCCAGGTGAGCGGGGTGCCCCGATGGACAACACGCAGTCGCCCCAACGGCCGCAGCGCGGCCTGTACGACCCGTCTTTCGAGCATGACGCCTGCGGCGTCGGCTTCCTGGCGCACTTGCGCGGGCGGGCGTCGCACGATGTCGTCGATCGCGGCCTCAGAGCCCTCGAGCGGATGGAGCACCGTGGCGCCACCGGGTCCGAACCGAACACGGGCGACGGCGCCGGCATCCTCCTCCAGATTCCGCATGCGCTGTTTGCACGCGAGTGCGCGCAGGGCCGCATCCTGACGCCGGAGGACGGCACGCCGCTGGCGGCGCTGCCCGATCCCGGGCAGTACGCCGTCGGGTTGATCTTCTCGTCGCCGGAGCCGCCGGCGGCGGCGCTGGCCAAGCTGATCTTCGCGATGGTCGTGCGGCAGGAGGGCCAGGTCCTGCTCGGCTGGCGTCGTGTGCCGACCGACAACCGGAGCCTCGGGCTCACGGCGCGGTCGGTCGAGCCGGTGATGGATCACGTCTTCCTTGCGCCCGGCCCCGGCGTGGACGACACGGCTGCGTTCGAGCGCAAGCTGTACGTGATCCGCAAGCGCTACCAGACGACGATCCGGACGAGTGGCATCGACGACACGAAGTACTTCCACGTGCCGAGCCTGTCGTCGCGCACGCTGACCTACAAGGGCATGCTGACGCCGCCGCAGGTCCGCGAGTACTTCCCGGACCTCGACGATCCGATCACCGCAAGCGCGCTGGCGCTGTTCCACTCCCGGTTCAGCACCAACACCTTCCCGAGCTGGGAACTCGCGCATCCCTATCACCTGCTCGCGCA
>CAYSFN010000257.1:0-2168 GCA_964430045.1 uncultured Gemmatimonadaceae bacterium
GTCTTTATCACTTGATAACTTGGAATCAGAATGCTTTGAAGAAATGCGCGAGCTATGGTCTTCATTTAAGGACCATTGTGTTGCGGAGACTTTAAAAGTCCCAACAAATCTGGAGGAAGTACTGGATTGGTATTTCAAAATTACACCACCATTTTCTGAAAAGAAACCCAAAGAATTTCCTGATGCGCTAATTCTGAGTACCTTAGATCAGTATCACAAACAACACTTTGCAAATATTGCTGTAGTAAGTCATGACGGTGATTTCGCAAAAGCGTGTGCCACTAGGCGATACATTCAATATTTCGAAAATTTGGAAGATTACATTGAAGCTTTCAAGCCCGAGTTGCTTGGTGAATCCCTATCGCGGGAGGAAATTGACCTAACAAAACCCATCACGACCGAAGATCTGGGCGAACTGAAAGCAGTGCTTGCCCGTGGTGATGGTGTAACTCCAATTGAAATTGAAAGAGTTTTTCAACTGATAAGCGGAAGAGGTTCAAACTACGACTACTTTTTTAATAATGCCGAGACCTCAATCTGGCTACAGCCTTTGTTGGATCGCGGCTACTTCCTTAACCCACCAAGCTCGGACGTCACTCGCGATGGCCACTACATTTCACCTGTATGGCCGCAAATTGATTATCTCGTGCGACTCTCGAAATTAGAGCCAGAAACAGCTCTTAAAATAGTTTCCAAATTGCCTAGCACGAACAATGTACGAGTTCTCGAAGGGATATTTAGAGTGGTATTGAATGTCAATTCGAGTGAAGCAGTTCTCAGACTCACTAACTTTATTTTTTCTTTTATAGAAGAGAGCAATTGGAGAGACGACCTGATTCTTGAACTGCTAAAAAAGCCATACATGTTTGACGCACAGCTTTCGGATGTTACACCCGCCATTTTGCTTAAGATAGTGGAGTTCAAGCGAGATCCACTTGAGCAAGAAAAGAGATCGCGCCGCGGAGAAGACACGGAAACCTTTCTCGCGGCGCTCGAACCCAAGCCACATTTTGATCCTTGGAGGTATGAAAAAATACTGGAAAATGGTGTTCGACCATTGGCTGCAAAAGAGCCTTACCAGGTTTCTCGCATCCTCTTGGACGCTACCGCAAGTATGATTCGTATGAGATCACATCCCGAAGATCAGAACTATCAGGTGGGCGAAGACTATTCCGAAATATGGTGCCGCAGGTTAGAAACAAGCGATCGTGATTTCCATGACGCAAAAAATTCGCTAGTACACACACTCACCTACGCCTGTGAGCAGGTATACAGCTCTGCACCAGAATCTATTGAAGCACTTGACCAAGCCCTTCGAAACCAAAAGTGGAAGATTTTCAGTCGACTTCGACAGCACCTTTATAGTTTATGTCCAAATGAGCAAACCCTTCCTTGGATACGTGAATTCATATTGACTCACAAGGATTTTGGGCAATGGGACCATCACTTTGAATTCCAGAAAATGATCCTTGCTGCTTGCGAGCATTTTGGTTCTTCTCTTCTTAGCAACAAAGAAAGTACTGAGATATTTGATGCCATATTAAGTGGCCCATCAAAAGATAGCTTCAAGTCATGGATGGGGGAAGCCTATAGCGAGGAATCTTTTATCAAGCGACAGCATCACTTTCATTTCAAACAACTACGGCCATTTTTTCCGATCCTTAGCGGGGACGTCCGTCGCTATTACGCAGAACTGGAAATTGAGTTCCAAGACGAGCCCATCACAGATGAAAGCTATTCACCGCACGGTGAAATCACCTCAGGCTGGATTTCTCATCAGAGTCCCAAGTCAGCTGATGAGCTGGCTTCCCTGACAGATCAAGCGCTATTGGATTATCTGAATGACTGGAATGAGCAACATCGCGACGAGCATAATTGGCTGATTGAAGTCGGCATATCTGCGCTGGCTGATGAATTTCAGGTCTTGTTCCAATCGGTAATCTCTCAGAGTCCTGAACGCCTCAATTACTGGATGTCTCATCGCGATAAAATTGCCCGGCCCGTATATGCAGCAGCCATGGTAAAAGCCATGCAAGATTTGGCCAAGGAAAAGAATTTTACCAATATGGTTTATTGGATTGACTTTTGTCGGTGGATCCTCACCCATATTGATGCGAAACGTCTGGAGGGCGCACCTGAACCAAGTGATGAGTCCACAGAAAACCCGG
>CAYSFN010000258.1:0-2163 GCA_964430045.1 uncultured Gemmatimonadaceae bacterium
TGATGACCTACCGGGGATATACCGTTTTTTATATGCGGGGCATACGCGGGCAATATGTAATTGCCATCCCGGAATTAGATACGATCTTAGTCAGGCTTGGGCATAAGCGGGGTGTAAAAACACCCGAAGACCTGACAACGGACATTTTTCTATATCTTGATGCCGCACTGAAGATAGCCGGTAGCCGGTCATGACACCATTTATTGCCCCGAAGGCTGAAGTTCCGAAGGCTGTACTTCCACAACAGGGGGAATGGCCCTGCCGTTCACGAACATCGTATCGCTTCCGCTGCGTGAATGCTTGCCGCAAAACCAATCCTCTTTCTTACAACCGACCAGCATGGTTCCCAGGAGCAATAACAAAAACAACACCTTGTTTTTCATAAAAAATACATTGATAGTCAATAATAAGCATTATGATGGGGCAAACCTAACGGAATAACATTTATTTTGGGGTATCATTTATGAGTGCTCAAAAACCATCCATACCCAAAGGAACACGTGATTCCGGCCCTGCAGAAGTACAAAAGCGCAGGTATATTTTAAACACCATAGAAACGGTTTTTAAGAAGTACGGCTTTATGCCCATTGAAACTCCGGCAATGGAGAACCTTTCGACCTTAGAGGGGAAATACGGAAACGAGGGGGATCAACTGCTTTTCAGGATACTGAACTCAGGCGATTATTTAAAAGAGCTGCCTGCCCATGACGACAAGCTATCGGCGACAAAAGACGCTCCCGGGAAATTAAGCGGTATGGATTATAAAACCGCCTTACCTTTTATCGCAGAAAAAGGACTACGGTACGACCTCACCGTCCCTTTCGCCAGGTACGTGGTGATGAACAGAAACAGCATTTCATTCCCGTTCAGGCGTTACCAGATGCAACCGGTATGGCGGTCGGACCGACCGCAGAAAGGCCGTTACCGCGAATTTTGGCAATGTGATGCCGATGTCATCGGGAGCGACAGCTTACTGAATGAGGCGGATCTGGTTGCAATCTATGCCGAGGTCTTTTCACAGCTCGCTATTCCCGTCACCATCAGGATCAATAACAGGAAGTTTTTTGATGCGTTGATCCAAAAGATCAATAAAACGCACCTTTTGTCTGAAATTGTCACAGCCATCGACAAAATGGATAAGATCGGTATAAACGGCGTGATGGATGAACTCGGCAAACTGGGGCTTACCGGTCCGGAAAGCGCTCAGGTCGCCCTGTTTCTGCAGATCAGGATCAACCCGTCCGATGATGACCTGAAGGCGTTACAAGACCTGATCGGAGATACCGCTGCAGGAGAGAAAGGACTGGCTGAGGTCACAACGCTGATGAATGCCCTGGACGCTTTCGGTGTAAAAAACCAGGTTACCCTGGACCTGACGCTGGCAAGGGGATTAAGCTACTATACAGGCTGCATTTTCGAAGTAGCCGCTGCAGCCGGCACATTGAAATCCAGCATAGGCGGAGGTGGACGCTATGATAACCTGACAGGTGTGTTCGGCCTGCCCAATGTATCCGGGGTCGGTATTTCGCTCGGATTAGACCGCATTTATGATGTTATGGAGGAGCTGAGCCTGTTCCCGTTGGAAATAAGGGCATCATCAACCCGGCTGTTGTTCTGCTGTTTTGACGAAAATGCGCAGCAGTTCGCGCTTACATGCTTAAAGCAATGCCGGGATGCAGGCATTCCTGCTGAGATCTATCCGGACCTGAAAAAGATCGGAAAACAATTGGATCATGCAAACGCTTTACGAATACCTTATGCGGCAATCATCGGAGAAAATGAACTGCAAAACCGGAAAATCGTATTGAAAGACCTGAATGCCGGTACACAGGAAGATCTAACCCCCGAAGCCATCATTACCCGATTGGGCATCAACGATCCGCCGGAATTGCTCGCTGACCATTACGCGCGAATCATAGGTTCGCGCGGTGGCGGATCCCGCACCATCGGTTGTCACTCAACGCCATCAGAGGGCGGTTAAGTGACAAACGATGGTGCTGTTGGGGGCGGGAGGTTGAGGCGGACCTGTGGGGCGGGTCAGTCGAGCTCGCCGGCGAGGTAGCTGGAGTAGGCGGGGAGGTCGAGCTGGCCGTGGCCGGAGAGGCCGATGACGATGACTTCCTCCTTGCCGGCGCCGTCGCCGGTGGTGAGGTAGTCGGCGGC
>CAYSFN010000259.1:0-2161 GCA_964430045.1 uncultured Gemmatimonadaceae bacterium
CGGCAGATTTACAGTCTGCTCCCGTTGGCCACTTGGGTATCCCACCGCACCCCACGACTTCACCCTGCGCACGCCGACGTTCAGAGACCGCTCAAGCTGACGGCGAGAGTCGAACTCGCAACCGCCTGATTACAAATCAGGTGCTCTGCCAGTTGAGCTACGCCAGCGTACCCAGTGTTTTTCGCAAGACCCTAAGTATAAACCGGGCAACGGCTTTGCGTCTACCCCACCACACGGGTGGCACGACCGGCGCCGTGCAACCCGAATACACCCCGAAATCACCTGCCAAATGCGAAGCGCATTGATGCACACCCCGCTGCTGCTCCTTGGGCTCAGCGCCGTGCCGACGACAGCGCCCGCGGCGCAGGACGTGCCGACGCGGTGGCCCGAAGTCATGTCGGCCATCGTCCAGCGCGCGCGTCTCGACGCGGACGAACTGGTCGTGCTGACCGGCCCCAACTGCCTCGGCGGCCGGGGCCGGGTGCGGCCGGAAGCCTGCGAGCCGGGAGACGCCGCAGCGCGCGCGGAGTCAGCGTCCACCGCCCCGGCCTCCGTCCTCGGGGTCGCCCGCCGCACGACCGGATCGTTTCCCACGGCGCCAAGTGGTGGAGCGAAGCCATGCACCGCGCACGTCGAGCGGCCGCGCTACACCTCGGTTGCGGTCGAGGATGCACGACCTGCCACGTCGACCGACCGCTGGGAGGTGACCATCACGACGGTCTCGTTTCCTGCACCAGGCTGTGTCGGCAGCATGCAGACGGTGCGGTACACGGTCGCGCGTGATGGCACCGGCCCAGCCCGGGTCGTGGCTGCTCAGGGACTGTGGGGAGCGACGATCCAGCCGAGGTGAGGTTGGCGCGGCGGGGTACCTCATTGTGGCCTGCAGTGCCGCCGTGATCTCCTACAGCACCTTCCAGGTCGTCCCCGTCGGCCCATCCTCGATCTCCACCCCCCGCGCCCGCAGTGCGTCCCGGATGGCGTCCGCCCGCGCAAAGTCCCGTGCCTGACGCGCCGCCTTGCGGTCCGCCAGCCTGGCTTCCACCTCGGAGGCCAGGTCGGCCGACACGTCACGGCTGGGCACCAGGTCCAGCACGCCGTCCATCTCGGCGAACACTGCCCGCGCGGACTCCAGTGCGGCCACGTCACTGCCGCCACGGTCCAGCTCGGCGTTGGCCCGCTTGATGAACACGAACAGCGCCGCCATCGCCTCGGGCGCGTTCAAGTCGTCCAGCAGCGCCGCGCGGAAATCCGCACGCGCTGCGGCCGCGGCCGTCGCCAACGCGGGCGTACCACTGGTCGCTGCAGCCAGACGGTCCGCAAACGCGCCAATACGCCGCACCGCCTCGATGCTGGCCTCCACGCCCTCGGGCACCAGGTTCAACTGCTTGCGGTAATGCGTGGTGAAGAAGAAGTGCCGGATGGCCGGCGCCGGGATCTGCTGATCCCGCAGGTCCTGCACGTTGGCCACGTTGCCGATGCGCTTGGCCATCTTGGAGCCGTCCACGAGCAGGAACTCGCCATGGCACCAGCAGCGCGCGAAGGGCTGGCCACTGGCCGCCTCGCTCTGGGCGATCTCGTCCTCGTGATGCGGGAAGATGAGGTCGATGCCCCCCGCGTGCAGGTCGATGGTCTCGCCCAGCAGCGCCATCGCCATCGCCGAGCATTCGAGGTGCCACCCCGGACGCCCACGGCCGAAGGGTGCATCCCACGCGGCCTCGGCGGCCTCGTCCTCGGGCTTGGCGGCCTTCCACAGCGCGAAGTCCTGGGCGTTGTCCTTGGTGTACTCGTCCTGCGCCACGCGCGCGCCGCTGCGGATCTCGCGCGTGTCGAGGCGCGACAGGCGTCCGTAGGCCGGGAACTTGTCGATGGCGAAATACACCGAACCGTCCTCGGCCTTGTACGCCACGCCGTTCGCGATGAGTCGCTCCACCAGCGCGATCATCTCGGCGATGTACGCCGTCGCCCGCGGATAGTGCTCCGCGTCCTCGATGCGCAAAAAGCGGCGATCGGCGTGGAAGATGCCCTCGATGGGGTCGGTCACCTCGCGGATCGTCTTCCCCTGCTGGGCCGCCCGCGTGATGATCTTGTCGTCGACGTCGGTGAGGTTCATGACCTGCACCACGTCGTAGCCCGCGAGGCGCAGGGTGCGTCGCAGCAGATC
>CAYSFN010000260.1:0-2158 GCA_964430045.1 uncultured Gemmatimonadaceae bacterium
TCGCGCCAAGGCCGTGCGCGACGAGCACGCGGGGTGGTGGTCGGTCGTCGGGCCGCTCGCGGCTGCGCATCCGCTCGCGCCTGCCGTCGCGATGACGATCGTTGCCCTGCTGGGCGCAACGCTGCTGACGCTCAGCACCGGGCAGTTGCGGCTGGCAAAGCGCCTCGCGACCGTCGAACAGCGGCATACCAGCCTGCTCGCCAATGCGCGCGACATGGTCGTGACGGTGGACAGCGAGGGGCGGTATCTCTCGATGAACGCCGCTGTCGAGGCACAGCTCGGCTGGACCGCGCGGCACATCCTCGGAGACCAGATGATGGACTCGGTCGCCGAGGCGGATCGCCCTGCCGCCGCTGCCCTGTTCGCCCGGGTCCTCGCGGGCGAGGCCGTGGCGGACGAGCTGCGCCTCCGGAACGTGCGCGAGGAGCTTCGTCTGCTGCGCGTGACCGGCTCCCCGATGCACGACGACGCGGGCCACGTCGTCGCGGCGATGTTCGTCGGCCGCGACATCACGCTCGAACGGCAGCAGGCCGCGCTGCTCGCGGACCGGGAGCGCCAATTGCGGTTGCTCGTCCGCTCGGTCAACGAGACCGTGTTCACCGTCGACCGCTCCCTGCGGTTCTCGGCCGTGTACGGGCGCTGGGAGCGCCACGCACCGGTGCCGGCGGAGGCGCTCGTGGGGCGCTCGATCCGCGAAGTCCTCGGGCCGCGGGTCGCGGCCGCCTTCGAGGGGCCGATGCGCCGTGCGCTCGCGGGCGAATCCGTGGAGTTCGAACAGGCGGTTCCACAGCTCGACCCGCCGCGCGTGTACCGGCTCTCGGTGACCCCGCTGCGCGACGACGCGGGCGAGATCGTGGGCGTGACCGGCGTCGCCTACGACGTGAGCGCCCAGCGCGCGGCCGAGCGGGAGCGCGACGTGCTGCGCGGGCGGCTGGAGGACGCCCGGCGCATCGAAGCGATCGGGCGTCTCGTCTCCGGGGTGGCGCACGAGCTCAACAATCCGCTCGCGGCGATCCTGAGTCTGGGGGAGCAACTGCGCGCCGAGGCGCGCTCCGGGGCCGATGCGACGGCGCTCGACACCATCGTCGGGCAGGCCGTGCGGTCCCGCGCCATCGTGCGGGACCTGCTCGCGTTCGCCCGCCCGGGCGGGCACCGGCCGCGTCTCGTGCAGCGCCTGGATCGCCTCGTGGACTCGGCCCTGCGGCCCCTGCAACCCCATCTCGCCCTCACCGCCGTCGAGGTTGTCGTCGTCGAGACACGCACCGACGTCTGGATCGACGTCGATTCGATCGGGATGGAGCAGGTCGTCACGAATCTCGTCCTCAACGCGGTCCAGGCCACGGGCGCGGGGGGCCGCGTGGAGGTCCACCTGGGCCTCGCGGACGAATGGGTCGTGCTTGCGGTGCAGGACGACGGGCCGGGCTTTCCCGACGAGGTGCTGCCACGGCTCTTCGAACCGTTTTTCACGACGAAGCCGGTCGGCCGGGGGACCGGACTCGGGCTGTTCGTGTCGCTGGGGATCGCGCAGCAGCACGAGGGGACCATCAGGGCCGCGAACCGCACGGATCGCCGGGGCGCGCGGATCGAGGTCCGACTGCCCAGGGCACGGCCCCCGGGGCGGCCGCTGACGCCGCCGTCGGTGTTCTCGGCCCTGGTGGCGGAGGCCGCACAGGCCGATGTCCCGTGCGCGCTGCTGGTCGATGACGAGGAGTCCATCCGGCTGTCGCTGCGCCGGTTCTTCGAGCGGCGGCACTGGCGCGTTGAGGAGGCGTCGAACGGCGAGGAAGCGCTCGCGCTCATCCGGCGCGAGGGCCCGGAGGCATTCACGATGGTGCTCTGTGACATCCGCATGCCGGTGCTCGATGGGATCGCCCTGCACGCGACCCTGCGGAGCGAGACGCCGACCCTCCTCGACCGCTTGGTCTTTGCCAGCGGCGACATCGTGTCGCCCGAAGTCGCGGAGCTGATGCTCGACACCGCCTGCCGTGTGCTCGAGAAGCCGTTCGAACTCAAGGCCCTCGCCGCCGAGGCTGATCGGCTGCTGGAGCTGCGCCACGGGAGGCCGGCGTCGCCCTGAGTGGTCGACGCGTGTGCGGGGGGTTATATTTCGATGGTTGGGGTCCTGTATGGACTCGAACGGGACGTAGCGCAGCCCGGT
>CAYSFN010000261.1:0-2154 GCA_964430045.1 uncultured Gemmatimonadaceae bacterium
CGGCAACACCACCAGCACAGACCTGCCAGCCGGGCGGTCGGGCCGACCCGGCGACCGCGACGTCGACAGCACGTTCATCGGGGTAACGGAAGCTGCCGGCGGATGCGACACCTGCAACGAAAGCGTCCCCGATGACGTGTTCGACGACAGCACAGACGTTGACATCGACTGCGCAACAAACGGTGACGGCGCCGACAGCATCACGTCACCGCCGCCGGCAGAGTTCAAGAACTGGCCGCCAGCCCCATAGGACGAACCACGCAACACCGCGCCACCCGAACGCAGCGAACCGGCAGCCATCAGACCGCCCACCATGTCGGCAGGCATCGCCGTCGGTGCCATCACCGTCGACGACTGGCCGTCGACCCGGTCACCGACGTCGTCGACAGCAACGAACGCAGTGAACTTCGACAGCACCGAAAACGCGAGCGACACGTCAATGACATCAGCGACCTGAGGTGCCGACAACGTCGCCCATGCACGTTCGAGTGTCAACACGCGACGACGCGCCCACCGTGACGCCACCGCCGGCAACGCTGCAGTGACCGGCACCTCGAACACGACCGGGCAGCCGTCGCCGTCAACTGCCGAAACAACAGCAGACACCGGTACGAACTTGGCAGGCAACTTCACCCGGCCAGTCACATCAGCCGGGACACCTTCGAACACCTCGAGGGACACGTCAACATCGGACACGACCACTTTCGCACCGTCACCAGACACGACCGCCACCTCAACATCAGTCAACAACGGGGTCGACACGCGACGGACAACCTGCCCCAACGCGGTGGTCGTCGCCGCCAACGAATCGACCACCGTCGAAAACCCGTGCGACTTCGACGCCAACGAGTCCAGCAACCCTAAGTTCGTCGACGACCCGATCCCGACAGCGATCACTGTCACATCAGGGTCGTCACCCAACGCCTGCAACGTCACATCTTCGCCGGCGACGTCACCGTCGGTGACAACCACCAAAAACTTGCGGCGACCGTCCGGTGACCCGCCCAACCGAAGCGAAGCACACTCCAATGCGGGCGCCATCCGTGTCCCGCCCGTCGCATACTGGCCTTCCAGCCATGACCGGACATGACGGCGGACGTCGTCGGTCACCGCGACAAAACCGGTACCGAACTCGTGGACACGCGACTCGAACGTGACCAAGCCAACCCTGTCCGACGCCGTCAACGATGACGTCAGCTCAGACACGAACTGGTGAGCGGCAGCAATCTTCCAACCTGACATCGACCCTGACCGGTCCAACGCGACCATGACATCACGGTCACCGGCGGCACCTGACCCTGCCGGAGGCATCACATGCGCGGTGACCGTCGCGTTCCCGGCGACCCGACGGCGACGTTTACGGTCACCGGGAAGTCCACGGTCAGCAACGACACCGACCGTGACCGCCGTCGACGGGGCCGGAACATGCCAGCAGACGACAACATCACGGTCACAGACCGCAGCCGGCGCCACCGGCGCCGTCAACCCGGTCTTCGACATCGAAAACTCGACGTCGGCGGGCGCCGACCCAGAGAAACGTTCCAACGCGCCGTCGGACGGGGCGACAACCGTCAACTTCCAAGTCAGTGACGGCGAGCTCGCACGCGACAACGCGACCGGTGGCGTCACACGTGACGCGTCGGCGACAACATCAGTGTCAACGGAAACACCGGCACCGACACCGGCACCGTCAAGCGGGTCACCGTCAACGAAACGTGGCCCGACGACCGTCGGGAACCGGAACAGATGCCGGTAGCTGCCATTTTCGGTGTCGACCGACACCCGATCGGTGACCGTCAACGTCACTTCTGCGGTGGCGCCGGCGGTGAGGTTGCCGACGGTGGCCGTGAACGTCGAAGGACGGTCCTGTTCGACGAGTGCACCGAACTTGCCGGCAGCGACCGCTTCGTCGTAGACGGCACGAGCCTCGGCGCGCTCCAAAAGACGGCCGACCACGACGCGACCGTCAACCGCAGCCGACATCTCAGACACGGCCGCAGCAGGCGGCAACGGGAACACGTACACGACTTCCAACGTGTCAGGTGTCGAGTTCACGAACCGGTGAGTCACCGTCAAGGACACGTCGGCACCGTCGACAGTGGCGTCGACGTCAGCAGACACCAACCCCAACACGACAGTACCGTCGACAGTCTC
>CAYSFN010000262.1:0-2142 GCA_964430045.1 uncultured Gemmatimonadaceae bacterium
CTTCTCCGTCTCGGCCGTGCGGTACTGCGCGAGCCCCTGCGCCGCGAGGACCTCGCCGAGGACCGCATGCATATTCTGCGGCGGGAACACGACGTGCACGGGCAGGGTCGCGTCGTAGGAGGTCAGCGTCGTCACCTGCACGGCGGGGGGCGGTGCCGCGGGCGCACCCACGCCGGTGGGATCGACGAGCCGCCGCACGATCTGCCGCATGCGATCGGAGCGGAAATTCCACGTGATGAGTTCGTCGCCCTCCATGAACGGGGCGACGGGCCGTGCCGCGGCGTCGACCATCGTGCAGGGCGGGATGAACTCGTCCGTGACGTCGGCCGCGTAGGCCTCGCCGATCACCGTGCCCACGTCGCGGGCCGTTGGCGCGGTGCCGAGCACCGCCGCGTCGTACCAGCGTGCGGTGCGCTCCCATCGCTGGTCCCGGTCCATCCCGAAATAGCGGCCGCCGATGCTCGCGATGCGGGCCCCGTGGGCCTCGAAGACCGGCCGCAACCGCGCGACGTAGTCGCGCCCGGAGCGCGGCGCCGTGTCGCGCCCGTCCAGCAGGAGGTGCACCGCGATGCGCGGCACGCCCTGCGCCTTCGCCACGCCGAGCAGTGCCACGAGATGCTCGTCGTGCGCGTGGACGCCGCCGTCGCCGATCAACCCCATGAGGTGCAGGGTGGACCCCCGGGTTCGCGCGCGGTCGCAGGCCGCGAGCAGCACCGGATGCGCCGCCAGCGAGCCGTCGCGGATCGCCGCCGAGATGCGCACCAGGTCCTGCGACACGATGCGCCCCGCCCCGATGTTGAGATGCCCGACCTCGGAATTGCCCATCTGGCCGGCCGGGAGCCCCACCGACTCGCCAGAGGCCGTGAGCAGGGTGCTCGGCCCCGCGTCGAAGAGCGCACGCCACCGGGGCGCGCCGGCGAGGGCGACGGCATTGGCCTCATGGGCTTCGCGATACCCCCACCCGTCGAGGATCACCAGCACAACGGGGTGGCGCGGTCGATCAGGCATGGTGGAACGGAGGAGTGTTTCGTGAGCGCGCGCCGAACGTCTATTGAATGTACACATCTTGACGGCTTTCTCTCCAGCGATGCGCAGACTCGTTCTTCTTCTCTGCGCGGTGGCCACGACGGCCAGCGCGCAAACCAGCGTCCCCAGCGAGGTCAGCGTGCACGGGACCGCCGGGGGCATGGTCATCGCGACCCTGCCGAAGGGGGCGCCGATCCGCACCGGCGCGACGAGAAGCGGCTGGACGCAGGTGACGATCGAGGGGTGGGTCGCGTCGTCGCGGCTGGCCTCGCGCCGCGATACGCTCGACCGTACCGTGACCGGCGGTTCCGCGGCACCGATGCGCGCGCAGGATGGGCCGCGGCAGCCGGTGGTGGCCTCGCTCGAGTCCGGGACCTACCTGCGGCGGCTCGCTGAGCGCAACGGCTGGACGCGGGTGCGGCGCTCGGGGTGGGTGCGCTCGGCAGACCTGAAGGCGCCGGCCCCCGCCGCCGCCACTCCCCCCGCGCGGCGGCCAGCGCCCGCACGCGAGGAGTCCCCGCCCGCCACGCGCCCCGCCGCCGACCCTGGGCCGACGGCGTCGCCGCCACCGGCTGCACCGGTCCCGGCGCGCGCTTCGCAGGCCGGGGTCTCGCTCGAGCAGGCGGCACGGGCCACGTCGCTCCTCAGTGCCCCGGACGGGTCGGAGCGTGCGGCGCTTCCCGCCGGGAGCCCCGTGGAGATCCTGGGGCGGGACCGGGGCTGGGTGCGCGTGCGGGTCGAGGGCTGGGTGCCCGAGGCGGACGTCGAGGTGGCGGCCGCCGGGGAGGCGAGCCGGATATCCGCCACGGACCTGCGGGCCGACCCGGAGCGCTTTCGCGGGGCGGTCGTCCGCTGGGAGGTGGACGTGATCGCGCTGCAGCGCGCGGACGTGCTGCGCAAGGGACTGGCCCCCAACGAGCCGTACCTGCTGCTGCGCGGGCCCGGGGGCGACGCCAGCGTGACCTACGCGGCGGTCCCGCCCTCGCTGCTCGAGACCGCGCGCGGGCTGCGGCCCATGTCACGGGTCATCATCACGGCGCGGGTGCGCGAGGGCCGGTCCGAGCCGGTCGGGATCCCGCTCCTGGACCTCCAGTCGATCGCGCTGGTGAAGTGACG
>CAYSFN010000263.1:0-1553 GCA_964430045.1 uncultured Gemmatimonadaceae bacterium
GATGGTCAGGTTGTGGCGGTATTTCTGATCGTAAATGATATCCCTGCCCACATTTGCCGCTTCCGAAAGATAATAAGCAAGCTCTTTCTGCTGTGCGCTTAACCCGTCAAAGCCCGGTATTTCGTACCGCAGCACCTGAAGATCCGCAAAACGATCACATTCCACATTAAAATCAGCGGCAGCCTTGTCCTTTTGTTCATTTCCGCAACTGTATAACAAGGTTCCCGCACCGACAGTCATCATCATGGCAATTGTTTTTATTTTCATAACCTTATAATTAATGGCATTCTTTCAAGGAAACAAATGAACGGCAAAGCCGCTAAAAAACAAAGCCGCTTATCAAATCATTGCCGTTGCATGGTCATTCCGTAAGTTACGGATACGCTGCCGTTTTTGCCCGGCCCGTTTTTTTTATCAAAAACCGGTAATTTCATTGCTGACGTCTAGCCGCCCATTGTTTCATGTCCTCAGGGAACATATTTTCTTATAAAGAAATAATTTATCCTTAAAATTCAATTAACGTCCTTTTAAAGCCATATCAACTGAAAAAGAGTTAGGACTTTTGTTGATGTGAAGCATAAGCACAATGTAGGGTATTTCATCAGGAAACTGAGGGAAAGCAAAGACCTGAGCCAGGAAAATATAGCAGGTGAGCTGAACATCACCACCAGCGCCTATTCAAAAATCGAAAGGGGGGTTACCGATCCATCGGTAGGGCGTTTGCTCCGGATCGCCGAAGTGCTTGAGACCGATGTGACCGATTTTTTCAAGGGCGTACCGAGGCAAACCGCCAGGGAAGACGGTATCAATCAGCAATACGGCTTTGCCACCAAAAGCGATATTGAAGAGCTGATGCACCTGATCGACGGGCTGAAACGGGATCTAGAACGGTTAAAAACAACCGCCACGCCTGCCAAAGCCCAAAAGAAGGTTGTGAAAAAGGTCGTGCGCAAACGCAGGAAATGAATGCCTGCATCAGGGTGCCGGCAGGATCCTGTACACAGCGCCGGGTTCGTAAGGTCCTATTCTTTTTTGTGTGAGCATATACAATTCCCCATCCTTGTCCTGCCCCATGCTGTTGATATAGAAACGACCGGAAGGTTTATTTTCCATCACGACCGCTTCCCGTTTCCATGTTTTACCGGTTTGCTCCGTAATCATAAACAATTTACCGGACCAGTCCGTAAAGAAATACTTCCCCTGCCACCCGGAATGTTTGGCCCTGTACACATGTCCTCCCGTTATGCATACTCCTTCATCGCGGCCGTATGTTGCGATCGGATTTTCCAGTCCTGACGGGTCACAATTCACCCGCGGATTGAAACAATGCGTTCCTTCCATAGTCCGCCAGCCATAATTCCCCCCCTTAACAATGATGTTCACTTCTTCAAATTTATCCTGGCCCACATCGACGCAAAAAAGCCGGCCGGTATGGCTGTCAAAGGAAAATTTCCAGGGGTTACGCAACCCAAGCGCCCATATCTCATCCCTGCCCGACCTGCTGACAAAAGGATTATCCGGAGGGACCTTATACCCGGATGATGTATTGATAT
>CAYSFN010000263.1:1563-2130 GCA_964430045.1 uncultured Gemmatimonadaceae bacterium
GAACGCGCACGACGGTGTCGGCGTCTGTGGCGCTGCGGATGATCTTGCCCAGCAACGTCTCCATGTTCTGCCCGTTGCCTAACCTGCCATGCTCATCGTTTGCACCGCCGCCGTCACCAAGTCCAAGGTAAAGGTAACCGTCTTTGCCGAAAGCCAGCTGCCCGCCGCTATGATTGGATTCGGGCTGCTCAATCTCCATAATGATGCGTTCGCTGCGCTTATCCGCAACGTTTTCACCGGGAGCTACCCGGTACTCTGCAAGGATGCTTTTATGGTTGCTCCCTTTTGCACGGCTCCGGGCGCTGTAGTATATATAACATTTCCCGTTTTGCGCAAACCGGGGATGAAATGCGAGTCCGAGCAGGCCCCTTTCCGTATAAAAGTTGACCTGACCGATGATTTTATCCCTGATATCCAGAAAAGGTTTATCTTCCAATTGACCATCCCTGATCACCCGGATGATCCCCTGCTGCTCACAGACAAATAACCTGCCTGACCCGTCCGGAGCAACCTCCATCGCCACCGGGGCAGTCACCCCGTCCGTAACAAGGGACAAGCGTGCTTTTG
>CAYSFN010000264.1:0-2117 GCA_964430045.1 uncultured Gemmatimonadaceae bacterium
CAATACGGTCATGCATCCATTTGCGATAGAAAGGGGTAAATCGGAATGGGAAAGAGCAATTTTAACGATCGGTGATCATCAGAAAAAAGTTCGTGAGTCTCTTGATAATTCGGTATTGAGGTCGGATTATTTTGATGTAGCTGCGCCAAATTTTTACCGACCATTCGCTTTTATCCCAAAACAATCTATTAGCAAATGGAATACTGAATCAATACCTGATTTTTCTAATGGGGGTACAAGAGTATTAGCAAATAATAGCAGACTAAAAAAATATAAGATTCTAACTGATCTCGTATTATATAATTGACTATGTATTAATAACTTAAATTATTATCATCATGAAACTCATTAAAATTTTCACTTCGAAAACTGGGAAAAGCCGTCCTTATTTGTTTGAAATTGAGGATTCAAAAGGCTATTATGTTGTAAATCAGATAGACTATAATGGAGGAATCCTTGGTGGAAGAAAGCGTGTCCTTAAAAAATTGGGAGAGGTCAAATCAAAAACAGATGCTCTTTTGTTGGCTGAGGCAAGTATTAAGGAACCAATCACCAATAAGGTTGTTGAATGAGGCTGTTTGGAGCTTGTATATGGGAAATATTTTTGTTGACAAACGCAACTACACGTTTAGTGTACGACTATTGTTTTCAAGAATCGTTATTCTTGCAGGGGTAGCATTCATATATAAAAATAAAGTCATTGGATATGGCCAAGATCAAAACCAAAACAGAGTATAGCGAGATGTCAATGCCTGATGATGTTGTGATAAATCAAATATATATCATCCGTGGATAGAAGGTGATGTTGGATAGCGACTTGGCAGCACTTTATGGAGTGGAAACCAAAGTGTTAAAACAGGCTGTCCGACGTAATGGTATCCGTTTTCCGGGTGATTTTATGTTTGAATTGACGAAAGGTGAGTTTGAATCTTTGAGGTCACAAATTGTGACCTCAAATGTGAGGAGGGGTGGAGCACGGTATGTACCAATGGCATTTACCGAACAAGGGGTAGCTATGTTGTCAAGTATATTAAATAGTGCACATGCAATTACTGTCAACATCCAGATCATGCGGGTATTTACCCGGACGAGGCAAATGCTCACTGATCATACAGAAATCCGACTGGAAATCGAAAAAATTCTACACCCGCCTTTACTTCCGGACCGGGAACCGGTGGGATACAGAATTGGGGAAGGTACAGGGAGTACGAAGGAAAAATAGTTTAAATCCCCCGATTACTTATTGAAATTCGTCATGGTCAGCTCAATGCCGGTATGGATAAAACTCTCGATTACCTTTAGAGACGTGTCGATCAGCGCAGGCAGCCCGGCTTCCTCGTCTTCATCAAAACTGCTGAGTACATAATCGACCTGCCGGCCTTTTGGGAAATTATCCCCGATCCCGAAGCGCAGGCGGGGGTAGCCCTGACCGCCACAGAGGGCTTCGATGCTTTTCAGTCCATTGTGACCGGCACTGCTGCCTTTGGGTTTCAGTCTGATTTTCCCGAAGGGAAGTGCCAGGTCGTCCACGATCACCAATACATTTTCGAGGGGAATGCGGAGTTCATGCATCCAGTAATTGACCGCTTTGCCGCTCAGGTTCATATAGGTGGTGGGTTTGATGACATAAACTTGTTTGCCCCGTTGCCGGAATTCAGCATAATAGGCATGACGCATCGTGGAAAAGGATCCGCCGGTCTTTTCGACCAGCGCATCCGCCACCATAAATCCGATGTTGTGCCGGGTGTCCGCATATTCCCGGCCGATATTCCCCAAACCTACGATCAAGTATTTCATTATCAAAGTTTATGATGCCTCCAAAGTTATTGCTTGTTTGGCAATTTGCCAATTATTCTGTTTATCTTTGAGTAATTAGAGTAATTAAAGATTTTCTAACCAAAGTTATTCTTTGTTATTCTTTGAATAACTAAAGATTTTTTAACCAAAGTTATGACTTCATTGATTTTAGGACTGGCGACATTCGGCATTCTTCTTTTTCTTGGGACACAGGAAATCATCTTGATTGTTTTGGTTTTGCTGGTTAAATTGGCATTGATCTTTTTGGCGGTCTGGATTGTTTTGAAACTGTTAAGGAGAAACCGGCAGTCCCGACCATA
>CAYSFN010000265.1:0-2108 GCA_964430045.1 uncultured Gemmatimonadaceae bacterium
ACGATGGTATACAGTACACGGGTTGCGCTTATTTGTCAACAGGCGTATACATATACCCATGCCTACCAAGAAAACGGCCGGGGCGGGCGGCGGGCGGCGAGGAGTGCGCGGCGGCGGAGAGGCGACCAGGCAGGCCATCCTCGAGGCCGCCCGGGACTTGTTCGCCGCCCACGCCTACGGGCACGTCGGGCTGCGCGAGATCGCGGCGGCGGCCGGCGCGACCGCGGCGCTCGTGAACCGCTACTTCGGCACCAAGGAGCAGCTCTTCCGTGAGGTGCTCGAGAGCGGCAAGCCCTACTTCTTCGAGCAGCTGCTGGGCGACCGGGAGCGCTTCGGCGAAGCCGTCGCGCGCATCATCGTCTACGGCAATCGCGGCCCGGAGGGACCGGAGGGCGTATCATCGACCAGTGCGGACAGCGACGCCCCCGCACCGTCACCGGCGCCCGACAACGTCTCCTACGTGGTGCATTCCCTCGGGAACCCCACCGTGGCCACGCTGGTGCGCGAGGTGCTGGACAAGGAAGCCGTCCCACGGCTGGCCGCCCGGCTCGGCGGGCCGGACGCAGCGCTGCGCGCCGAACTGGTGTTCGCGTGCTTTGCGGGCGTGCACGCCTTGCGGCAGGTGGTGCGAACGGCGGCGCTCAGCGGTGCGGATGCGGAGCGACTGGTGGCCGCGCTCGCCCCGATGCTGCAGGCATGCGCGGATGCCGGGGGAATGCGCCGACTCGATGAGCATGCCCAATCCTGATCGATCGTCGCAACCAGCAACCACCGGCCGGGCGCGGGCGAGTCGATGACCGCGGCCTCACCCCAGCCCCCAGCACAGCCGGACGCCGTCGCATCTCACAGTTGCCAGGCAGCGAGGACCGCTTCGACCGACGGTGACGCCTCGCTGGTATCGGGTCCAAGCCGAGCGCCTGCGTCGAGCAGCAGTCGCGCCACGCCCACGTGATCGTGGCTCGTGCTGCCGAACCGTGAACCGTGACAGCACCAGCCGAGTGGCGTGGCGTCGTAGCGCGCGTCCCTGATCGCAACGAGCGCGCGCGCGTCGCGGTGACGAAGCAGGGCCGCCACCGTGCTCACGGACCCTTCCCACGCCGCGCAGTGCAACGCCGTGCCCGAGTCGTGGCCGGGGGTTCGTGGATCGAACCCCAGATCGACCATCAGCGCGACGGCCCGCGCGTCGCCATGCCACGCGGCATCGGTGATTGCCCGATGGTCGTCCGGCGTCATGGATGCGATGATCCCGGGGTGCTCCTGCACCACGGATCGGGCCCGGACGTCATCGCCGCGCCGACAGGCAAACTGAAGACGCTGGCGTGGTGACGCGAACGCCAGCATGAGGTCCAGCGTATCCGGCTGACCGAATTGCGCCGCGACGTCCAGCGGCGACCGACCGGCACCGATCGTCCAGAAGCAGATGTGATAGCTGCTCGGCGGCTGCTCGCCGTACGCATCCCGCCCCGTCCGAGTGTCGAGGAGTTCCGGTGCGGCCTGCAGCAGCGCGCGCACGCGGTCGGTGAGTCCAAGCGCCGCCGCGAGAACGATGTCCGCCGCTGCGCCGCGCTCGACGAGGTAACGCGCCAGGTCGTACCGTCCTGCCCCACGTTCCCGGGCAAGCATCCATTCCGCCGCCGTCGCGCGATGATCCACGTCGCGCGCGTCGATGTCCGCACCGGCTGCGAGGAGCATATCGACGACGGCACGCGACTGCGCGAAATGGAGGGGCGTCTGTCCATCCCCCCCGCGCTCATGCACGCGCATCGGGGTTTCGGCGATCATCCGAGCCAGGAGGTCCGGACGGTCGAGGTGGGCCGCGGCGCAGGCGTCGGGGATCGCGCCGGCCGCAATCAATCGGTCCGCGGCGGCTCCGGTCGCGACATGCAGGGCGTGAAACCCGCCGGCCCACCAGTCACTGCGTCGGTTCGGGTCGGCGCCGAAATCGAGGAGCACGTCCACCATCGCGGCGTCATTGGCGCACGCCACGATGGCCGGTGCGTCGAAGGCGAAGACGGGCTCGTTGATCCGCTCACGGAACTCCGCGTGACGTTCGAAGAGCCGACGCACCGCGCGTGCGTCGCACCGCCGGAAGGCGTCATGCATGCGCT
>CAYSFN010000266.1:0-2104 GCA_964430045.1 uncultured Gemmatimonadaceae bacterium
GTTTGCAAAGAGGCAGCAAACCTACTCGAACTGACAATTCTTTATTGGACTTTAGACAACTTCAACTTGAAAATTATACTGCTGTATTTAAAACGCCTGTCCTATGCCAAAGAAAAACAATTGGTCTTCTTTAGATATTCCATAATCAAATGAGAGAACAGTGGATTGATTCCACGCAATTCTAAGCCCGCCACCATACGAATATTTGATGTTTTTAAAGCTCAAATCCTGCCAACGGTCGCGTACAGTTCCCGCATCAAAGAAAGGAGCTATACCAAAGGCGAAGCGTTGTTTTCCTAATTTTGTTTCTGCTAATCTTACTCTTAATTCCACATTTGCAAAAGCTACCGACCTTGCCAAAAAACGGTTGGCTCTGTATCCGCGCAAGGATTGTCTGCCACCCAAAGAGTTAATGCTTCCGTCGGGCGACCATTGGTCTTGAAACTCAAAGAATGGCGCGTTATTTCCAAAAATATTGCCTACTCCAAAACGACCTGCTAAAACAGTCCGTGAGCCGACAGGTAATTTTTGATAAGCACGTCCCTGAATAAACAACTTATTGAAGTCAAATTGTGAACCAATTACAGGATTTGAAAATTCATTGGCAATTTCAAAGTAATAGCCCTTTGTCGGGTCAGGTTCAAAATCTCTTGTGTCAAAAATGAGAGCCGTCTGCAAAATGGAAACCCAACCACCGTTTAAACCCGAAATTACTTCCTGTTCAAAATCTCTTCTTAAAAGCGAAAATCCATTTGGTGCGCTTGTATTTTGTCCTGTTGTCGGGTCAATAGCGTCTGCTTCCAAACCTTCAAAAGTTGAATAACTTAAATGCTGAATTTCATAACCGCCCATTATTCGCCACTTTCCTTTTCCAAGTGCATAGTCAGCTTTTAGGTTAAGCATAAATTCGGTTTCTCTGAAACGATTGGAAAGTGCATCAGTTACAAAATCGGCTTCGCCAACTTCGCCTTGTCGTAAAGTTTTTCTTGTTCTATCGTAAGCTGCATAAGTGTTGTATGTTTGTCCGCCTGTCGGGGTAGAGGGAAGTCGTAAAGGGTCAAGCGTTCTTTCTGTCAAACCAAAATATAGGTTCGCTGGATTTTGTTGGGCCTTAAAGTCTATTTTGAACCGCCAACGTGTCCCTTTGTAATAAGGAACGTCAAGCGACAAAACTAATTCTCTCGCATTGGAAGTGTAATAAGCGGCATTGGCTTTTAGTTTGGCAAGATATGGGGTGTATGGGAAAAGTGGATTTGTCCGCTCGCCATTCCAGTAAACATTGCTGCGAATACCAAATCCAAAACCTGTTACGGGGTCGGAAGAGATGTCGGGAATGCCTGTAATAAAAGTTCCCTCCCGTTTTTTTGACAAGTCAGCATCAGACATTCGTTTGGATTTGATAAACGAAAGACTGTCCTTGTCTTGTGCCTGTATCACATTTACACCAAACAGTAAAATTAGAATTGTTGCTAAATACTTCATTGTTTTAAAATTGATTGTTGGTGCAAAGTTCAAAACCGATTTTGGGGAAAATTTGAAGAGAAGAATGACCCCAAATCGTATATTTGCGTATCATACCGTATCAAAAAGCCGAAAAATGAACAATAAAGTATATGATTTCAGCTTGAATATTGATTGGTTGCTAATTAACCTAATCAGTGAAATAGACCGTTTTGATGCAAATTGGACGGCTGTTGAACGCAAAGAAGGTCAAAGCCTGAAAGAACTGAAAAGTATAGCAACTGTAAGAAGTGTAGGGGCTTCCAACCGTATTGAGGGGAATAAAATGAGTGATGAGGAAGTTGATGTGTTGCTCCAAAAATTAGACATAACGAAACTTACCGACAGAGATTCGCAGGAAGTGGCAGGATATTTTGAAGCGTTGGATATGATTTCGGAATCTTACAAAAATATTAGTGTTACCGAAAGTCATATCAAGAGTTTGCATAATTTATTGATGAAATTCAGCGATAAAGACAAGTGGCACAAAGGGAATTATAAAGTACATAGCAATGCCGTAGAAGCCACTTTTCCTGACGGAACTCGTCAAATTGTTTTTCAAACTACCGAAGCGGGCTTCGCTACCGAAGATTCAATCAAACGT
>CAYSFN010000267.1:0-2099 GCA_964430045.1 uncultured Gemmatimonadaceae bacterium
TGCTGCATCATCTGCCGTACCTGGCCGATAGCACGACTGGTGCCCACCAGGCTGCGGAACAGATTGGTTTCGCGCTGCCGTCCACGCTCACGGGCCTGGTCGTACATCTCACGGTAGACCTGTGCTCGATGCAGCGAATCAAGCAACTTGTTGTAGCTCAGGGGCATTTCCAGACTGGCTAGCACACTGCGGCGCTGCTCTTCAGGCCAGTCGGCAGCCACTTGTTCATTGATCAACAGGGTCGGCAGAAACTCATCCCAGACAGCCAGTTGCTTGAGCAACTCCAGCACGCCGCCTTTGCTCTTCACTTCCCCCAGCAACACACTGAGCACTTCGCGGCTCGACGACAGGTCGGCCACACATTGCTGCCAGTTCTGGCTGTCACAGGCCAGATGCTCTTCACCCAAAAAATTCAGGATCACCGTCAAGTCACGAAGGCGCTCGCTGTTATCGTCAATCAGGAGGATTTTGGTTTCACGCCACATAATTTATTTGCTGACCCAGGAGTGAAGAACAAGGCTACTGACAAAAAACTGTACGCCAGCGCCGGCAATTGGCCACTAGTAAAGTCAATTTTTTGTTCGCAGTCAATTTTATGGCGTGTTTTTATTCCAATCTGATCAGCTCGCGTAGATTGGATAACGCCCATTCGCCATGGATGTTTCTGGCCGATGAAAAATCATCTGCCCTAGGCGATGTTTCAAAGAGGACATTAGAAGGTCGGCACAGAACAGTACCGACCGGGGAACACGAATCAGCCAAAAAGCTGGTAGACCTTCGCGCCTTGCTGTGACTGATTCAATTGCACCAACTCTTGAGCCAAACGCTGTTGTTCGGCCTGACAGACATTGACCAGCTCACGGTAGAGATCCAGCAACTCCTGCATACGCGCGCGCAGGGTTTCTTCATCATTGGCAGATTCCACCATGGCCTCATCAACCGCCTGACGGCACTGCAGATCAAGCTCACCAATGGCCGCCCAATCCTGGCTGGCCAAAGCCACGCGCAAGGCACTGCCTGTTTCTTTTAGACGCTGCACTGATGAACTCATAAACATGCCCTCAGGCGGAAGCAGCCTCACTCGCGATGCCATCCCAACCAGTTTTTATATTGCGTAACAAGCCCGCCACTTCGTCGATGATTTCCGGCTCATTCTGTAAATTGGCCTCGATCAGACGCCGTACCATGTACTCATAAAGCCTATCCAGGTTGGTGGCGACTTCCCCTCCCTGCTGCAAATCCAAGCCTTCGCGCAAGCCGCCGATAATCGCAATAGTCTTGCTGATCAACTCGCCCTTGAGCGCAGTCTGATTACGCTCCATAGCTCCCCTGGCCTGGGCCAGGCGGCTCATGCCGCCCTCCATAAGCATCTGGATCAACCGATGCGGGCTGGCTTCCATCACCTGGGCATGGGTGTCGACGGTTTGATACTGCTTGAGAGCCGACGTCGCATTCATTGCTGTACTCACTATGTTGACCGCTGAATACCTTGGCTATCGGCACACACAAATAAATCTTTAGATCACTCTAGAAGCAATCAGCCTCTGCTCAGACCGGCTCCACCTCAGCCGCAATGGCATCCCAGGCGCTCTTGATGCTACCCAGCAAACGTTGCACTTCATCAAGCGCGCGCGGATCTTCATCAAGCGCAACACCGGCTAAGCAACGAGTCATATAGTCATACAGGGCATCAAGGTTTTCGGCGATTTCACCACCGTTGGCCTTGTCTAGGCTGGCTTGCAGCACCCCTAGAATGGTCACGGCCTCACTAACGGCAAGACCACGTGCCTCCTTATCGCCAGCCACAACGGCCTCTGCGGCCAAAGTGATCTGTTCGCTGGCCTTGTGCAATAACACCTGCACACCGCGATAAGGGCTAAGCGCTTGCTTCTCGGCAGTATCCTGCACATCCTGAGTCATGTTGCTTTCCCTCATTTATTTTTCTTGGATACGAACCCTGGCAGGCTGGCCAACTGCCCCGCCAGGCTTTCACTGGTATTTTTCAGCTGACCGACCAGCATGTCCATTGCGTTGTACTGCTTGTAGAGACGCTCCTCTACCTTGGCAATACGCAAACTCAAAGCAGCACGCTGTTTATC
>CAYSFN010000268.1:0-1822 GCA_964430045.1 uncultured Gemmatimonadaceae bacterium
ATCAAGAAACCGATCAGATGGGTGTCGTCTATCACGGTAACTACGCATTGTATTACGAGATAGGAAGAACGGAAGCGTTAAGGCAGATCAAGATCTCGTATAGGATGCTGGAAGAAAGCGGGGTCATGATGCCGGTGGTCAGCCTGAAATCCGTGTTTAAAAAACCGGCGCGGTATGATGATGTGCTCACGGTAAAAACGGTTTTCAAAGAGTTACCAACCGCTAAAGTGGAGGCATTCTATGAAATCACCAACCAGCAAAACGAGGTGATCAGTACAGGGGAAACCGTACTGGTATTTATGGATATGAAAACGAACCGGATCATCCGTTGTCCGGGGTTTGTATATGATCTGTTCAAACCATTTTTTTAAAAGTTTAAAAAATTAAAAACAAGATATTACGCAGCAGACCGGTACAATATGTGATCCGACTCTTGTCATCCGCGCGCTTTCCCGGATATAAGGCCGTGAGCTGGTATGCCGTCATCAGGTTCTTCATCCGCTGGATAGATACGAAAGATATGGAGACCCGTGCTTCCGCGCTGTCGTTCACTTTTTTTCTGGCGCTTTTCCCTTCGGTTATTTTCATTTTTACATTGGTTGCTTATCTGCCTTTTGGTCATTCGCACGGCGATATCCTCCTCTTCTTTGAAGATGTGATGCCTGTAAATGTTTATGATACGGTGAAATTCACGCTTGAAGACATATTGAAGAAGCAACATGGCGGCTTGTTATCGTTCGGCTTCATCTCGGCAATGTATTTTTCGACAAACGGTTTCGTGTCGTTGATGAATGCGTTGAACAAATATGGAAAGCAAAAGGAGAAAAGGTCATTCTGGAAACAGCGCCTTGTGGCGATCATCCTGGCGATGGTGGTCTCTTTCTCACTGCTGCTGTCGGTGTTGCTGGTCACCGTGGGCAATTTTGTGATCGGCCTGTTGAACAGCTTTGAATACTTTCCGTCCAGGGCAACTCCCGTATTGCTTACGTTGCTGAATTATACGGTTGTGGCAGCGATCATACTGACCATCGTGTCGGCTATTTATTATTTTGCGCCCAGCCATGCCCGGTCCGTCAAATGGAAATTCTTTACCCCGGGGTCGGTTTTGGCCTGTATCATTATTGTCCTGACGACCACAGGTTTTTCCTATTATGTCAACCAGTTCAACTCTTACAATAAGCTATACGGATCGATCGGTGTGCTGATTGTCGTGATGCTGCTGATCTATATCAATACCTATATTCTTTTGCTTGGGTATGAATTCAATGTGGCCATAGATAAGACAATTACTGCTTTGGAAAAGGGTGGCGTCATTAAAGCGAACCGCATCCTGATAGTCAGCGAAACCCCGGATACCGAAGAGACCAAATAGGAAAAATTGACTATTTTTGTTTTGTTATGATCGTTAAAAAATTTCTGAGCTACCTGATGTTCTGGAAGCCACGCGATGCTTCCGCACCTCTGTCTGTCAACCTGAAAATGATGCACGGCATCAACAGGATATCCATATTGGTGTTCCTGATGGCTGTTATCTTTATGATCATCAAATTTGTCATATTGCAGTAATTGGAACGGGAATTGCTCGTGTGTTCATGTAAATCTTAATTGAGAATTGATATGATTATCCTATTTATCTTTTTTGCCTTATTGAGCCTTGGTGTCAGCTGGCGTTTCAGGAACAAGATTGGCCGTTATTCGCAGGTGATGTTACGGAATAACCTTAGTGGCGCCGAAATCGCGGAGCAGATGCTGAGCGAGAATGGTGTCAGGGATGTTCGTGTCATTACGACGGAAGGGCAACTGACCGATCATTATAATCCTG
>CAYSFN010000268.1:1850-2092 GCA_964430045.1 uncultured Gemmatimonadaceae bacterium
CGGAAAAGACCGTCAACCTGAGCCGCGACGTATATTACGGGAGAAATGTCACTGCAGCTGCTATTGCTGCGCATGAGTGCGGTCATGCCCTGCAGCATGCGGATGCATACAGTTTCCTCAAATTCAGGTCTGCAATGGTACCCATACAGAATATGAGCGCCCGCGTACTGAACATCATTGTTATGGTGATGATATTCGGGGGAATGTTCCTTTACCAGGCATTCCCGTTTGAGGCGGTATTG
>CAYSFN010000269.1:0-2083 GCA_964430045.1 uncultured Gemmatimonadaceae bacterium
CCGACCACACGTGAGTCGCTGACGTGACGGCACTGCTCGCGGGCGACGCGCTCACTCTTGGTGGCGCGGCGTTGCTCATCGGCCTCTCGAAGGGCGGCATCGGCGGGCCGCTGCCGACGATGCTGGCGACGCTGATGATCAGCCAGCGGGTCAGCGTTGCGACGGCCGTGGCGCTGGCCGTGCCGATGCTGATGGTCGGCGACGCCTTCGCGCTCTACTCCTACTGGGGCACGTGGGATCGCCGGCATTCGTGGGCGCTGATTCCGGGCGGCGCGGTGGGCGTGGCGATCGGCCTGTTCCTGCTGCGCGGACTGCCCGACCGGTCACTGCGCGTCGGACTCGGCGTTGCCGGCCTGATCGTGACCGGCTACAAGATCTTCAGCCACTGGCGTGGTCCCGAGCACCACCAGCATCGCGAGTGGCACGGCCCGCTTGCCGGCCTGCTCTCGGGCGCCGCGTCGGCGATGCTCAACGCCGGCGGACCGCCGATCACGTCCTACCTGCTGCTGCAGCCGATCACGCCGACGGTGTTCATGGGGACGAACACGCTGTTCTTCGCCGTCATCAACCTGTTGAAGCTGCCGGGATCGCTGGCCGCCGGCGTCGTCGCACCGGCGGCGCTCGTGTGGTCGCTCGCCTTCTGCCCACTCGTCGCGATCGGCGTCTACCTCGGACGCTTCTTCATCGCACGCATCGAGCCGCGAGTGTTCGACCACATCATGACGGCGGTGCTCGTGATCGCCTGCGTGTGGCTCATCGCGACGGCGTACTGGTAGACGGCCGTCGGCCGCCGAAGAACCGGGCCTTGGGCCGTGGCCGTGGGCCGTGGGGAACCGTGCCGGTGGTAACGGCCCCCCGCGAACGAACCGCGACGCATCACGACAGCAACTCGGGGGGCGTTTCTTGCGAGGAGACGCCGCCACGCCCGCCACGGTAGTTCGGGGCAGGAGTTCCGACGTTCCTCGTTCCGACGTTCCTCGTTCCGACGTTCCTCGTTCCGACGTTCGGCGTTCCGACGTTCGGCGTTCCCGGCGTTCGGCGTTCCCGGCGTTCCCTGCGCTGCCTCAGCGCTTCCTGACGCCCAGTTCGTCGAGTTTCCGGATCATCGTCTCGCCGGCCGTCCCCGTCGTCGGGTTCCTGTCGATCGCAGCGATGCGGCCGTCAGGCCCGATGTAGAACGTCCACCGGGCGGCGAACTGCTGGTCGGGCGGGCGATCGAGACGGATCACACCATAGGCCCGGGCCACGGCCTTGCCGGGGTCGGCGAGGATCGGGAACGGCGCCACGTGCTCCTTCGCGAAGCGCGTGTTGGTGTCGAGGTCGTCGACGCTCGCCATGAACAGGGCGATGTCGTAGGTACTCAAGATCGTGCCGCTCGCACCGAGCGACTTGCATTCGGCCGTTCAACCGCCGGTGAACGCCTTGGGGAACCATGCGAGCACGACGGTCCGGCCCTTGTACTCCGACAGCGTGTGCGTACGCCCATCGGATCCCGGCAGCGAGAACGCGGGCGCGACGTCGCCCACTTTCAGATCCGCCGAGTACTGCGGAACCGGCGCAGGCGCCTGTGCCTGCCCGGCCGACGGGGCCTGACCCTGTGCCGCGAGCGTCGCCATGCCGAGCCCGGCGAGCGCACACCACGTCAGTAGTCTGGACATGTGCTCATCGTATCAAGAGTGGGCCTTGGGCCTTGGGGAAACCGTGCCGATGGTAGGGACGGCCGCCCCGTCCCTCGACGTTGCTCGGACATGGCCTGAGCGGAGTCGAAGGCATGGCCTGAGCGGAGTCGAAGGCCGAACGCGCCGATTTGCGGGCCGCTCGGGGAGCGGCCCCTACCGTGGTGGTGGCACCATCGCTGCGGGATGCGACACCACGGGAGGGACAGCCGTCGCCCCTTGTTCCCGTTCCGAGGTTTCCGCCGTTCAGACGTTCCCCCGGTTCCGACGTTCCACGTTCCACGTTCCACGTTCCACGTTCCGGCGTTCGGACGTTCGGCGTTTTGAGACGTTCCGACGTTCAGCGTTCGGACGTTCGGCGTTTTTGAGACGCTCCGACGTTTGGCGTTCCGACGTTTGGCGTTCCG
>CAYSFN010000270.1:0-2063 GCA_964430045.1 uncultured Gemmatimonadaceae bacterium
GGGTGATATCGACCTGGCAGCCATCGACGTGCTGCGTGACCGTGAGCGTGGTGTGCCGCGTTACAACGAGTTCCGCCGGCAGATCGGCCTCAAACCGATCACCAAGTTCGAGGACCTGACCAAGGATGCCGCGACCCTGGCCGAGCTGAAGCGCCTGTATGGCAATGACATCGAGAAGATCGATACCCTGGTCGGCCAACTGGCGGAAACCGTACGCCCAGAAGGTTTTGCCTTCGGTGAAACAGCGTTCCAGATCTTTATCATGAACGCCTCGCGGCGTCTGATGGCGGACCGCTTCTACACCAAGGACTACCGTCCCGAGGTGTACACCCAGGAAGGTATCGACTGGGTCGAGCACACCACCATGGTCGATGTGCTGCGCCGCCACAATCCACAACTGCAATCCAGCCTGGTTGGTGTGGATAACGCCTTCAAACCCTGGGGTCTGAATATTCCTGCGGATTACGAAAGCTGGCCGGCAGCCAACAAGCAGGAAAACCTCTGGGTCAACGGTGCCCTGCGCACCCAGTACGCCCAGGACCAACTGCCTGCCTTGCAGCGCATGAATATCGGCGGGCTGATCGGCTCGATCCTCTGGAACAAGGTGCGCGTGCGCAGCGATGTGGCTCCGGCCGGCTATGAGAAGCCGATCCATCCTCATGGCGCGATGGCCAAGGTCAAGTTTGTGGCCGTGCCGAACAATCCCTACAGCGGTCTGTTCCAGGGCTCCGATCACGGCCTGTTGCGCTTGTCGGTAACCGGCGACCCGACTGATCGCGGCTTTGCTCCAGGTCTGGCGTGGAAGGCATTCGTTGACGGTAAACCGTCGGAGAACGTGTCAGCGCTGTACAGCCTGAGTGGGCAGGGCAATAACCATAACTTCTTCGCCAACGAGCTGTCGCAGTACGTGGTGCCGGAAGCCAATGACACCCTGGGCACGACCATTCTGTTCTCGGCCGTGAGCATGAAGCCGACGCTGTTGCTGCTCAATGACCTGTCGGAAGTAACCCAGGCGGGTGCTGCCGTGGCCAAGCCCAAGGCTCCAACGCAGATCTACTTTGTGCCGCGCACAGAGTTGCGTAACCGCTTTGCCAGCACGGCCCATGACTTCCGCTCGGATCTGCTGAGCCTGAATGCCGGCACCAAGGTCTATGACGTGTACGCCACCTCGATGGAGATCAAGACTTCGATTCTTCCAACCCTTAGCCGCACCTATGCCACCCAGCGGCGTAACAGTGCAGTGAAGATCGGCGAAATGGAGCTGACCTCGGCCTTTATCGCCTCGGCGTTTGGCGATAACGGGGTGTTCTTCAAACACCAGCGTAACGAAGACAAGTAAGCCTTAGCTGCTGCAACGCAAAAGGCCTCGGTAGTGATACCGAGGCCTTTTTATTTCTGTGCCGTTCTCTCTCTAGGAGTGGGCCATGGCCGCGATTGATATTTCGCGGGCATGGCCCTTCCTGCAGGGCGGCGGGCTATTCGCGCAGGTCGACGGCCCCAGGCTCGGCCTTGTCGAACAGGTGATTGGGGTTGCTCGGCAGAATGCCGGGGCGGTAATCCTCGCGTACGTCGCCGAGTACACGGATATCGCTGTACTTCCTGCCGGACAATGCGGCCATGCCCGCAGCATCAAGAACCACGGTCGGGCGCAGGAATACCATCAGGTTGCGCTTGATACGGGTTTCCTTGCTGGAGCGGAACAGGCTGCCAATCAGCGGAATATCACCGAGCAGCGGCACTTTGGAATCGGCCTGGGTGACGTCGTCCTGAATCAGCCCGCCGAGCACAATGACCTGGCCGTTTTCGGCAAGGATGGTGCTTTTGATCGAGCGTTTGTTGGTAATCAGGTCGACGGCATTGACGCCTTGGCTGGTGGGCGCGATGGAGGAAATTTCCTGCTCGATCTCCAGGCGCAGGCTGGCCCCGTCGTTGATATGCGGGGTGACCTTGAGGGTCACACCGATATCCTGGCGTTCGATGGTGGTGAAGGGGTTGTCGGCTCCGGATGCGCTGGTGGTAAAGGAGCCGGTCTGGAAGGGCACGTTCTGCCCGACGAGGATTTC
>CAYSFN010000271.1:0-2048 GCA_964430045.1 uncultured Gemmatimonadaceae bacterium
ATCTCCTCCTTGGAGAACAGATCGATAACGCGCTGCGCCTTCGCCTACCGCCTGAAGGTCGGGATGACCGAGTCGCTGGCCAAACAGAATTCGCCGAGAGGCGAGCGATGATGGAGGTACCCGCTGCGCTTGCTGTCGTCGAGATCGAAGCGGGCGCCGCCCGGGAGGGCCTTGCTCCACAGGTGCTTGTGGTACCGCCGGAGAGTAGGGCTGTACGCGTCAGGATCCTTGAGGCTTCCGTCCTTCCAACGAGGCGTGTCCGTCCTGAAGTCGAACGAGGTGTCGATCAGCATGGAGAGGTCGCCATTCTACGACTTGCCACGCCGCGATGCTCGCCTTGGCGACCTGTCTCCGTCTCCGGATGACGTTGCGTCCGCGCTGGCCGGGCGGGATGGCGCGCGCCTCCAGGCGAGTGGCGCGCACGCGGCCAACTTGCTGGGGCTGTCGGACCAGGTGCCGGTGCGCCTCACGTTCCTGACCGACGGCCGGTCGCGCCGGGTGCAGCTTGGACGGCAGCAGATCATCCTGAAGCACACCACGCCGCGCCAGATGGCGACCGCCGGCCGCATCAGCGGCACCGTCATCCAGGCGCTGCGCTGGCTCGGCCAGGACCACGTCGACGACCGAGTGGTAGCGACACTTCGGCGCCGGTTGTCCGACACCGACAAGCGCCAGCTTCGGCAGGATCTTCGCTACGCGCCGACGTGGGTGGCCGACGTCATACGCAAGGTCCTGGCCCCGCGTGACGTACCGCATCGGATGACGTAGTCTGATCCGAAGGAGTCAGCATGGCGCCCCATCCGTCTTGGCAGGACCGCATCGTCGTGGACCCGGAGATCCTCGTGGGCAAACCGGTCCTCAAGGGCACGCGGTTGTCCGTCGAGTTGATCGTCGACCTCCTTGCCCAGGGGTGGTCTGAAAGTGACGTGCTCAGGAGCTACCCGAGGCTGACCGCCGAGGATGTCCATGCCTGCCTCAAGTACGCCAGCGCGTTGATGCGCTCCGAGAAGGTCTACCTGATTCCAACCGCCTAGGCCGTGAGCGCCCGCCTGCTCGCCGACGAGAACGTCCCCGGTCCGGCCGTCGATGCGTTGCGTCGAGCCGGACACGACGCCGCGTGGATGCACGAGGACGCACCCGGTACTCCGGATCCCGAGGTGCTGGCGCGGGCGCAGCGAGAAGCGCGCGTCCTCGTGACCTTCGACAAGGATTTCGGTGAGCTTGCGTTCCGTGCTGGTGCGGCGGCCGGAGCGGGCGTGGTCCTGTTTCGCGTGGCTGCCGAGTCTCCGGACACGGCGGCGCGAATCGCCGTGGACGTCTTCTCGATGCGATCGGATTGGGCGGGAGTCTTCGCGGTCGTCGAAGACGGACGGATCAGGGTTCGCGAGTTGCCCGGTTCGACAAGCGAGGAAAGCGGCTGAGATGACCAGAGCCTTCGTCAAGAAGGCCGAGAAGACTCCAACGGGAGAGATCGATCCGGCGCTGCAACGGGCAAAGGAAGTGAAGCCATGACCAAGATCAGCGCGCTACACCGTCGCTGGAGCAAGGATCCTGACTACAAGGGCGCCTACGACGCGCTCGAAGAGAAGTTCGATCTTCCACGAGCGCTGATCGAGGCAAGAGCGGCCGCCGGCCTGTCGCAGGCGCAGTTGGCCAGACGCATGAAGACCTCGCAGTCGTATATCGCACGGATCGAGGGAGGAAGAGTGCGGCCGTCAACAGATGCGCTGGAGCGCTTTGCTCAGGCTACGGGCACGCGGTTGCGAATC
The DNA here is from genome assembly GCA_964430045.1 of uncultured Gemmatimonadaceae bacterium. Taxonomy (GTDB): domain Bacteria; phylum Gemmatimonadota; class Gemmatimonadetes; order Gemmatimonadales; family Gemmatimonadaceae; genus DASRAP01. Next base: position 1,770 of record CAYSFN010000271.1, read on the forward strand.
GTGTTTCAGCCGCACGCCGCCGGTTGATTCGCTGGGTGCCGAGTCAGCGGCGTTGCCGTCGGTTCGATTCCTGTTTGCGGTCGCTGTCACTACCGACCGCAAGTTGTTGATGGCGTTGGACTGTGATGGTGGTGAGCCGGGAAGGAATCGACCACGAGGCGAGGTCGCAGACCGGAGCCGAGTGGCTGAAGCCGGCCTGGCTCAACCAATCCGCGCGCCGCGGATTGGTGAGCCGGGAAGGAATCGAACCTTCAACCCGCAGATTAAGAGTCTGCTGCT
>CAYSFN010000272.1:0-815 GCA_964430045.1 uncultured Gemmatimonadaceae bacterium
ACTTGCCATCGTGATGAACAAATGGTATCGCATTCGGCTATCCGTTCTAAGAGCCTATGACCACGTTGCTTAGTAGTTTGCGGGTCCGGTCCCTGCCGGTGTTTTGGGGCTTCCCCCGCAAAGCGGGGTCGCGCTTTCCGCTGTATCTTCCTGCTAAAGCAAAAAGGATGCCGCTGCAATCGCTAAGCCGGAACCGGATACCGGGAGACAGCAGGTGTTGCGTAAATTTATTTCTGCTGTTGTCCGGAATGCTTTTCTTTGTAAGTGATGACACGGAAAGAAAGGTTTGAGCGCTTTATTAACTATTTCTCTTTGCATCAGCCCGATGCGGAAACGGAGTTGCATTATCAGACCCCGTTTGAATTGCTCATTGCGGTGATTTTGTCTGCGCAATGCACCGACAAAAGGGTGAATATGGTGACACCCGCTTTGTTCCGGGCATTTCCTGTCCCCCTGCAGCTGGCGGCAGCCGATCCGGAGGAGGTGTTTGCTTATATCAGGAGCATCAGCTACCCGAACAACAAAGCCAGGCACTTAGTGGGTATGGCGCAGATGCTTGTAAAAGACTTTAACGGTGAAGTGCCGTCAAAGATCGAAGACCTGGTGAAACTTCCGGGTGTGGGCAGAAAAACGGCCAATGTCATTGCTTCCGTTATTTATGACCAGCCCGCGATGGCTGTGGATACCCATGTATTCAGGGTGTCTGAAAGGGTAGGGCTGACAGTCAATGCGAAAACACCCTTGCAGACGGAAGCCCAATTGGTGAAGCATATTCCCGAACAATATATCGCCCGTGCGCACCACTGGCTTATTTT
>CAYSFN010000272.1:825-2037 GCA_964430045.1 uncultured Gemmatimonadaceae bacterium
CAGGTATATATGTCTCGCCCGCAATCCGAAATGTGGCGTATGCCCGATCAACGATTTTTGCAAGGCCTATGAACGGAACAAAAAGCAGGGTAGGATTAAAACAGCTTAGCATAAGTGCCGCTCGTTTTTGCTTCATGGTCCAGCAGCCATTGCTTCCGGTGTAATCCCCCGGCATATCCGGTTAAGCTTCCGTCAGAACCGATCACCCGGTGGCAGGGAATGATAATGGCCAGGGGATTCTGTCCGTTTGCATTTGCAACGGCACGGATGCTTTTTTCGTTGCCCAACTGTCGGGCAAGTGTCAGGTAGGATATTGTATGTGCATAAGGGATCCGCATCAGCTCATCCCAGACACGCTGCTGGAAATTTGTACCTGCAGGAAAAACAGGCAGGTCAAATACGGTTCTTTCCCCCGCAAAATATGCTTTGAGCTGGGAGATGCATTCCGTTGCTACGGGAGGCTGACGGATGCTGTTGTCTGCAGCTTTGTCAACAAAAGATACCTCTCCGACGGATTGATCCGATGTTTTGATCCCGATCCATCCGATCGGTGACAGGTAATATGCATAATAAAACTCAACCATGGGAGGACATTACGGATAGGTGTATTTTCGGGTCAACCATCGAAGCGAATCTTTCGGTGGCTGCCGTCACAATAGGGTTTGTTGGCTGACTGTCCGCACCTGCAGAATGCTGTTGCCTGATCCTTTAACGTGTCGTTACCGTTCTGGTCTTTTATGCTGATGGACCCATAAACAACAAGCGGACCGCCGGGCATAATTTCAATCCTTGTGGCGGAAGATGTTCCGGTACCTCCGGGTGTTTGGTTTTTCCGGTAGCTTAACGCGCCGCTGGGACATTGATCGATTTGTTGCATGATGGCATCCGCCTGTGCTCCGTTCGGGTCGATCCAGGGCCTCCTGGACGGGGTGAATACCGCTCCCAGTCCTTTCCAGCACCGGGTAGAGTGGATACATGCTTCCGGCTTCCACACAATGGTGAGGTCCTTGCTGACGTATTCCCTGGTCATCTCTTTCATGCGCTTATTCCGTATCGTGATTGCTGATCAGCTTTGTTGAAATGTCAATGTTCCCGCTGAGCGTTTTATGAACAGGGCAGGCATTTGCCACCTGAAGCAATCGTTCGTATTGTTGCCCGGTCATCTTTTCACTGAAGGTGATGGTCCGGATAAATTGTCTGGTGCCGGCAGAC
>CAYSFN010000273.1:0-1423 GCA_964430045.1 uncultured Gemmatimonadaceae bacterium
CGGTCACCATATCCCTGATTAAGCAATATATGATTTTACCCATAGTGGCCTACGGCGACCCTGTCCTGAGAAAAAAAGGCTTAGATATCGACCAGGCCTATCCCCGGCTGGAAGCGTTGATCTCTGACATGTTCGAAACCATGTATGAAGCCCGGGGCGTGGGCCTGGCTGCTCCCCAGGTCGGTAAATCCATCAACCTTTTTGTGATCGACACGGGAGCTTTTGAAGAAGACAATGGTCCTGCGATCAGGAAAGTGTTCATCAATGCCGAACTGCTTGAGGAGTCCGGAGAAGAATGGGAATTCGAGGAAGGATGCCTGAGCATTCCCGGTATCCGGGAGAATGTATGGAGGGGAGAAACGATCCGTATCCGTTACAGGGACGAGCAGTTCAACCTCCACGAGGAAACGTTTGACGGCATTGTCGCGCGGGTGATCCAGCATGAGTATGACCATTGCCGGGGAAAATTATTCATCGACCACATTACCGAGTTTAAAAAGCGCCTCCTGAAAAACAAGCTGATGCGCATCTCAAAAGGAGATGTTGACGCCAATTACAGGATGCGGTTTCCCGTTTCGAGGTGAGTCCCTTTACAATAAAGACAATAACACACCTGTATGAGATGCCGGCCTCTTTTCCTCAGATCTGCGGGTTTTGTTCGACCGGCGGCTCTTCAGCCTCTGTGATTTGTCCTTCTCCGTCGGATTCGGTTTTCGTGTCGTGGTGCCTGATCTCAAAAGGCCGTGGCCCTAATATTTCTTCAAGGTCGTGCTGGAACAGGATCTCCCTTTGAAGCAGGATTGTTGAAAGCTCTTCGAGCTTGGCTCGTTTTTCCAGCAGCAACAATCTGGTTTTCTCATAACATTCGCTGATCAGCGCACGTACCTCTATATCGATCATTTCTGCCGTTTTATCGGAATAAGGTTTGGTAAAGCCATATTCGTTGTTCGGGTCATAAAATGAAACATTTCCCACTTTCGGGTTCATGCCGTACATGCTGATCATCGCGTAAGCCATTTTGGTGATCCTTTCCAGGTCGTTCTGCGCACCCGTGGAAATTTTTCCGAATACGATATCCTCCGCCACACGTCCGCCCAGCGTCATGCATATCATGTTTTTCATCTGTTCGGTCGTATAAAGGTACTGGTCTTTGGGGAGGTATTGGGCATATCCCAGCGCCGCTACACCCCTTGGAACGATAGACACCTTGACAAGCGGATCAACACCTTCAAGAAACCAGCCCGTAATGGCATGTCCCGACTCATGGTAGGCGATGATCTGTTTTTCTTCCGGGGAAATAATCTTATTCTTTTTCTCCAATCCGCCGATCACCCGGTCTATTGCATCCTGAAAGTCCTGCATGTCGATCTCGGTTTTATCTTTCCGGGCTGCGATCAGCGCAGCTTCGTTACATACATTAGCG
>CAYSFN010000273.1:1433-2033 GCA_964430045.1 uncultured Gemmatimonadaceae bacterium
AAACCTGCCGTCTGCGTGGCTAAGCGCCTGGGATCCACATCGGCATTCAGCTTTAACGGCTTGAGGTGGACCCTGAAGATCTCTTCCCGGCCATTCAGGTCGGGCTTATCTATCGAAATCTGCCTGTCGAAACGCCCCGGGCGCATAAGCGCGGAATCCAGGATATCCGGGCGGTTGGTAGCTGCCAGGATGATTACGCCAAGGTCGGTGGTGAACCCGTCCATTTCGGTAAGCAACTGGTTCAGCGTGTTCTCCCGTTCGTCATTTCCGCCCTGCATTACATTCCGGCCGCGTGCCCGGCCTACCGCATCGATCTCATCGATAAAGATGATACACGGTGCTTTTTCCTTTGCCTGCCTGAAAAGGTCCCGTACACGGCTGGCGCCGACACCTACGAACATCTCCACAAAATCGGACCCGGACAGCGAGAAGAAAGGTACACCCGCTTCTCCGGCGACGGCTTTAGCCAATAATGTTTTTCCGGTTCCGGGAGGACCTACCAGCAGCGCACCCTTTGGAATTTTTCCGCCCAATCCGGTATATTTCTTCGGGTTTTTGAGAAAATCAACGATCTCCATCACCTCCACTTTGGCTTCATCC
>CAYSFN010000274.1:0-2021 GCA_964430045.1 uncultured Gemmatimonadaceae bacterium
AAGGCACAGAGGATCCCGATGATCCAGAAGCGCGTGACCACCTGTGGCTCCGACCACCCGGCGAGTTCGAAGTGGTGATGGATCGGGGCCCGGCGGAAGAAACGATGCTGCTGCGCGAACTCGAGCCCGTAGCGACGGCGGCGATACCAGAAGACCAGCCGCTGGATGATCACCGAGACCGTCTCGAGCACGAAGACGCCCCCGATCATCAGCAGCAGGAACTCGCTCTTGAGCAGGATGCCGATCGCGCCGAGGGCACCGCCGAGCGCCAGGGACCCCGTGTCACCCATGAAGACCTGCGCCGGGTGGGCATTGTACCACAGGAAGCCCACGGACGCGCCGACGAACGCCAGGCAGAAGATGGTCAGTTCGGCCGCTCCGCGGAGGTGCAGCACGCCGAGATACTGCGCGGCGTCGACACGCCCCATCACGTAGGCGAAGAACGCGAACGCCGCGATGGCGATGGCGGTGAGGCCCGCCGCCAGGCCATCGAGCCCGTCGGTGAGATTCACGGCGTTGCTGGTCCCGGTCAGCACGAACGCCACGAAGGCCACGTAGAGCCAGCCCAGGGTCGCGCTCGCCGGGACCACCAGCACGTCCTTCACGAAGGGCAGCGTCGTCGAGGCCCCCGGCCACGCGGTGAGTGGCTCCTGCCACAGGTACAGCCCCAGCAGCACGCCGATGGTGATCTGGCCCGTGAGCTTGTAGCGCTCCACCAGCCCCTCGTTGCGCTTCCCTTCCCGCCGCTGCTTCAGCTTCAGGTAGTCGTCGAGGAACCCGATCGCGCCCATCCACGAGGTCACCACCAGCGCGAGGATCACGAAGCGATTGTCGAGGCGTGCCCAGAGCAGCGTCGGGATCACGCCGGCCGCCAGGATGATCACGCCACCCATCGTCGGCGTCGCCGCCTTGAACTGGTGCGTGTCCGGCGTGCCGTCGCGGATGACCTGGACCACGGCCGTGCGACGCAGCCAGCGAATGAACCAGGGCCCCACGACGAAGGTCATCACCAGCGCCGTCACCGCAGCACCGACCGCCCGGAAGGTGATGTAGTTGAACAGATTGAACGGTGTGAACCAGCCCGACAGCGGCGTCAGCAGATGGTAGAGCACAGGCAGGGATCGAGGGACTCGGGGAAGCGACGCGGGCGTCGGCCGGGCGTACAGGTATGACGGTTCGACCCCGCGTTACGCCACGCCCGCCCACGCGAGGATCGCCGGCCGGGCACGCTCCATCCGCTCGCCGCGCGATCCCTTGAGCAGGATGGCGCTGGTCGGCGGGACCCGGGGGGCCATCGCCTGCCAGACGGCCGCAGGATCCTCACCAATGATGATCCGCGGGTCGGCCGGATCGAGGCGCCGGGCGGCCTCCGCCGCGCCTCCCGTGACCCCGAGGAGCTGGATCCCCGCGTGCAGCGCGTCGCGCAGCAGGGCATCGTGCAGCGCGTCCGCGTGCACGCCCATTTCCCGCATGCCACCGAGCACCGCGACCCGGGGGCGCGGGCCGGCGATGGCCGCCAGCGTCGCGAAGGCGGCGCGCATGGAGGCGGGGTTGGCGTTGTACGCGTCGTCGAGCAGCACGGCGTCCCCGACCGTCTCCACGGCGGAGCGCATCGGGGCCAGCCGCGTGTGCGCAAGCCCCGCGCAGAAGGCGGCATCGCTGACGCCGAACAGGCGCGCGACGGCCAGCGCGAGCACCGTGTTCTCCGCGTTGTGGACACCGGGCGCCGACACCGCCACGCGCTGCCCGCTCAGGTCCAGCCACGCGCAGCCGGTGGCGCCCATCCCCCACGCGTCCGGACGGACGTCACCGCCGTCCAACCCCGCCGTGATGACGCGGCGGGCGCGGCGCGCCGCCTCGGACACGATCGACGCCTCGCCGGCGGGCACCACCGCCACGGCGACGTCGTCGCAGAGCGACAGCTCCTCCGCCAGCACGCCGGCCAGGTCGCCGAACCCTTCGAGGTGCTCCTCCTGCACGGTCGTGATCACGGCCACGTCGGGGCAGGCGATGTCGCGGAG
>CAYSFN010000275.1:0-1620 GCA_964430045.1 uncultured Gemmatimonadaceae bacterium
GTATTTTTTGGTCAGGATATTCAAAGTGTCTTTGGGTACAGGAGTTTCCGGTGTTATTCCCGGGCTGACATAAGAAAAATCATAGCGGCTGTCGGTAACATACGACAGTTCCATATATGTTTTCGTTCCCGTAGTGGGGAAGAAGACCTTGTCCTGTGTGTTTAACAGAAAATAAGTGTAATAATTCCAATGGTTCAGCGAGCCGCTATAGGTGCTGCCTGCTCCGTATATCTGGGGAGAGATGGACATGAGCTCCCGTCTTATCCCGACCCCCCATGAGTTTACGGTCAGTGAAGATACCTGCAGCTTCATATCAAGCGCGCTGTACCGCTGGGTGTATTCAGCGGTTCTGACTAAGTTGGAATAAATGGGGTAATCGTTCTGGTCATAATAGGCGCCTAAGCCCAATCCCAGGTTCTGGCTCGGTCCGAAGTAAATATAATACTCCGACTTGGCCCTGAAATTATTTGAGACATTCAGGGTTGTTAAGAAACGGGATCGTTTTCCCAGTGTATTTCTTGTGGTGAAATTAAGGATCAATGCGGAACCCGTAAAGCTGTTGTGGTTGATTGCAAACTTGAAATAAGTATTGGGGTTTTCTTCAGCCTTGATAAGCAGTTTCACCGTTTTTCCATCAGGTATCAGCTCATAATAAATACGCTTGAAGTACCTTGTTCCGTAAACTTTCCGGATTGCTTCAGGTACATCGTTCAGGGCAATATTTTTATTCTTTTTAAGGGCCATTTTTCCGGTGATCAGCTCGGGGTCCACACGTTTTATACCTTCTATATAAAAGGCTTCTATCGAAATGGAATCATGGAGCCGGTATGATCTTTCCTTGGGGGGACCGTATCTGCGGTTCAGCGAATCAGCTAAGTTTTTGAGCTGGTCAAAATGCTCCATGGCGGCATCATAACCCCGTTTAATGAGTGAATCAACGGAAAAAAAGCTACCCGCGCCATAGCCTGTCAGGTCAGGCTCTATGAGGATATCACATAAATCGCGCTGTCTTTTGGTATCTTCATTGTCCACGAGGAACATGGACTGGTTCAGGATATCGAAAACGCTTTGTAACTCGCTTTCGGGCATAAACCCTTTGGAAAGATTGGCCCCGATCACAATATCGGCGCCCATTTTTTTCACATCGCTCACGGGAAAATTACGTACGATACCGCCATCGACCAAAAGCTTTCCCTGGTATTTTACGGGCGTAAAAACGGAAGGAATGGCCATACTCGCACGGATGGCTTCCGCTGCATTGCCGCTGTCGAGGACAACCGCCTCACCCGTTGTGATATCGGTTGCTATGCATCGAAACGGGATCGGAAATTCGGAAAATTTCTTTTTATGGTATATGCTTGAAAATGCACGGGACAGCTCAACAGACAGCTCCTGCCCGTCAATCAGTCCGCGTGGCAGGATGAAACGTTTGTTCACAAAGGGCATTTCGGCAATAAATTTTCCGTATTCGCTTTTTTCTTCAATGACGATTTGGCTCAGTCCCGGATTGTTTGAAAGCAGCAGGTTCCAGTTTTCGCGTTTAATGACCGATTCGATCGAATCGGCAGAATAACCTGCGGCGTATAACCCGCCGATGATGGAACCAGCATGGGTTCCATC
>CAYSFN010000275.1:1630-2015 GCA_964430045.1 uncultured Gemmatimonadaceae bacterium
ATGCTGGTTCCTGCCAGGTAATCAACATGAATGCCGGCTTTTTCCAATACCAGCAGCGCACCCACATGTGACAACCCTTTTGCCCCGCCTCCGCTAAGCGCCAGACCGATCTTGGGGCGACGTTTGTTTTGGGCCTCGCTACCGAGACAAGATAACATAAGGACGAAAAAAAGAGCATTTTTCATTTTTCGAATTGTTTGCGTAATCCATCCTGAAAGGCGGCCCAGTATCCCGTTCTGACCCCGCAAATTTTCAACCCTTTATTTGTCCATGAATTGCAGGTTTTAGCAAAACCATAGCTTCCCACAGCTTCATAAAAACGGTCGTTTTGCCAATAGCCGCTGTCTCTTAGCAGCTCGGTTTTCCCGTTCCCGTCATAACGAAA
>CAYSFN010000276.1:0-388 GCA_964430045.1 uncultured Gemmatimonadaceae bacterium
AACAACTATTAATGAAGCGGTTTGGTAAAAAAGAAGCCTTGATTAAGTTAGATAAGCGCATGAGAGCTGTAGCCCAAGATATCGCTGACCATTATCGACTTTATGTTGAGCCCAGTGGATTCAAAGCTCAAGTAGTCTGTTATGACAGAGAATCAACAGCCAGATACAAAGAGTTGTTTGATGAATTACTTCCAACTGATTGGACTGAAGTGGTTTACTCTTCTGGAGATCCTAATCTAGACCCAGAAAATCTACGAAAGTACAACACTACCAAAGCTCAACGGGAGAAAATTATTGAAACGTTCAAAGACCCGAATAGTTCTCTTAAATTATTATTGGTTTGTGACATGCTTTTGACAGGATTTGATGCTCCAATTGAGCAGGCAAT
>CAYSFN010000276.1:398-2010 GCA_964430045.1 uncultured Gemmatimonadaceae bacterium
AGGCAATGTATCTGGATAAACCCCTCCGAGATCATAACTTGCTTCAAGCCATTGCCCGAACTAACCGCACTTATCCCAACAAGGGTTGTGGCAAGATAATTGATTACTACGGAATCACCAGGAACCTCTATGATGCCTTGAACTTTGATGAAAGTATCATTGATTCAGCCATGATTGATTTGGATCATCTTAAGCAGGAGTTTTTAGAAGTCCTTGGTGAGATTAAGGAAATTTTTGTTGGTATAAATCAGGAAGACCCATCTATCACGAACCTTAGAACTTGTCTTAAGATTTTTATAGATAACGAAGATAAACAACGATACTTCAGCGACAAATACTCAAGATTGAAACTGTTGTTCGAGGTTCTAGCTCCTGATCCATTTTTGGCTCCTTACATTAGAACCTTTGAGTGGACTACCAGTGTCTACATTGCTTTCGTAAATGAATTTAGGTCCGAAAATCTGGCAATGGAAGCATTCAGATATGGTAGTATTGCGACTTTTGGTGAGTATGGTGAAAAGGTTAAGAAACTTATTCAAGAAAACCTCGACTATGAAGGTATTACTAAGAGCTTTAGGGAGCTTAATATTAACGATATTTATGTTTTAGAACGACTTGATAAGATGGATGATGAAGAAAAAGCTCTCAATCTTGAAAAAATGCTTAAGCAGGAGATCGCGGTTAATCTGGAGACTAATCCAGCATTCCAAAAGTTTAGTGAGAGGCTGGCTGCCATTCGTAAGGAATTTGAACAGCATCAGATTGATTTGTCAGAAAGAATCAAGCGGTATTACGAACTTATGAATGACATAAAAAGCAAATCTGACGAGGCAAAAGAACTGGGGCTTAATTTGCGTGAGTATGGTTTATTCGTAATTTCACAAGAGTTTTTGCCAGAATCTGACCAAAATATCCTCATCTCATTATCTATGGATATGGCAAAAAGACTTGAAGACATACTCGATGAAGGTTGGCAGAACTCATCAAAACGAGAGGAGTTCTTAAAAGGTGTTAAACAAACAATCCAAGAGCTTATCTTGCGAGACTACAGAGATAAAATTCAGGTAGAAGATTTTCCGAGATTCTTAAACAGACTTGTGGACATAGTTATTAAGAAATTTTAGTAGGGTAAAATACACTCCAGGCACTTATTATTTCTCGCCTAGACACCTCCAACCCAATTTATGGCATAATAAAATTATGCTTACCATCAACCAAGCTGCCGGGCTACTAATTGCCATTACCTTGACCATAGTCTTCGTCATGATTGGCTACCAGGTCATCCTAATACTCCAGGAGATTCGCCAAGGACTGCGCAAAGTCAACCAAATCATTGACCGCACCCGCGATGTCTCCGAAGCTATCGCCCAGCCTATGACCGCGTTGGGCAGTTTCCTCTCCGGACTCAAAACCGGCAAACACATGTTGTCCAAGGCCAAGCCTACACATGAGTCCTCCAAATGAGCCGCCGTCCTTCTCCTCAATATGACTTTGGTTTCCTAGCCGGCACCTTGCTGGGTATTGGCATGCAGCTCTGGACTGACCGCGAGCACCTGCCTACTGTCTCCAAAACCGAACTCAAGAAATTCCTCCGTCAGTACACCGAGCAAAT
>CAYSFN010000277.1:0-2003 GCA_964430045.1 uncultured Gemmatimonadaceae bacterium
CGACATGTTCTCGACGACGCCGAGGATCGGCACCCCCACGCGCTCGAACATCTTCGCGCCGCGCAGCGCGTCGCCCACGGCAACCTCCTGCGGCGTCGTCACGATCACGGCCCCCGCGACCGCCGTCGCCTGCACCAGCGAGAGCTGCGCGTCACCGGTGCCCGGCGGCATGTCGACCAGCAGGAAGTCCAGCACCCCCCAGTCCACGTCGCGCAGGAACTGCGTGATGATCTTCATCACGATGGGGCCGCGCCAGATCGCGGGCTGGTCGCGGTCGATCAGGAAGCCCAGCGACATCACCTTCACCCCGTGCGCCTCGAGCGGGATGATCTTCTCGTCGCGCACCGGCGGCGGCGTGTTCACCCCCAGCATCCGCGGAATGTTCGGACCGTAGATGTCCGCATCGAGGATCCCCACCCGCGCACCGGCCTGCGCGAGCGCCACCGCGAGGTTGGTGCACACCGTGCTCTTGCCCACCCCGCCCTTGCCGGACGACACGGCGATGATGCGTCCGAGGTGCGGGTAGACCACCGGCTGCGGCGCGGTGTTCCTGGGCGCCGCGGGTTCCGCTCCCATCACCGGGAGCGCCCGTGAGGCCGGTGGTTTGGCGGGCGTCGGCTCCGACGCGTCCTTGACGTCGATGCGCACGTCGGTCACCCCGGGGATCGCCGCCACGGCCTGCCGCGCGCTGCGGACCAGCGTGGCATCATCCGCCGCGTGCAGCAGCATGGTGAAGCGCACGGCACCGTCGCGCGTGGTCGCGATATCGCGCACCATCTCGCCGGCAAGGAGGTCCCGTCCCGTACGGGTGTTGTGCACGCCGGCAAGGGCGGCGTCGATCTGAGCGGTCAGTGAGGACGACATGGTGGAAAACTAACGGCCGCGCGGCGCAGTCGGGTGCCTTACGCGGCCGCCGTCGCGGCCAGGTGCGCACGCGCCGCCGCGAGGACCTTCGTGCGCACGTCGGCCAGCGAGCCCCCGACCATCGCGCCACTGGCCTTCGCGTGGCCACCGCCACCGAACTGCTGCGCCAGGGCGTGCACGTCGACGCCTCCCGTGCTGCGGAACGAGATCTTCACCCGGCCGTGCCCCAGGTCGCGGAACAGGATCGCGCAGCGCGTGCCCGCCAGCGATCGCGGGTACTCGGCAATGCCGTCCAGGTCCTCGGTCTTCACGCCGTGCCGCTCCACCTGGCCGGCCGCCAGCTCGATCCACGCCAGGCCGATCGACGGATCGGCGTCCAGCGTGGTCAGCGCCTCCGCGATCAGGCGCAGGCGCCCCATCGGGACCGAGGCGTAGACGCGGCGGTACATCGCCTCGGGATCCACGCCTGCGGCCAGGAGCGCGCTCGCCACGGCGTGGCAGCGCGGCGAGGTGTTCGAGAACCGAAACCCACCGGTGTCCGTGAGGATCGCGGTGTACAGCGCCGTCGCGATCTCGGCGGTGATCCGGAGCTCCAGCGTGACCGCGACGTCGTGGATGAGTTCGCCGGTCGCGCAGGCCGTGGTGTCACGCACGGTGATCGGTCCCGGCGGCTCAGCGCCCGGGAGATGGTGATCGATGACCGTCGGCGCGACCGGCAGCGCACGCACCGCCGGGGCCAGCGTCCCCAGCCGCCCGACGTCGCTGATGTCGAGCACCACCAGCTGATCGGCCTCGCGCAGCGCGCGTTCGCCCTCGGCCGAGCGGTCCTGCACGTCGTCGCCGAGCAGGAACTGGAACATCGCCGGCCACGGCGTCGGGTTCACGATCCAGACACGCTGCCCGCGCTGCGCGAGCAGGCGGGCGAGCGCCGCCTGCGAGCCGCAGCCGTCGCCGTCGGCGTTGAGATGGGTGCTCAGGGCGATGGTCTTCGCCGGCGCGATCGCGTCCGCCCACGCGAGGATCGCCACGCGCCGCGCGGCGGGCACCTCCACCAGGGGACTCACGCGGAGTAGTTCGGCGCTTCGCGGGTCATCTTCACGTCGTGGGGGTGCGACTCCCGCAGCCCCGACGGCGTGATG
>CAYSFN010000278.1:0-2003 GCA_964430045.1 uncultured Gemmatimonadaceae bacterium
GACGACACCGACTTAGAGAAGCTCTGCCTGTACGCCCGTAACCTGCGGCCATTTCTGCGCGAAACTGTGGTGGACGAAGACGACATCGACTTAGACAACGTCATGCTAAGCCACTACCGCGTCTCGAAAATTCGCCAGCAAAACCTGCAGCTACAGGAAAACAAAGGTGACTACCAACTAGAACCCAACGAAGCCTTGGGCTCTGCCAAACCACGCGACAAAAAAGAAGAGTTCTTATCGAGCATCATTTCACGCCTCAATGAGCTGTTTATCACCGACAACCTCACGGCTGCGGATATGGTGAACTACCTAAACACTATTTGCGGAAAAGTTGGCGAAAACACGACTGTAATGACCCAGTTGGAGAATAATTCCCCCGAACAAGCCATGCTCGGCGATTTCTCCAAAGCGATCGACGACGCCATCCTCGATAGCAATGAAGCCCAGCAAAACCAAATGCTGCAGCTGTTGAGTGATCCGAAGAAATTAGCTTTGTTCCGAAAGCTTGCATTTGATGTGTTGGTGGCGGGGAAAGGGGCTGGGCAGTAGCTTTACTGATTTAGCGCCTCAAAATTATGAGGCGCATTCATTTAAACAGTTGATTGAGCAAGTTAAAAGGAGTTTAGGGATGGCAATTAAGTTTCAACAAGAATATGCCAGATTTATCGTTGAACAAGGCGTTGGTGCAAACGATGTTGTTGCAAGTAGTCCTGACTCATATCTTTCATACCTTCGCTCTGTCAGTACCCATCTTTCGATTGATATTGACGAAACCACCTTATGTTCTGAGCAAGATGTTCAACGGTTAGCTGCGGCCATCGAGGGCGCCCGAGCGCCTAGGACTATAGCGAATTATGTATCAGCAATGCGCCAGTATGTGGCAATGATCCAATTGATGCCCATACTAGCGGAACCAAATCCTCATGCTGTCGAAGTCGATAGCGTTGAGCAAACAGATACTGAAGGTTCGACCGAAGAAATTGAAATCGATGATGACATCATCGACTCTGAAAGCTCAGATGAGAAGCACTACTTACATTCCTCATTTCGTGAAAAATTACTCGAACATTTGTTTGTTGCAGAACTTCTCAAACGCAGTTGGGCTGAACATAGCTGTGATTTAGAAATTGCTAAGCCTGAAGTGGATAGCAAAGGTTATGATTTAATTGCAGAAAAAGACGGCATCGTACGTCACATCCAGCTCAAATCGACCAAACGCGGCGGTAATGCTGCGCACCAGAATATTCATATCGCTTTGGCTTCTAAACCATCTGGCTGTGTAGTTTGGTTCGAATTTGATGAAAACACTTTAGAGCTGGGACCATTCCGCTTTTTAGGCGATGAGCCTGGTAAAAAATTGCCACCAATTGATCACCTGCCGGTTGCAAAACATCCAAAATCAAATGCCGAAGGCAAGAAGACTGAGAGGCCTCAGTTGCGACGAGTGGCTAAGGGGAGGTTTGGATTGATTGATAGTTTTGATGAGTTGTATCGAGTGTTATTTGAGAAAGTAGACTTTTAATAAAGAGCTGAATATGGATATCAGTTTGCTAAAAAAATAAGGCGTCGTATGCGATATCAATTTTTAAAAGAACTTCGTGATAAATTTAGAAATAATAGATGTTTCATTGAAATCACATGAGATTTGAATACAACAAATGAAGCGAGCTAGAAGAGGTTAAATCACCATATGCTCTTGCTTTTAGTGTTATGGCATACTGAATTTGGCCATCGGATCAGAGTATGTACTCTGGGCTCTCAAAAAAACGAATGTCCGCAAATAAGGCAAAGCGGAGATTCGTTTTTAGAGAGCTAGATCTGGATGACTGCAATTTCGGAAAAGGTCACGCTCATAACTAACTGTCGTAATTTTTTGCATGGCCACAAAGAGCAAAAAAGTTAGATCAAACTAGTGTAGATCTATCTAACTTTTAGTGACTTTATCTTTATCGTTTTACTGTCAAAATTAGTGAAAAATTAGAGAAATTAGATAAAAGGTAGAA
>CAYSFN010000279.1:0-1136 GCA_964430045.1 uncultured Gemmatimonadaceae bacterium
TTCCTTGCCAGCCTTGCTGACATCATCAAACATGCCTGTCATAAACTTATGCACGGCCAGGTCATTATAAGGCTGGATCTCATTGCCTTTCAGCACAAAACCATATTTTTCCTTTGCATTCACGGCACTTAGTAAAGCACCGGCTTCCTTTTCCTTATCCAAGTTGATGGCAATGTCCCATACCGCATGCTGCGCATACATGATGGAATTGATATCTCATTTCAATACTTCATCGATTTGCGAAGCCGGGAGAATATCCGGTGTCCAGGTCAGCCAGGTAATCTTACAGCCGGGGTAAAGCCTGCGGAACCTGACAACCAGCGGGGTGGTACGGATCACATCGCCAATAGCGCCAAGCTTGATGATCAGGATCCTTTTGGACACCTTTTCATAGGCCGGGCAGTCTTCACAATGATGGCCATGGTCTTTATGCGGTTTACAGGGAATATGTCCTTTAAAAAATCGGCAATCGGCTTTATAAATCATACACACTTTGTTCCTGACAATAATAACGTATCACGATTAATCATCAAAATGGTGTCTTAGCCCCCCTAATAAGCTGTATTAAATTATAGAAACAATTTAGTGTTAACCCATGACAAAAGAAAGAAGGAAGTTCACGTCAGAAGATCGACTCTCATATCTTACAGGAAGGCCAGCGTGAGGGCCGGACAAATATCATTTATCCGTTCGAAATTCATATTTACTTACCGTAAATCTTGTCTTCGGATAGAGGTAAACGGTCGTACCCAATGACGCAAATATTGTCATGTATGCCATGCCTACGTATTTAAACGGCTCGTTATCTAAGTGTTTGACAACCGGGTAATTAAAGGCATAAATGGTAAAATAAGTGGCTCCAATTGTAATGGCAACACATGCGCCTAACGCAGTGTATTTGATTGCTTCCTTTAGGCCACGAAGGTTTACTATCTTAATGTCACCAAACGCAACGCTATCCTTCCCCTTATTCCCATAAAAGTATCCGTTTCCAATACTGTCTAAGCGCAAAACAACAGCCTGCCCGTCCTGTTTTAGAATTCTTGTATTAACAGGCAGCCTGATTGTCTTGTGATACGAACCATTTACTTTGGCGATTTTTAAAGTCCTCATATTCTGACCGGATAGCGAAGTCC
>CAYSFN010000279.1:1146-1989 GCA_964430045.1 uncultured Gemmatimonadaceae bacterium
TTATCGTATACATCAGCATCTGTTTCATGTCTGTTTTATTACTTCTGACTAACGTTTTGGCGATCGATGAGGAGGGCCCTCGCCCCTGCTATCGCAGAACACTTGTTAGCGACTGTAGTCATTCTACCTATGGAGGTTTGTCCTTTCATTTTGCACAGTCGGTTGAACATAAGCCAATATAGATTATTTTATCCATGAATATCCCTTTTTTATCTAAAGGATCTTTCCTATTTTTTTTCAAAAATTAGCGTTTGACTTTGGGGAGAACTTGATCAGATAAGGGGAACACATTTACTGATCTGCAAACCCGCGTTTATTTTCTTAAAAGAAGTTTCCTCAAAAAAGCCGCGTCCATGTGATAAAATGCAATTACAACAAAGACTTTAACACACTTACGGCCGCGAACACGGATTCACCACAACCACCTGTCTTCTCACGACAAACATTTGGATTTTACGTTTTTTCGGTTAAATTTTGTATTGATTTGACTCCGAAGCCTTAACCTGTGTAACATGAACAACCCTGCTCACGCGCTTACTGACCGCCATAAGCCTTACCATCCTGAGGCTATTCATGCAATACCCAGTAAACAAACCTGCATATCATGAATACCCTTCCCCGCCTTTCTTTTTCTTTTATGTTGCTGCTCGCAGGTATGCTCTCCTGCCTGTCATGCAAAGAAAAGTTTGAATGTTCAGCAGAAAACACCGTGAACATTCCACAGGTCATGAAAGATTGCTTCTACTTTAAAGAGGGAACATGGTGGGTATATAAAAATATAAAAAATAAACCCCTTGTGCGGTTAGACAGCCAGAGCGTGTTTTAAATGATTAATAGGTTTCT
>CAYSFN010000280.1:0-278 GCA_964430045.1 uncultured Gemmatimonadaceae bacterium
GCCAACCCCGATACCAAACATTACCTCTCACATGATGTCTTTACGTATGTCAGTTCGGTTCCCAAAGAAAAAAGTGAACTCAAATTCGTTCATGAGCAAAAGCACGAAGTGAAGCCCGGGGATACGCTGATTACGAACAATGGCTATGCCGTGCTCCTGAATATCAACTCCAATGTTCAGGACGTGCAGGCGGATTTGCAAAATATGCAATTATTGCTCGTGGCGGAATTCAGCGTGCATACGCTGGATAAAGTTTACCATGCGGAAGCCATTTACGG
>CAYSFN010000280.1:288-1968 GCA_964430045.1 uncultured Gemmatimonadaceae bacterium
GCAGTGGTGGATGGGGCCAATATACGTCTCCGTTTCATGGGGGTAGATCCCCTGACGGGTAATATCAGCGTTGAAACGGCAGAAAAGGATACCTCCGGAGAGTTTATTATTATGAAAGCCATTGTATTCCCCTGGATCAACCTGGTATGGGGAGGCACGATTATTATGGTGATCGGCTTTTCACTGGCTATTGTCCGAAGGGTGGCAGAGTTTCGCAAACAGCAGGTGCGGGACAGGGCCTGAGTACGGGACATGTTGTACCGATCCGGGTACGCACCAAAAGGGCATAGGGAAAAAGAACTTTTGACACGATTAAAGACGATACCATGTTGAAATCCGTTGTCTTTCTTGGCGCAGGCAATGTCGCCACATGCATGGGCAAAGCCATGTTCCGGCATGGCATGACCATTGATGCCGTTTACAGCAGGCATATCGGACATGCAAAGGAACTGGCTGAACAGATCGGGGCAAAACCCGTGACGGATCCGGGTGCCGTTCCTGCGGATGCTGCGCTTTATGTGATTGCCGTTCCTGATCGTGCCATTGGTGACGTGTCTGCCCGGCTTCCCGAAGTAAACGGGTTGGTGGTGCATACATCGGGCATCACTTCCATGGATGTCCTTTACCGGCATAAAAGAAAGGGCGTGCTTTATCCTTTGCAGACATTCACAAAATCATCGGGGCCGGATTTTAACGGAATGCCCATGCTGACCGAAAGCAGCAACCATGATGATCTTGAAATGCTGAAAAACACCGTTCAGCAACTGGGTGGTGTTTTTTACGGGATCGGTTCCGGGCAGCGTCAATCCATTCACCTGGCGGCTGTATTTGCCAATAATTTCACCAATCACCTTTACCATATTGCACAAACGATCCTTGCCGAAAACCAGCTCCCTTTTGAGCTGCTGAAACCGCTGATCACCGAAACTGCCGGGAAGATCAGGCGGATGTCTCCGGAAGAGGCGCAGACAGGTCCCGCAAAGCGGCAGGACCTGCAAACCATAAAGCTGCACCTGAATTTACTGCGGGAGCAACCTGCATACCGGTCTTTATATGAGTTGCTGAGTGCTTCCATTGCGGATCTGAATAAACAAAAGTATTGATTATACTTGCCGGAAAACCGTTCATGCCGGGGTGGCGCGATCGGTATGGGCATTAACCTGTTTGATGATGAATTACCTGAATCGTTTACATGAGATCAAATGTTTCGTTTTTGATGTGGATGGCGTACTGACCAATGGCACCGTACTGGCGCTGGCAAACGGCGAACAGGCCCGCAGCTTCTTGGTCAAGGACGGTTATGCGATTGAAAGGGCATTGCTTGCCGGTTATGAAGTGGCGGTGATCTCCGGCGGGCAGCAGGAAGGTGTGCAGAAAAGGTTATTGTTTCTGAAGATCGGCCATATTCACCTCGGTGTGAAAAATAAGGTTGAGGTATTTACCATGCTTTGTAAAAAACTCGATATTTCGCCTTCACAGGTACTGTATATGGGAGATGATTTACCGGTTTATGAAGTGATGCAGTTAGCCGGATTCCCCTGTTGCCCGCAGGACGCCATACAGGAAATCAAAGACATTTCGTTATATGTATCAGACCGGAAAGGTGGGGAAGGCTGCGTGCGTGATGTGATCGAAAAAGTAATGAAGGTGCAGGGCACGTGGCGTAAGTTCGGGAATGAA
>CAYSFN010000281.1:0-414 GCA_964430045.1 uncultured Gemmatimonadaceae bacterium
AGTGCTCAGAAGACCCGGCGGCGCCACGATGCTCGGCGGGCCATTGACCGCGATCACTCCACCGGTGATGTCGTACTGGCGGTGGACCTCGTTGAAGTCCTGCAGCGCACCCAGCGCCCGCTGCCCCGCCTCGGCGACGAAGTTTTCGGCCTGCTGCTGCACGTTCTGGCCCTGGGTCTTGGCTTGCGCCAGCTTCTGCTCCACCTGGTTCTTCTGCGCCGCGGCCCTGGCTTCGGTCGCAGCTTTTGTTTCCGCGGCGAGCCTTGCCGCCTCGGCGGCGTCCTGATCCGCTTTCAGCTTCGCATCCGAAAACAATCCTTCCAACGCCGCCGCCTGCCCGCCGGGCGTCGATGTCCCGAAAGGATGTGGCGGCAAATTCGGATAGGGCAAAGGAATCTTCGAAGGCGTAGCCGG
>CAYSFN010000281.1:424-1966 GCA_964430045.1 uncultured Gemmatimonadaceae bacterium
TCCATCCTGCTTGATCGTGATGGTCTTGTTGCCACGCTGAGTAAAGTCATAGCCGGACAGCTTTGCCGCTTCCGCCTCTGCGGCATCGATGCCTTTGTCGATCGCGTCACCCACGCTCTGCGCCGCATTGATCACATCGTTGACGGCCTGCTGCGAGTTACCCGATACGCTCGCCGAGCCCACGGGCGTATCTACATTCACCGAACCTCTGACGCCACCAGCGCCCGCGCTTGCCTGCGCACCGCCCAGGGGGCCGCTCGTGCTCACGCTCACCCCCGACTGTCCCGCACTGAAGGAGCTCGAACCGCCAGTACCGCTGGTCGACACACCACCCGGTCCGATGGTCGTCGTGCCGCTGCCCAACGGACCGCTGCTGCTGCGCGTCACTCCGTCCGACCCGACATTGACGCTGTCCGACACCGAACCGACTGGTGTGTTGATGGTCGCGCTCGCGCCACCGGGTCCTGCCGACGCACCCACGTTCACACTCGCGCCGCCCGGCAGGTTCTGTGTCGTTGAAACACTCACGCCGCCCGTGCCTACCCCGATCGAGCTAGAACCGCCAATACCACTGGTGGACACGCCGTCCGGCCCGACGGTCGTCGTGCCGCTGCCCAGCGGACCACTGCTGCTCTGGCTGATTCCCCCGGCGCCCGCGCTCATGCTGCTGGAAGTGAATGGCGTGACCAAGGTGCCACCGCCCCCTCCAGTGCCCGCGGACCCCGATGCGCTGGCTGTGTTGCCGTCGGCAGTAGCACTAGCCGACCCGCTCGTGCCCGTACTGCCCGCGGACCCCGATGCACTGGCGCTCGCCCCGCCGGCGCTGCCGCTGGCCGACGCGCTGGCGCCGTCCGAGCCGACATTGACGCTGGCGCTGCCGCAGGCGCTGCCGATGCAGCCGCTGATACTGAAGCCGGTACCGTGCGGGCGCACGATACCCAGCGCGCCGCGTACCAAGAAGGCATCCGGGCTGATTTTCGCCAGCTGCCCCGTCCAGACATGTGCATCGCCTGCCAGCAGCGTCAGAAAAGCGCCGCTGGCACGCGGCGCGGCCTCGTCGTAGCGGAAGCGGTTAATGGCGAAGCGGCTGTTTTGCGCCAGCGTCACTCGCGCGCCGTCCCGGAACACCAGCACCGCGTAGGCGCCGGGTCCGGTGGCCACACCGTCGCCCTCGCGCAGCCCGGCGCCCGGCACCAGCACGCGCCCCGGCTGACCAGCGCGGGCCGCCGCGACGATGCCGTCCATCTCGATCACCCGCGCCACCGGCGGCGGCAGCCATCGCGGCGCGGGCCGCTGGCGCTCCTCCACCGCACAGTCCGCCTCGCACAGCCGCGCGTCGAATTCGGTGCCGCGGATGCCCATCGTCGCCACCGCCGTGGTCACCTGCATCGCCCGCGCGTTGCGCTTGCTGATGAACCCGGTCACCACGCGCAGCCCGCCTTTCACCAGTCCCATCAACGCGCTTTCCGGCGCGCCTTCGCGCCAGGCGTCGATGCGAAATACCGTATCCGGACGCAATGTCACGCGCGTCCGGTCGCTGAA
>CAYSFN010000282.1:0-1961 GCA_964430045.1 uncultured Gemmatimonadaceae bacterium
TTTCGAGGCCTCGGGCGAGGGCTGGAAGGCGCGGTTCACGCACCAGAGCGACGTGCAGAAGTGGCTGGACATCATCCGTGGCGGGTATGCACCCCGGGCGGTGGAACACCTCAGGACCGGCACGCGGCCGCCGTTTCCGTACTCGGACGTGCGTCTGCTGCCGTACCTGCAGCACGCGTTCTGGTTCCTGCCCGACGTCGCGGCGTGCCACGCAATGGCGAACCTGCTGGCCGGGAAGCACAACACGTTCTGGCGCGACTACACGGTCATCGTCGCGGCCGGCGCGTCGGCGGGGATCGGGCTGGACGCCCTGCCGCCCGTGCGCACGGCCATCGGGAGCGGTTTCGACACCAAAACCATCACGTTGTCGTGCGGCAAGCTCACCACCGGTGTGACCGTGCCGCAGTGGTCGTCCATGCTGATGCTGCGCAACCTGAAGTCGCCGGAGACGTACTTCCAGGCGGCATTCCGCGTGCAGTCGCCGTGGTCCCTCAGGAACCCCGACGGCGACGACCCGAACGCGGAGGAGATCCTCAAGCCCGCCTGCTTCGTGTTCGATTTCGCGCCCACGCGCGCGCTGCGGCAGCTCTCGGAATACGGCATCGGGCTCTCGCCCGGCGAACCGAACCCGGAGCACGCCGTCAGGGACCTGGTGTCGTTCCTGCCCGTGCTGGCCTACGACGGCGCCAACATGACGCAGATCGATGCCGCCGGCATTCTCGACATCGCGATGGCGGGCACCTCGGCCACGCTGCTGGCCCGCAAGTGGGAGAGCGCGCTGCTGGTGAACGTGGACAACGACACCCTGCGCCGCATCCTCGACAATCCCGAGGCGATGGCCGCCGTGGGGCGCATCGAGGGCTGGCGCGCACTGGGCGACCATGTCATCGAGACCATCATCAACAGGAGCGACAAGGTCAAGGCGCTCAAGGGCAAGGCGAAGGACGGCCGGCTGACGCCCAGGCAGCAGAGGCAGCTGACCGAGGAGGAGCGGGAGTACAAGTCCAAGCGGAAGCTCGTGCAGGAGAAGCTGATCAAGTTCGCCACACGCATTCCCGCGTTCATGTACCTGACGGATTTCCGCGAGAACACGCTCAGGGACGTGATCACCAGGCTGGAGCCGGACCTGTTCCTGACCGTCACGGGCCTGACGGTGAAGGACTTTCATCTGCTCGTGGATCTCAAGGTGTTCAACACCGAGCAGATGAACCAGGCCGTGTTCGCGTTCCGCCGGTACGAAGACGCCTCGCTGCGGTACACGGGCGTCGAGAGCCACGACGGACTGACGCACTACGGGCTGTACGACACGGTGGTCGCGCGGGACTGAGGTGGCCGGTGCAGCCCAACCAGGATTCTTCCGCCATGCAGCACACACACGCCAAGGGGACTGACCCCGCCAGTCACACGCCGCTCGTGCTCGGCCTCCTTCTCCTCGCCCCCGTGTGCGCGGAGTACCTGGCCGCATACACCGATTCGACAGGCGACGTGGGCGAACTGCTGCTGGGCATGCTGATCTTCGTGCCACTGTATGGTGCGCCGGCGCTGCTGATACGGGAGGTGGCCAGGCGTTTCGGGCTTGGGTGGCATGGCATGGTACTGCTGGCGGCGGCGTTCGGTCTGCTGCAGGCGGGCGTCGTCGACCAATCCCTGTTCAGCGTCAGCTATCTCGGGATCGAGTCGTGGGCGGCATCCCGCCAGCCGACCTTGATTGCGCCGCTCGGGATCAGCGCGTACATGGCGCAGCTCTTCATCGGTGGGCACGTGATCTACAGCATTGGTGCGCCGATCGCGCTCGTGGAGGCGTTCCGCCCGGACCGGCGGCATGAGCAGTGGCTCGGCAAGCGGGGGCTGGCGGCGACGACCGTGCTCTACGTGGCGGCATCGGTGCTGGTGCTCGCGGACCACGTGACGACCGAATCGTCTCATGCCTCTCTGCCGCAGGTTGGTGTGTCGCTGCTCCT
>CAYSFN010000283.1:0-712 GCA_964430045.1 uncultured Gemmatimonadaceae bacterium
ATGTTGATCTTCAACTGAATACGAATGAATTAATCGTTTTTACAGTGATTTTTAAATGGATTTCCAAACAGCAATACAAGGTCATCAAGGCTTCTCGCATCCTCTTTATCTATATCGTTTCTTACAATTCGAGGCCATGTGTCTCGGGCTTCCTCAAACCATTCAGCAAACTCCTGTATCTTTAATGATGACCAGGTTTTCACTATATTATTTTCGGCATTCACCGGGTCAAGTACTGTCCAGGTTGCAGAAGCATCTTTTTTCGGATTTGAAGTATAATCCGTAAACATTACATCTTTCTGGTTTCTTACCAGGTCTGCAAAGAATCCGGTCCAACGCATAAAGGTGTCAGCATAGGTCTTTTCAACCCCTAATTCATCAAAAGCTTTCGCACATAATAGTTTAATGAGAAAACTGGAGGGTTTGTCATCTGCTGATAAGTGATACGCATCTGCTGCTTTAAACTCCCTCCACCATTTCATCAAGCGGACGCACTCATTGAACTTAACCCGTCCTTCCATCTCATTACTTTTCGCTGTTCGGGATTTTATAAAATCCACATGCTTCTTAATGGATGTTTTCACCCGTTCTCCTGTTTTTCTGATGATAATCTGCTCATCTGCTTTCTCAGTTGCCAGCATTGGGACTATGTCAAATGACAATTCTTCATTGACATACAGTTTAATTGAGCTTTTTGTCGGCTCTATAGTAG
>CAYSFN010000283.1:722-1545 GCA_964430045.1 uncultured Gemmatimonadaceae bacterium
CTTCTCAAAACGCCTGAGCAACTCCTCCAGCTTGTCACCATCTTCATCAACGGGTTTAACAACAACAGGGATATCTACATCCTGACCATCTACCTCAGAATGTCCTCTGTAGTGCCTGCGTAGTCCGGTCCTCTCAGCAAACGAACCTGCTCTTGGCATATCAACTATGGTAATTCTTTCGCCTTCTGCCTTTTCGCGGATATTTTTTCTCACTTCGTCCGCTATCTTCTTAATCTCTTCCCGTTTGTTCGGATCGGGAGCAATCCAATCTACGAAGCAAGACATCCGCTTATGTAGAACCGTGTGTGTAGATAAATTGGCCATCTTCTTATTTTTTATACCGTTTCAGTTGACAAATATAGTTCCATTATTTAGTTTGTAAACTAAAAATGTCAACAAGTCATGTTTTGGCATAAAATATGGCTTTCCTATACACAATATGACTTCTGAACATTATCATATGGATGACAGATTTACATTATGGCTTGACAGTGTGTATTTAAAAATTACATTTGTGAACCAAAAGCAAAGTTTAACCGTTAATATTATAAATTAAAAATATATGTCTCAATTATTTGCTGAACGTTTAAAATCTGCCCGAAGCATGAACGGCCTATCCTTACAGGACTTAGCTGATAAGCTGGGAAATCGTGTTTCCAGGCAGGCACTTCACAAATATGAAAAAGGTGAGGTGTTACCTGATAGCGAGATGACTGCGCTACTCAGTGAAATTCTTAATGTACGCCCTGAATACTTTTATCGTGAGATGAGAGTGGAGTTAGGCGAGATTGAATTCAGGAAACTCAAAAAAGTTCCAGCCAAA
>CAYSFN010000283.1:1555-1946 GCA_964430045.1 uncultured Gemmatimonadaceae bacterium
TTGGAAGAAATTGTTGGGATTACTTCCAAATTTGCAAATCCATTGGAAGGCAGTCCAGAGATTAATGATTTTGAAGGTGTAGAAAAAGCAGCCCAAAAGGTGCGTGAAGATTGGAACATGGGAAGCGATCCAATATCCAATTCTATTGAACTTTTAGAAGACAATCATATCAAGGTTATTGATATCGAAGCGGGTGATGGTTTTGATGGGATGCAAACCATAGTAAATGGCAATGTACCTGTAATAGCAATTAATGTACATCGGGTAAAAAAAGACGACAGAAAACGTTTTTAAAGACAAAGTGCAGGAGTATTACTCCATCCGGTGCGTACCTCAAATCTTAGGTCCTATATACGACACAATCATAGCAACCGGGGAGGTAGTAACGGCA
>CAYSFN010000284.1:0-1917 GCA_964430045.1 uncultured Gemmatimonadaceae bacterium
CACGGCGTGGAGGCGTACAAGATCGCGTCGGAGCTGAAGAATTCCGGCGTGGCGGCGGTGGTGTGGAGCGACTGGGGGGCGTTCAAGCTCGAGTCCTATGACGCCACGTCGTACAACGCGCGCCTGCTGATGGAAGCCGGCGTGGTGACCTCGCTGCACTCCGACGACTCCGAGATCTCGACGCGCATGAACTGGGAGGCGGGCAAGCTGCTGCGCTCCGGCGTGGACGAGATCCAGGCGCTGAGCACGGTGACCAACCAGGCGGCCAGGGCCGTGGCGATCGACGACCGGATCGGCTCGCTGGAGCCGGGCAAGGACGCCGACTTCGTGATCTGGAGCGGCAACCCGCTGTCGCAGTTCACCAAGGCCGAGCAGACCTGGGTGGACGGACGTCGCTACTTCTCGCTGGAGGAGGATGCCGTGCTGCGGGCGGACATCACCCGGCAGCGGGCGCAGTTGATCCAGGCGGTCCTTGCGGCGGGCGGCAACGAGAACGCGGGCGCCGCGGGTGCGGCGCGCGGCGGTGCATCGGAGGGCAAGTGATCATGACAACGACCGAGACCCAGACCATGACGCAGCACCAGACCGTGTCCGGTGGCCAGGCGACGCGCCGCGGCCGCGCGGCACTGCGAGCCGCGGTGCTGACGCTTGGCGTCGGCACCTTCCTTGGCGCGCGTGCGGCCGCGGCGCAGGTGCGGATGACCGTGCCGCCGCAGGAGCAGGCGGTCGTGCTGCAGGGCGCGACCATCCACACCGTGACCAACGGCGTGATCCAGAACGGCAGCATCGTGCTGGAGCGCGGCAAGATCACGGCCATCGGCGCCACCGTCACCGTGCCGTCGGGCGCGCGCGTGGTGGACGTGACCGGCAAGCACATCTACCCGGGCCTGATCGACGCGTACAGCACGGTGGGCATCTCCGAGATCGGCTCGGTGGAGGTCTCCAACGACATCGTGGAGATCGGCGACTACAACCCCAACGTGCGCGCCGAGGTCGCCGTGAATGCCGAGAGCCGGCATATCGGCACCACGCGCTCGGCGGGCGTGCTCGTGGCGTTCAGCACGCCGGAAGGCGGCGTGATCTCGGGCCTGTCGTCGGCGATGTCGCTGGAGGGATGGACCTGGGAGGAGATGTCGCTGAAGGGCGCGGCCGCGCTGAACGTCAACTGGCCCGACCCCAACCGCCGTGCCGGCGGGGGCGGTCGCGGGGGCGCGGGTTCGCAGGCTCCGCCGCCCAGGAGCTACGCCGAGCAGGTGCAGGCGCTGAAGGACTTCTTCGGCGAAGCGCGCGCGTACCACGATGCCGTGCAGGCGGGACAGCCGTTCCGCACCGACTCACGCCTGGCCGCGATGATCCCCGCGATCAACGGTGAGATTCCCGTGGTGGTCGCGGCGGAAGGCGTGGCGCAGATCAACGATGCCATCACCTGGGGCAAGGCCGAAGGACTGCGGCTGGTGATCCGTGGCGGGCGCGACGCCATCCACGTGGCCGATCGTCTGAAGGCCGAGCAGGTGCCGGTGATCCTGACGTCCACGATGTCGGCCCCGCCGCGCAGCTATGACGGCTACGATGGGGCCTACAGCTCGCCGGCGCAGCTCCACAAGGCGGGCGTCAAGTTTGCGATCGCCGGGGGCTCGGGCGCGCTGTACAGCTATCGCCTGCCGTGGGAGGCCGGCGTGGCTGTGGCCTTCGGCCTCCCCGAGGAGGAAGCCCTGAAGGCGGTGACCATCAACGCGGCCGAGTTCATGGGCATCGCCGACAAGGTGGGCTCGCTCGAAGTGGGCAAGGAGGCCACGCTGCTGATCACGACGGGCACGCCGCTGGACATGACCTCGAACATCGAGCAGAGCTACATCCAGGGCCGCGAGATCAACATGATGGACATCCAGAAGTTCTTCTTCGAGAAGTACATGGAGA
>CAYSFN010000285.1:0-1917 GCA_964430045.1 uncultured Gemmatimonadaceae bacterium
GGCAAAAGAGATCTGGGATATGATCGGTGATGCGGCATGGGCCTGCGCCGATCCGGGTGTGCAATACGATACCACCATCAACGAATGGCATACCTGCCCTGAAGGTGGCCGTATCAATGCGTCCAATCCGTGTTCCGAATACATGTTCCTGGACAATACGGCCTGTAACCTCGCTTCATTGAACCTGATGAAGTTTTTCAATACGGAAACCCTCACGTTTGACATTGAAGCTTTCGAGCATGCCACCCGCTTATGGACCGTCGTACTTGAAATATCGGTATTGATGGCTCAATTCCCTTCAAAAGAGGTGGCACAGCTTTCTTACGAATACCGCACCCTCGGGTTGGGATATGCCAATATGGGTACCGTGCTGATGGTTTCGGGCATCCCTTATGACTCGCCAAAAGCTTTTGCCATCTGCGGAGCCGTTACGGCCATCCTGAATGGCGTTGCTTACGAAACTTCGGCTGAAATGGCCGAATACCTCGGTGCATTCGCCAGGTATAACGACAACAAAGCACACATGATGCGCGTCATGCGCAACCACCGTTATGCGGCATACAACGCCACTGATGCTTATGAGGGGTTATCGATAAAACCCGTGGGGATCGATCCCAAATACTGTCCCGATAACCTGCTGAAAGCCGCCTGCGATGCCTGGGACCGTGCCGTTCAACGCGGGGAAAAATACGGCTACCGCAATGCGCAGGCCACCGTGATCGCACCCACCGGCACGATCGGCCTCGTGATGGATTGTGACACCACCGGCATTGAACCCGATTTTGCCTTAGTCAAGTTTAAAAAGCTTTCGGGAGGAGGTTACTTCAAGATCATTAACCAATCCGTTCCGCTTGCTCTGAAAAACCTGGGTTATACCCCTGACGAGATTGATGCCATCGTAAAATACGCCACGGGACACGCTACCTTAGAAGGGGCTCCGAATATCAATCCGGAAAGCCTGAAGTTCCGCGGATTCACCAGTGAGGAAATCGAAAAAGTGGAAAACGCCGCCGCCGGAAGTTTTGAAATCGGCTTTGCTTTCAACTCATGGACACTGGGAGAATCATGTCTCCAGCGCTTAGGATTCAAGCCTGAAGAGTATAACGATTATAACTTTAATCTCCTGCGCAGACTGGGATTCACCAAAAAAGAGATTGATGAGGCCAATGACTATGTATGCGGTACAATGACCGTAGAAGGCGCGCCATACCTGAAAGAGGAACACCTGGCCGTTTTCGATTGCGCAAATAAATGCGGAACCAAAGGAGAGCGGTATATCGCATCATCAGGCCATATCCGTATGATGGCAGCCGCACAACCTTTCCTCAGCGGAGCCATCTCAAAAACCATCAACCTGCCCAATGAAGCTTCCGTTGATGATATCAAAGACTGTTATTACCTGAGCTGGTCGCTCGGCTTAAAAGCCAATGCCCTTTACCGTGATGGCTGTAAACTTTCCCAGCCGTTAAGCAACAAATCGGATGTAAAGGACGAAGAAGATGTGCAGGAAACCATGGAAAATGTGCTGGGAGAAGATGCACACAAGCCCGTCGGCGAGCTATCGCCCGAGCAGGTGCTGGAAGCTGCTACCGCCATCCTGCACAAAACCCACGATACCGCATTCAAACATAAGCTGGCCGGTGTTGTGGCGCGACTCGGAGTTGTCGGCGAGCGAAGGGCCATGGAGGGGCATCGACGGCATCGAGATCGTGGAGGCCGCGCATGACCGGGCCGAGGGGGTGTTTCGCGTGCCGGTGAGGCCGGTTGATCCGCTGCGCCCGCCGATGGCGGTGGCGCGATTGGCGGGACTGCCGGCGGATGGATTTTTGCGGGTGCGGTCGGACCGGCCGTTCGCGCCGGGGCGGCGGGTGCGGGTGGACCTGATCGATGATCGCGGGCAGCGGTTCACGATCTGGG
>CAYSFN010000286.1:0-1910 GCA_964430045.1 uncultured Gemmatimonadaceae bacterium
GCGATGCGCTGATGGACCGGGCGCAGCGGGAGGAACTGTCGGCGATGTTGTTCGCTGCTGATCCGGATGTCAGCGTGCCTGATCCGGATGATCCGGTCGGTGTGCCGATCTATGAGGGGCCGGCGTCGGAGGCGCATGCGTGGATCGTTCCCGGCGTCTACGACGCGACCGGGATCGACGGAGACGGCCAGTTCCGACTCGTCGTGGGCCGCGTCCCCGTCGGGGAGGAGGTGACGGCGTCGGCGGCATTCCCGGCCGTTGAGCATGACAGTGCGGTGGTGAGCGAGATCGCCCGCATCTTGGAGCAGGACACCGAACAGCACAACCCAGCTGAAGTTCTCGATCGGATCAACGCCGCGGTCCTCGCCACCGGTCGCACCGGTGCCGCTCCCGGGGACATTCGCCCTCCCGATCAGGCGCTGACCAGACTGGAACGCGGGGCACTGCTGAGCGAGCTGCTCGCGGAACGAGAGCAGCACCTGAGCACTGATCCTGACGGCCCCGACCCGCCGTCCCCGGGTCGTGGTTCTGGCCGGGGTCTGTAGCAGAAGGCCGCCGGTGGTCGGTGGAGGCAGGGGCTGGCGTGTTTGACGATTTGGCGCATGTTCTTGACGAAACGGCGCGTCCTGCCCAGAACCGCTCGCGAAGACCACGCGAGTTCGGGTAGGGGTTGAGGTTCAGAAGGGATGCTCACGAGCGGAGATTCTGCAGGCAGCACGCGTTGCTGCCGCACCTTCCCGGTGACACTGTCCACGCGAGCCCCCAGACCCGTGCTGTGTCGCGAAGGAGGTACACATGCCGATCGCCGACCCCGCCGCCTGGCCCATGCCGACCCGGCTCCCCATGGGACTCGCGGAAGCTGCCTCTGTCTACGCCGCTGCGGGCGTCCCGGTGTTCCCGTGCGCGCCCGGTCAGAAGCGCCCGCTCACCGTGCATGGGTTTCGTGACGCCACCACCGACGCCGCGCAGGTCGCCACTTGGTGGGGTCGGCATCCGGAGGCGAATATCGGCATCGCTACCGGGGCCGTGATCGAGGTGCTGGATGTGGATGTGCACGCCACCGGCAGCGGATACCCGATCCTCCGCACCCTGCAGCGAGAGGGGCTGATCGGCGGGTGGGGGCAGGCCGTGCGCTCCCCATCGGGTGGACTGCACTTGTACTACCCCACAGACCCAGACCAGGCACGGGGGTCGTGGTCTCGAGGGCGGGCGCATGTGGACTTCCGCGGAACCGGCGGCTACATCATCGCCCCACCCTCCACCATCACCACCGGCGACGGAGCCCGCTACTACGAGACCATCGCCCACGGCCGCAACCCTCGCCCCGTTGACGCGGACACGATCCGTGAGCTGCTGACGCTCCAGCCTGAGCACCCGCCCCGCCGGCTCGATCCGTTCGCGGTGCGGGAGCGGCCGGTGGAGCAGCTCGCGGCCTGGGTCGCCGCGCTACCGGAGGGGAACCGGAACGCGGGCCTGTTCTGGGCGGCATGCCGTCTCGCCGAGGCCGGCCTGCCCGAGCCCGACACTCTCGGGGTACTTGAGCCTGCCGCGTCCGCCGCTGGGCTCGAGGCGCGGGAGATCGCGGCAACGATCCGCTCCGCCCACCGCGCAACGATCGCTGAGGTGCCAGACGAACCCGTCGCACAGACCGCCCGCTCCTTGTCCAGGATCGGGAGGTAGCTCTGTGGCCCGCCCGGAGGTGACAGCTCGCGCCCCGCGCGATCTGGACCTGAGCCCGGACGGGACCCCAGCTGCTGGTGTGTCGCGGTTCGTGGTCCTGCTCGCAGTCACCGGGACGATCCTGCTCGCCCTGGGAGCGTTCTGGCTGTCCTTCACGACCCTCCGTGACCTCGCCGTTCTCTCTGGGATTCCCGAGGGGCAGGCGTGGATGTGGCCGCTGATCGTGGACG
>CAYSFN010000287.1:0-1872 GCA_964430045.1 uncultured Gemmatimonadaceae bacterium
ACCTCGATGCCGTCCACGTCGTGCTTGGTCGACGGGCGACCATCCTCCTCGACGGGGATCGTTGCGCCAGCCGTCGTCCCCATCCCAACGAGCACGAGCGCGATGCCCGCGGCACGGATCCGCGTCGCAGCGGCCAGGATCTCCGGCTCCTCGTCGAAGGCCTCCGCATCGGTGAACACGACCAGCGCCCGATCCCCGCGCGCCGCGGACTCGAGCAGTTCCCGCCCTTGCCGAAGCACCGCCGCGAACGACGAGCCGGGCTCCCCGACGATCGAGGGGTCGAGGTTGTCGAGGAACAAGGCCAGGGCACCGGCATCGGTCGTGAGGGGCGTCAGGATGTAGCTGCGTCCCGCGAACGCCAGCAGGCCGATGCGGTCGCCGCGCGACGCCGCGACGAGGCGCTGCACCTCCTGGCGCGCCCGCGCCAGCCGGGACGGCGGCTCGTCCTCCGCGAGCATCGACAACGACGCGTCGACCGCGATGACGACATCGATCCCCTCCCGCTCCTCGTGGTCGACGGGGGTGCCCCACCGCGGTCCCGCGAGTGCCACGCCCGTGAGGGCCACGATGAGCGCCCGTCGCAGCGCGCGACCCATCGTGGGTGCATCACTCCGCAGCGGCACGATCCGCGCCAGCAGCCCGGCGGTGCCGAGCCGCGCCAGGCGGCGTTCCCGCCCGCGTGCGCCGACGATCACCGACACGGCGGCCAGCACCGCGGCGATGAGCCCCCCCAGCGCGAGCACGGGCACGTCGAGCGAGACGGTCACGGGAGCGACTCCCGCCTGAAGCCGATGGCCAGCTCCAGCGTGAGCAGCATGATGGCCAGACCGAGCGGCCACCGGTACTCTTCCGCGACCGGCCGATACCGCGGCGCGCGGATGGGCGAGCGCTCCAGGCGATCGATCTGCTGATAGATCTGTGCGAGCGATTCCGGGTCCCGCGCACGGTAGTACCGGCCACCGGTCGTTCGCGCGACGTCCTCGAGCAGTGCTTCGTCGATGCGGACCGGTCGATTCTCGTAACGCAGTCCGAACACCCCCCGGGCCACGGGAACGGGTGCCATCCCCTCGCGCCCGACGCCGATCGCATAGATGCGCACGCCGTATCCCGCCGCCGCCGCTGCCGCCGTGCGCGGATCGAGCGACCCGCGATTGTTCTCGCCATCGGTGAGCAGCACGATGACCTTGGAGCGGCCTTCCGCGCTGCGGAGCCGGTTGGCGGCCGTCGCGATCGCCGTCCCGATCGCCGTGCCGTCCACGAGCTGCCCTGCCTGCAGGTTGCCGACGGCCGCGACCACGACGGGATGGTCGAGCGTCAGCGGCACCTGCGTGAGCGCCTCGCCAGCGAACGCAACGAGGCCGATGCGATCATCCGGGCGCGCCGCGATGAACGTCTTGAGCTGCTCCTTCGCGACCTCGAGCCGATTCTGCGGCTGGAAATCCTCGGCCAGCATCGAACTGGAGAGGTCGAAGGCCACCACGATGTCGATGCCCTCGGAACGCGCCGTCTCCGCGCGGGCGCCGCGCTGCGGCCGGGCCAGCGCGAGCGATACGCCCACGAGGGCGATGACGCGCAGCAGCAGGCGCCGCCGCCGCCACGCACGGGCGCGGACACCACTCGCCGTCACGAGGTCGACGCGGGCAAAGCGGATCGCCGGACGCGGATGGCGGCGGCTCACCCACCAGGCGACCGGCGCCACGAGCAGGAGCAGGAGCCACGCGGGATCCGCCAGATGCACGTCACGCAGGAGCATCATGCGCGGCGTCCACGGCCCGGGTCGGTCGCCGCGTACCGTGCGCACAGCGCGCGCGCCTCCGCCGCGAGACCGGCCGCGCGGGCAGGCTCCAGCTCCGTCCCCGCGAACTGGATCGC
>CAYSFN010000288.1:0-1871 GCA_964430045.1 uncultured Gemmatimonadaceae bacterium
CCCAAGCCGGATGTGCCGTTCGGTCCGTTTCTGGACGCGAAGGGGGTGTTGTGGTCGGCGGAGGAGGCGCGCTCCAGGTGATCGGAGGCCCGGCGCTGGCGCGGCGTTGCCGCAATCCGCGGCCTCGCTACGCCCCCGCCGCCCACTCCCCCGACAGCAACGCCGCCTGCTCCAGCACCGTCTGCGTCGCCTTCTCCGCCTTGTCCGGCGGGTAGCCGTACTTCCGCAGAATCCGCTTGACCAGCACCCGAAGCTGCGCCCGCACCGTCTCGCGCAGCGTCCAGTCGATCGTCACGTTCCTCCGGACGGTCTCGACCAGCTCCCGGGCGATCGTCCGCAGCGTCTCGTCACCAAGCACTTTGACGGCGCTGTCGTTGGTCTCCAGCGCATCGTAGAACGCCAGTTCGTCCTCGTTCAGCCCCAGCGATTCGCCCCGGGCGCCGGCCTCCCGCATCTCCCTGGCCAGCGCGATCAGCTCCTCGATGACCTGCGCCGCCTCGATGGCCCGGTTCTGGTACCGCCGGATCGTCTGCTCCAGCATCTCCGCGAACGACCGTGCCTGGACGATGTTCTTCTTCCCACGGTTCCTGAGTTCCCCCTTGAGCAGCTTCTGCAGCAGCTCCACCGCGAGGTTCCGCTGCGGCATTCCCCGTACTTCGGCGAGGAAATCCTCCGAGAGAATCGAGATGTCCGGCCTGGCGAGCCCCGCGGCGGCAAAAATGTCGAGCACCCCCTCCGGCGCCACGGCCCGCGAGATGATCTGACGCACGGCCTGATCGAGCTCCTCCTCGGGGCGCGCGTCACCCGGCGCCCGCTTGGCGAGTCCCCCCTGAACGGCCTGAAAGAAGGACACGTCATCACGAATCCGCAGCGCCTCGGCGTGCGGCACCGCCAGCGCGAACGCCTGGGACAGTTCACGCACGGTGCGAATGCAGCGCTCCTTGCCGTTCTCCTGCCGGAGGATGTGCTCCTGCGCCGAGGGGAGCAGGGCAACCCGTTCCGCCGATGTCCCGGTCGTCCACCTGCTCCAGTCGAAGCCGTGGAAGAGGCCGCGGCAGATCTCGTACTTCTCCAGCATCAGGGCCACGGCTTCCTCCTGGTCGAGCGCCGTCCTGCCCGTGCCGCCGCTCTCGGTGTACGTCGCCAGCGCGGTCCGCAGTTCCTGCGCCAGGCCGAGGTAGTCCACCACGAGCCCGCCGGGCTTGTCCTTGAACACGCGGTTGACGCGCGCAATGGCCTGCATGAGTCCGTGCCCGCGCATCGGCTTGTCGATGTACATCGTGTGCAGGCTCGGCGCATCGAAGCCCGTGAGCCACATGTCGCGCACGAGCACCAGGCGGAGCGGATCGCGTGAATCGCGAAAGCGGTTGGCCAGCGCCTCGCGGCGCGGCTTGTTGCGGATGTGCGGCTGCCAGTCGAGCGGATCGGAGGCCGACCCGGTCATCACCACCTTGATCGCCCCCTGATCGTCCTCATCGCCGGCCCACGCCGGACGCAGTTTCACGATTTCACGGTACAGCTCCACGCAGATCCGGCGGCTCATGCAGACGACCATGCCCTTGCCGTCCATGGCCTCCTGACGCTGCTCGAAGTGCTCGACGATGTCCCGCGCAACGACCTCCAGCCGCTGCTCGGCGCCAACGACCGCCTCGAGCTGCGCCCACTTCGTCTTGAGCTTCTCCTTGCGGTCGACCTCCTCCCCTTCGGTCGCTTCCTCGAAGTCGGGGTCGATGGATGGACGCGCGGCTTCGTCGAGCGCCAGCCTGGCGAGCCGGCTCTCGTAGTAGATCGGCACCGTCGCGCCGTCCTCGACCGCGCGCTGAATGTCGTACACGCTGATGTAGTCGCCGAAGACCGCGCGCGTATTGGCA
>CAYSFN010000289.1:0-988 GCA_964430045.1 uncultured Gemmatimonadaceae bacterium
TGCGGCGGTTCGAATTCGTCATCATCATCGTCGTCCGGAATCGGCGTCGGCAGCCGAGGCGTGTTCGCCGCGGCCGTGCGCGCGGCCGGAGGAGCGGCCGTGTTGAACGGATCGTCCAGGTCGTCTTCCTGGTCCGCGGGGATCGACCGTGCCGGGGACGCGATCCGCATCGTCGGCGGTTCGTCGTTCGCGTCGTCGAGGTTGAATTGATCAGAGTCCGCCTCCGGCGCGTTCTCGAACGAATCGTCTTCGTTGTCGGCCGGGTCTCCCGTCGCGGCGACCACTTCGCCGGGGCGCGTGGCCCGCTTGTAAACGAGAAAGCCGAACACGCTGGCCAGCACCACCACGTTGGCGCTGGCCAGTAGTTGTTCGCCATTCCAGGCCTGCCAGTCGTCGCCTTCACGGCGCAGCTCCAGTGCTTCCTGATGCAGTTGCAGCTGGATATTCGCTTGTTGGCTAAGCAGCTCACACAGCGCTGGCGGGTGCACCCAGCCGGCCTCCGGGTAGAACAGACCGCCCGATTGCAGAGTAATACCGGCCTTGTTCTCGGCGCTGGTCTGAGCCAGCGCGATTAGCAGATCCTGCGGGAAGGCCGCTGCAAGCTGCGCCTGGCGCTGCGCTTCCTTGTCGTCGAAGGCCAGTTGCAGCACGCCGCAGTTATCCCAGTCCGTGCCTTTGTGCAGCCGCTCCAGCAAGCGGCGGGTATGGCCAAAACCGCTGACGATCAGGCGTGACAAGGTGGTGCCGTGGGCCGAGAGCTTGAGGTAAAGCACGCCTTGCGGGTTGCCAGATGCTTCCTGGGCAATGGCGTTGTGCCGTTCCAGCAGAGTGACCTGCCAGCCGCGTTGGGCCAGGCTGGCGGCGGTGGCACAACCGGCCAGGCCGGCACCGATCACCAGTGC
The DNA here is from genome assembly GCA_964430045.1 of uncultured Gemmatimonadaceae bacterium. Classification (GTDB taxonomy): domain Bacteria; phylum Gemmatimonadota; class Gemmatimonadetes; order Gemmatimonadales; family Gemmatimonadaceae; genus DASRAP01. The sequence goes on from CAYSFN010000289.1 coordinate 903, forward strand.
AGTACGTGCGCCACTAGGCTGCGATGGGCGGGAAAACCAGGGCTTTTCGGCTGTTTCAGCAGTGCCGATAAAGGTGCCCTTGAGCA
>CAYSFN010000289.1:998-1858 GCA_964430045.1 uncultured Gemmatimonadaceae bacterium
CTCCCATTTCTTGCCCAGACCTGGCACGCGCTTCATCTTGAAGCCGGCATCGTTCAGCCGACGGCGTACATAGCCGGTGCTGGTAAAGGTGCCCATTGTGGTGCTGGCGTGGGACAGCCTGGCCAGCTCGGCAAATAACTCTGGCGTCCACATATCCGGGTTCTTGGCCGGGGCAAAACCGTCGAGAAACCAGGCGTCGACCTGGGCATCCAGTTGCCCGAACAGCTCCAGCGCATCACCAATCAACAGGGTCAGAACGATGCGTCCGTCGGCAAATACCAAGCGCTGAAAACCGGGATGCAGTGCCACGTATTGCGTCAGCAGCTGTTCGGCGTAGGGCGCAAGTTCTGGCCACAGCGCCAGTGCGCGTTGCAGGTCGGCTTTGTTAAGTGGGTACTTTTCCACGCTGACAAAGTGCAGGCGGCTGCCGCTTGCAGCGTGCTGTTCGAACAGTTGCCAGGCGCAGAGAAAGTTCAGCCCAGTGCCAAAGCCGGTTTCGCCGATGACCAACTGCTGGTTGGGCGTCAGTGCGGCAAAGCGTTCTGGCAACTGGTTGTTGGCGAGAAATACATAGCGGGTTTCCGCCAGCGCGTTTTCGTTGGAGAAGTACACGTCGGCGAACTGGCTGGACAGCGGCTGGCCTTGTTCATCCCAGTCAAGACTGGCGTGCTGGGCTGGGGCTTCTGGGGCGGGCATGCTGGGCTCGGTCACGGGTAGTCGATGGCGACGATGTACCAGGTTTTTTCGCCGGTCGGGGTGTGCACCCGTACTTCGGCATCCAGGCTTTTGCCGACTAAAGCGCGGGCCAGGGGCGAGTCGATGCTGATCAGGTTGTTTTTCAGGTCCAGTTCGTCCGGGCC
>CAYSFN010000290.1:0-1434 GCA_964430045.1 uncultured Gemmatimonadaceae bacterium
GGAGGATCACGCTGCCGTAATCGTGCGGCGGATGGCGTCGTCCATCGGGCTGCACGCCCGTGCAGAGATACCGCATGACCCCCGGCAGACGCGCGTGACCGCCGACCGAGAAGACGAAGGCGACGCGGTCGCGGAGCGACGGACGCCCGGCCGCGACGACCGACAGGCCGCCGGCAAACGAGATGCCGAGCAGGCCGATGCGGCCGTCCGCGGCCTGGGGCACCTCCGGCGCCGCGAGCACGGCCAGCGCGGCGTCCTCGATGTCGTCGGTCAGCCTGGGCGTGACGAGGTATTGCTTCAGATCGGGCAGCGATGGGGTGACCACCGGGGTGCCCGACTGTGCGAGCGTCTCGGCAAACGCGATCAGCCGGGGCTCGTCGATGCCGAGCGCGTGCACGCCGCCGGTCAACAGGACGGGCCGCGTCCTGACGTGCTGCGGCAGGAAGAGCCGCGCGACCCGCGGGCCCGTGCGGGCCGTGAACGACAGCATCACGCGATCGACCGTCGTCGTCTGCCATCGGCCGATGTGGGCGGCGATCGGGCCGGGCACGCGTCCCATCCGGACGAGCAACGACATTGCCCGCCCGTAGCGACTGTGGGAGAGGCCCAGCCACGCCACGACGAGGAGGACGCCGACCGCGAGCAGCCCGTAGACCATGCGCACGCGACCATTCTCCGCGAACGCGACGACCTGCGACATCCCGGGACTCCCGCCGCAGGTCCCCGCGCGCGAGTCCCCGACCTCGATCTAAGCTGGCACCGTGCAAGCCGACGTTCGCCGCGCGGCGCTGCCCTTCCTGGCGGGCGCGGAGTTGCTGCAGGCCGCGCTATCAACTGCGACGTTCCTCGTGGACCGTGGCGGCCCGGTGAAGGTGTCGTGGTTCGGCGGACTGGGGCTGGGCCGCGTTGGTGAGCCCGCGATCGCCGCCGACACGGGTGTCCGTGTGGCCTCGCTGCTCGATCTCGCCGCGCAGAAGGTCCGCGTGGTGCAGGTGCGGGCGGAGCGGAAGGACTACCTGGACCTGGCAACGCTGCTGGCGCACGGCATCACCCTGCCGATCGCCCTCGGTGCGGCGCGTGCGCTCTATCCCGAGTTCGCGCCGCTCGTCAGCCTCAAGGCCCTGTCGTACTTCGGCGATGGTGACCTGGCGGCCTGCCGGATGCGGTGAAGCGGACATTATCCGATGCGTCGGCGACCGTGCGGCGGGTGGAGGACGTGCCTCGTCTGAGCGACGTGCTGACGTAGCCCCACCTCACCGGTGCGCCTGCTATCCTCCCTGCGGTGTTGATCGCGATTGACGGGCCATCGGGGGCAGGGAAGGGGACGGTCGCGCGTGCCATCGCGCAGGCGCTCGGATGCCGGCACGTGGACACGGGCGCGATGTATCGTGCCGTCGCGTGGCGTGCGGTGGACCAGGGCGTGAACCTCCACGA
>CAYSFN010000290.1:1444-1846 GCA_964430045.1 uncultured Gemmatimonadaceae bacterium
CGATGGGGATGCGGTCGCGAGCGTGGCGGAGTCGTCGGCGCTCGACGCCGAGCAGGGGCGCGTCGTGATCGACGGGCATGACGTGACGCGCGCCATCCGGACCCCCGAGATGGATGCCGCGGCCGCGCGGGTGGCACGGCTGCCTCGCGTGCGCGAGGTGCTCGGCGCGCGCCAGCGCGCCTACGCCTCGGTGGGCGATCTGGTGATGGAAGGGCGCGACATCGGCACGGTCGTCCTGCCCGAGGCCGACGTCAAGATCTACCTCGACGCCTCGGCCGACGAGCGGGCCCGGCGGCGTGCCGGCGACGCCGCCCACGCGGCCAATGGCGGCGATGTCTCGACGATCGCGACGGCGCTGACCGAGCGGGACCACAGCGACCGCAGCCGCACCGTCTCGCCGCT
>CAYSFN010000291.1:0-1842 GCA_964430045.1 uncultured Gemmatimonadaceae bacterium
GGCAGGATAGCCGGATCGCGGGGTAAATTAGCTAAATGACTGTTGTTTTCAAATACCTTCCAGCAGGTTGTTTTCCTCGAAATATTTTACAATCAGTCTTTTCAATAAGGTTTCCTGCTTTGTAAGGTCTCCGTACGGAGGTTTACCGGTTTGCCTGTAATGCGGCCATCCGTCCCCGTCATATTCCTTCAATTCGTAATACCCTTCGTAAGCCAGCAGACGGCAGGTGGCCACATGCATCAGGTCCATTTTTTCGTCTTTTGCATATTCGCGTACCTGCCCGACCTCATTCATCCCAATCAGGAAAAGCAACGCATTCATATCCGGCTTTTTGCCAAATTGCTTTTTCAGGCCGAAGACGATCTTATACCACTTCATCTTCGTGCTTTCATCCATATCTGCAGATAAGATTTCCCCGTTCATGGTTGCAAAGTAATAAAATATGATCTGTTTATTAGTGAGACTCAAATTATACAATCCGCCAAAGGTGGAGCAGTAAAATTTGTAAGTCGAACTAATCCCGATAGTGAGGGACGAGTGTATTGGGATGGTAGTTAATACTGCGTAGCTCTGCTTTGGGGTTAATACCATTTATTTGGGGGGTTGACACTTGTCTTTTTTATGGTGGGGGAATGTATGCAACAGGTTTTTTTACTTGCACGTGGCGTGCTACAGGTAAGACTTACGTTTGTCACTATACGACAGGTGATTTGGGTTTTACGTTTTTTCAGTTAAGTTTTGTATAAAAACCCGGTATGCCCTATCAGCGTCACCTGCTCATCCTCATCCTGCTGTTTGTTTTTGTATATCCCGATACAACCCTGCATGCACAAGCCCCCTGGCGAAGCAAGCTCATTGTATTGTTTGAAGGCCCGAATAATACACTGATACCCGATACGGTATGGTTCGGATGCGATTCCCTGGGAGCCGACGGATACCAGGAGGGGTTAGACATTTATGATACCATTCATGATTACCAGGTGACCTCCTTTGACGAGCATATTCCCGGCAAAACCCTCAAACAAAATATCAAAGGTTTTAAAAAGCATGTAGCAACCAGCTTTAACCTGAGATGTAGTGGGAATGCAAGGTATATTGTATGGGATTCGCTTGACTTTGAGTATGTCTATGACACCATTTTTATGCTATATGCAGGTATTGCTGCTCCTGAATATGTGTCTTTTGACATCTGGCATAAAAGTACTGTAGGATTATCCTCATATAGACCGGATTTTCCAGCTACACGATTTTATCCCAATGATACGATCGAAATTCTTGAAGGGGGTGATTGGGAGCTGGAGTTGTCAATTGAAGTTAAGTTTACAGATTCTTCTTTGTATTTAAATACAGATGAGTACAAAAGGATTGAGAAACGCTACACCCTTGTTTATCACCAGGATTGTATAGAAGCGCTATCAGAAGAACCCGGAGATGCGATGGTTAGCCTGTATCATCTTAATGGAAGCCTTATAACGCAAAAAAGTCTCAATAACCGGTCACCCCAAATAATTGATACACAGATATTGCCTCCCGGGTTCTACCTGATACAGATAACCGATCACATACATCGCCCTTTTGTTAAAAAAATCCTTAAATATTAAGCCCACGGATATGAGAACAAAAAAACTACTCGGAATACTGGTCACATTGCGATTGTTTAGTATCCCTTCCTTTTCACAGACATGTGTTTATGACCCGGAAACAGAAGACACCGTATCATTCGGGAAAACCGGGCTGAGTTCTCATCACGGTTGGGGGCATACACCCAAAGGGAACCTCAATATCATGATGGTGTTTGTGACTTTCAGCGAGGTGGATACCTTTCCCCGAACAGATGACCTG
>CAYSFN010000292.1:0-1821 GCA_964430045.1 uncultured Gemmatimonadaceae bacterium
CTCAAACTTTTCCAGCTTCATGGCGGCGTAGCCCATATTCATATAGGCATGCTGGGGATTCGCCGCAGGACTGAGATAGGCGATCCGCTCTGGCTGGCTGCCGTTGTCCAGGAAGACCTCGCCAAACCGGAGCGTCGCTTCATACTGCTGCATCCGGTATGCCAGCTCGCTCAGCCAGAATCCCGCAACTGCCAGGTAAGCCTTATCTGCAGGATAATCCAGTGATTTTTCCAGCAGGATATACGCTTTCTGCAGCTCGCCGGATTGCAGCAGCTGCATGGCGTATCCGTAGCTTACTTTCTGGAAGACGCGGTTGTAGTCTCCGCTGCCCTGCCTGATATCGCGGATGTTCTGGTATGCAGCTTCATAATTATTGGTCCTGGCCAGCAGATCGGAAAACAGGGTCCTGGCCTCGGTAGCAAAGGCGGATTGCGGGTATAGCGCAAGCAGTTGCTGCAGGCGGCCGGAGGCTTCGTCATTATAGCCCATTTCGTATGCCAGCTTCCCGGCCAGCAACAGAGCCGCTTCCTGCTGCCGGGGATTGAAATCCATATCCGCGCATATCCCGAAAGCATTGCGCGCGCTGTTCCTGTCGCCGGTTTTCAGATAGCAGTCGCCCAGCAGGTACATGGCGGTCTGGCCGAGGGAATCGCGCTCGTTGCTCAGCTGCCTGAAATCCCGGATGGCCTTCTGGTAATCACTGACCCGGTAATAGCAATAGGCCATTTCATACAATTCTTCCTTCCGCACCTTCGTGCTGTGCTCATAGAAATATTCAAAGTACGGCAGGGCTTCCTTATAATCTTCCCGCTCAAACAGGCATTGCGCCGCCAGCAGGTGAAGCTCGCGGTCGTAATACAGCTTCTCCGGCAGCCGCATCAGCCTCTGCGCTTCAGACAAGGCTTTGTCCCTGTTGCCGAGGAAGTAATGGATCTCTGCGATATAATACGGTACGATGCTTTTGTATTCGGGTAATGAGGCAATCCGCTTAAAGCTTTTCAGGGCGTTTTCATAATCGCCGCGATGGTAGGAAAGCAGGCCGTAATAATAATTCCCGGGATCAAAATAGCGGCCGGGGATCTCACGGATCGTAGCGAATAAAGGCTCTGCCTGGTCGAATTTTCTTATGTTGAAATAACAGTAGGCCAGTTCGAATTTCGCATCGGCAATCTCCCGGTTGTCCAGGTTTGCGATACCCGCGGTCTCGTACCAGGGAATGGCTTCCGCCAGCCGGTCGTTCAGGAAATAATAGCGCGCCAGGGCAATGGCAGTTCTTTGACGGTAAACGGGATTGGAGGTCTGCCCGAGAAAACGCAGGGCTGTATCCGCGCATCCTGCCGAATTGGCTTTCAACCTGCCTGCGGCTTCGTAATAGCCGGCTCTGTCTGCTTCGTCTCCCTGCGCCGAAAGAGGCATATGATCGTCCCGGCCCTCCAGAAACCGCCGGGCGGAAGCAGCGGCAAGATGATAGTGCTCCTGAATGAACTGGTCTTCAGCCCGCACAAGCCATTGCTGCCGCGGTTGGAACGGGGCATGTATCTGGGCCGGAGCCTGGCTACAAAGCAGCATGATCGCAGCTATGAGGGCCAGGCTCCGGTTAATGAAAGTTTTTGGGGTTTGCTTCATCCGTTCATTTCAAATTAAAAGTTCCAGGTCAGGTTCAGACTGGGGAATATGGGCAACTGGTATATCCGTGTATTGGCAACGCGGTCAACATAGAAAATATTGTTCCGGTTGTACAGATTGGTGGCGCTAAGGGTCGCATCCAGGTTCGAAGTCCTGGTAAACGTGAAGCGCCGGCGGACCGACAAGTCAAAACGA
>CAYSFN010000293.1:0-1812 GCA_964430045.1 uncultured Gemmatimonadaceae bacterium
CAAAGAAATACCCGATGAGTTTACAAATAGCCAGCTTAATAACAGTCAGTACAATGTACTGACTGTTATTAAGCTGGCTATTTGTAAACTCATCGGGTATTTCTTTGCTTAACAGAATCTCCATCTTTCTGCCCGAAAAATTACTTTTCACTAATATTTCATAATCTGCAACAGCAAGGATTGGCACCTCCTCATTATGTGCACTGCAAAAAATCTTTTTTGATTTTACATTAGAAATGAAACTATAGCCTGTGAGTGCTTTTTTTTCCTTATTGATTTCTGTTTCACAGATTACCTTGTTGTAAAGCGCATTTAACGTGATGCGCTCCTGTGGAAAAACATGTTCAATCTCATACTTCTTTCTATCAAACAGATCTGAAAGTTTGATAAGTCTGCCTGTGTATGGTGATTGATAACGCTGATCAAGCCATAGTTTATAACGTTCGAAATCACCTTTACTGATTTTGGCGAAGTCCTTTGTTGTAATATCCCTGATCTCCTTTTTTGTTATTTTACCTGCTGCAAGTTTGTACTCTGTGCTGTCTTTATCATACTCAATGGCTGACAGGAGAGTGTCTTCCACTATTCTTAATTTTTCCTGTTGGAATGGTGATTTTTCCTGTAGTGAAGAATTTCCTTTCTTTAACTCTTTAAGCAACTCTATAATACGCTCATTCGCCTTTCGATTCTCCTTATTTTGTTTATCATCCCGCTCTTTTTGTTTGTTGTTCTTCTTCATTTCCCGACCTAATTCGATATGAATCCTATCGAATAATTTTTTGTAGATTGTTCTTCCATGCTCATCTTTACCTGACTCTTCCCCAAAATACTTCCAGATATCTTTTACAACGTGGAGCGTTTCCACCAAGATCTTTTCTACAGTAGGATTATTCAGCGAATGTTGGCGGAATTCATTTTTAAGGTAGTTTTCAATATCGTAAGGTGATTGCCAGAACTGAACTTCCCCCACTTCGGAATAACGACCATATACTAAGTAACAAGCGCTTGAAACCCACAGTCCCTGAAAATCTTCGATTTCTCCATTGATCTCTTCTTTGTTAATAACCTTTTCCCGTACAATGGCATCTGCTTTGGCTTTGACCTCATCAGGCCGCTTGTTAAGCACTTCTTCTACCTCTTTGGCATTCCAGTATTTTCCCAACCTTAAAAAGGGTAACATCTTTTTGATAGCCTTTTCCGAATAAGTTCCATAGTCGTTGGTATATCCACCAAAAGAGCTGAAGTGCTTGACCAATTCAGGTAGATAATCTTTGGATAAATTGGATTTTTCTAACAATCTATCCATTAATTTATTCAGCCCTTTGATAAACTCTTCTTTTTTCTTGACAGAATAAAAGAAATGCCAAAGGTTGTACTCGTTTCCTGGAGAAAGAAATGTTTTGTAGTCAAATCCCTTTATTCTTTTCGTCCGTAGAATGAAATTATATCTTGTAGGATTACAGGGTTCTTTTTCCGAAGTGAAATTCCATTTGTAACTGTCTGTGGTTATTTCTATCTCTTTATGTTTTTTATTCAGAAATTTCAAGAGGTCGTTTTCCGTTACAAACTCTTTATCGTTTAGGAAAGCAAATAGTTCCTCTCTTATTGCGCTTGGTAATAACTGAGGAGTTAGATCAACATTAATATGGATTTGCTCATTTATTACTTCCTCTTTCTGATAGATCTTTAATCGTTTGATAAATTGCCATAACCTGAATTCCTGGTAAAGCGGGTTAAATTTGTGAATGGCTTTTAATGGCTTTCTGAATTTCTTTCCTGTTTTCTCATCGGTGCGTTCAAAATTCTCTTTTT
>CAYSFN010000294.1:0-1786 GCA_964430045.1 uncultured Gemmatimonadaceae bacterium
GGGGCAGTGGTCTGGTAGGGGAGATATCCAACCGTATTACAGAAGCATTTACGCAAGCAAAGGCCAAACTGGGGAAAGAAAGCACAGGAGTATTGGTCATTGATGAAGCGGATGATATTGCAACCAGTAGAGCACAAAATCAGGCCCACCATGAAGATAGGGCTGGGCTTAATGTTCTGATCAAGCAAATAGATTCTATCCGTAAGGAAAAGATAAATCTAGCTGTAATTCTTATTACCAACCGGATTGCTGTGTTAGATCCGGCTGTAAGAAGGCGGACAACTTTGCACCTTCAATTCGAGCGACCTGATCAGAGTAAATTGAAACTAGTATTCGAACATTTGTTTAAAGATATTGAGACCGAATCTGAAAAGGAAATTAAGTCTTTGATATCATTCGCTTCAAAACAGGCAATCCCTTACAGTTTCTCCGACCTTACACAGCGCGTAGCTAAACAAGCACTTTTTAAAGCCATACATGAGGACAAACCTTTCTCAATATCATTATACAAGTCTGTTTTGGAGAAAACAGAACCATCTCCATTAATAGAAGAAGCCAAACTCAATTAAACTATAACAAAATGACGAGTGAGAAATACATTATTCTTAAGCATCCTGTCCATGCGAAAATATCCGATCAGGAATGTCTTGATGCTATTCCTGAGGCGTATAAAGCAGCAGAGCCTATTATAGTAGAAATAAAACCGGCAGAAATTGATATAGGAGAAGGCTCAGATGATTGGGAGCAGTTAGCATTGGATCAAAAGAAACAGTTTTTAGAGTTATTAAAACCCACCTTCGAATTATACCCGGAAGCTCCATTATTTTATTTCGGTTTTGCGCCTATTCCGTTAATCATTCATTTAGGTTCATTGTGTTACAACTGGAGAAAAGCGTTTCCAATGATTCGCAGCCATGCAGAGAACAAGTGGTACTTTGAACTGCCGGAAAATCATAAGAACAGCATAGTGGTTGAAGGATTACCAACTGATGAAAATCTTTCAAATAAGGATGTGAACCTGGATATAAGCATTTCTCACAAGGTGAATTCCTCAATAACAAAGGAAGTAACCAGGGATTCCTTGATGAAAACTATTCAGTTGGGTATTATGGAGCCTCAATACGATGCTTTAACAACCCAAAATAGTTTTATTGATTTTGGGAATCACATTGACAAAGTATTTCGAAGTATCAAAGAGAAATATCCTAGAATACAGACTGTACATGTATTTGCCAGTATTCCTGTAGGTGCTGCTTTTATGTTCGGAGTAAGAATTCAACCTAACATATATCCCGTTATTCAGAGCTACCAATATAAGAGCACCTCAGCGGAGCAATATCAACCTGCCATCTTGTTAAATAGCCTCATTGAGGAAAAGGTTATTTTCACCGAAGAAGAACAAAAAATGGCAGCTTCCTATAGACAGGAGTGGGATTCTATGTTAAAAGATTCGTTAAAGAAGTTTATTGATAACCTTTCAGAAAAGACAGCCGTTTATTGGTATGGTTATCTTGACAATAAAGCTGATTGGACAATGTTCAATACCTCAGCTTGGAATCAGTTGGAGCCACTAGTAAATAACAAGCTATTGGTAAAAGATCGCATCAGTCAGGATAAAATAGTTGTAGCCGATGGCTTTGATTACGATCAAGCTTCATATACCTGGGATATCGATACCGGATTCTTCGTGTCATTAGAAAGAAGATTGAAAGAAAAAGCCCTTATTAATAAGGCAGGTCGGTTATTTCTTATACATGAATCACTACATTATAGTTTTCATGGTATT
>CAYSFN010000295.1:0-1784 GCA_964430045.1 uncultured Gemmatimonadaceae bacterium
GACAGGGTCGGGTATGCCGGCGATGACGTCCAGAGCGGCGGCGACACCCTCCAGGCGTTTTTCGTCCAGCGCCAGCCGGTCCAGCATGGCGCCGTCCATGCCTTTTTCGCGCGCAGCGTCCCGGTCGGCGGCGTTGGCGGCCAGCACCTCGGCGGCGCTGACCCGCAGTGCGCGGGCCATGCCGGCGACGGCCCTGGTGCGCGTCTCCGGCCCCGCCAGGGCGAGGTCGCGCGCGGCGGCGCGGGCGCGGCGGCCCATGGCGGACATTTCAGTGGCGAGAGTTTCAGGCTGGGGCAGGTCCATGGCTCACCCGTTTTCCTGATCGGACTCGCCCTTGGCAAGAGCCTCCCCCTCTCCGCTCATCCTGGCCAGAGCGGGGACGGGCAGGATGGAATCCTGAATGGCCCCTGGGGTGAGCGCCGCAGCCCCTGTGACGCAGTACGGGCCGCCCTTCCGCGAACAGGGCCGCTCCGGTCGTACCCCTCAAAGAAAAAGGGCGGCGGGTTTCCCCGCCGCCCTCTGACAGGCGCTCGTCGGTCCTGGCTTACCAGGAACGCGAGATGTTGATGAACGCCCGACGGCCCAGATAGTCGTACTGGGACGAGAGGACGCCGGTGCCCACGCGCGTGGCGGCGTCGTAGGAGACGGCCGGAGGCGGAACGTCGAAGATGTTCTGGATGCCGGCTTGCAGCGTCCATTGGTCGAAACGACGACGAACCGAGAAGTTGTGGTTGTCGTAGAAGTCGACGGTCCGGTTCATATGAACCGTTTCACCCAGGAAGTTGACCGTCGGCGCGGCGAACAACCAGTCGTTCGACGTCTCGGGGATCAGGTCCACCGAGTAGAAGAACGTCCAGTCGTTGCGATCGAAGCGAACGTTCACGCCCGCCACCCAGTCAGGGTTGCCGATGCGGCCCTTCAGGATGGTCGGAACGCTGGCCGTGAACAGCTGCGAGGTCCAGTCCTCGATGTAGCTGGCCCGCGCGTTGATGCGCAGGTCGCCGAAGCTGAACTCGTGGTTGTAGCGGATGTTCAGGTCGAAGCCCGAGTTGCTCTGCTCGGCGATGTTGATGTAGCTGCTGCGAACCGTATCGATCTGGTTCGCACCGCTGGTGGCCGTCGGTGCGCGACGATCGAACAGCAGGCACAGCGGCTCATTGCCGAAGTTCTCGGAGTTGTAGCAGCCAGCCAGAATGTTGGCGGCCGAGAACTGGGCGACCTGATCGGTCACTTCGATCTTGAAGTAGTCCAGAGCGATGGACAGATCGATGAAGCTGGGCGTCCAGATCAGACCGACGCTGAAGGCGTCGGCGGTTTCCGGGTTCAGCACGCCGATGCCGCCGCCGGTGATGACGGTGGCCGAGGAGGTCCCTGCGGCGCTGTAGTTGTCCGGAATGCCGTCCGCGGCGCAGTTGGTGCGGACGCGGTCGTTGGTCGACTGGCCCCAGTTGATGCAGGGATCGATCGCGGCCTGGCCCTGGAAGCCGGTCTGGTTGCCCAGGTACAGCTCATACAGGGCCGGAGCGCGGAACGAGGTGCCGAACGACGAGCGCAGACGCCATTCCGGGGTCAGAGCCCAGTTCAGGCCCACCTTGTAGGTGGTGTTGTCGCCATAGCTGTCATAGTCCGACAGACGGCCCGACAGGTTCAGGCTCAGGTCATGGAAGAACGGCTGATTGCGCAGGATCGGCAGTTCGGTCTCGATGAACAGCTCGCGGATGGTGTCCTCACCCACGGTGGCTTGCGCCGTGGTCAGACCCCACGAGTTGCTGCGGGCCGCTTCC
>CAYSFN010000296.1:0-1775 GCA_964430045.1 uncultured Gemmatimonadaceae bacterium
CCACCGCCGAGTCGTTCGTGGGCGGCAGGTCGAGGCGTCGCACGAATCGGGCGGGATTTCCAGCCACGGCGATGCCATCCGGCACCACGTGACCCACAACAGCGCCCGCCGCGACCATCGCGGACGATCCTACGTCGGCCATCAAGATCGCACCCTCGCCGACGAGGGTGTGTGGTCCTATCGAGATTTGCCGTAACTGTCTGTGGTCGTACGGTGTCCAGCGACCATCGAGAAACTCGTGCAGGTTGGTTCCACTCAGAAGGCTCGCGCGGCTACCGATGGAAGTCCCTTCTCTCAATCGAGCTGACCCAACCAGTGCATAGGGGCCAATATAGACGCCCGGTTCGATCACCGTCTCACGATGGGTGACGACCGCACCGAAGCCGATGTGGCACTCCAGCGAACAGGCGTCCAGAGTCTGGCGGTAGAACGCGCGGCGGAGGTAGGCGCCTGGAAGACCCGGCAGCATGGCCAGGAGTTGAGTCCCCAGCGCGAAGAGGCTCTCATGACCGGGACGCGCACGCGCCTCGAGTCCGCTGAGCGCGGCGAGTGGTGCCACCAGACATGCCGCGACGACGTTGGCAGCGCGCTTTGACATCGAGCGAACGCTGTACACGGGGGAAGCCGACATGGCGAGCTATCGTGTGCGCTTGAAGCGTGGCGTATAAAGCGGGCCGTCGGCCAGCCTGACTCTCGTCGGAACCTTGTAGGCTTCCAGTCGATCCACGCACCACGCACGCATCCGCGTCTTGAAGGCGGTGAGTGTTTCGACGTTCGACAACTGCACTGTGGCTGTCACGGTGTGTCCGGTGATGGCGTTCGGCTCTCCCTTCACGCTCACATCTTCCACGCCTTCCATAGCCAGCAGGACGCTCTCGACTTCCGCCGGGTGCACCTTGCTGCCGCCCACGTTGATCACGTCGCTGCGCCGGCCGAGGATGCGAAGCCAGTCACCGTCCTCCTCCACGAGGTCGCCGGTATCGAGGAAACCGTCCTCGGAGAATGGCGAGGGGGCGTTCAAATAGCCCAGCATGGCCGACTCGGCTCGAATCCAGAGCCGTCCATCGACCACTTTGGTTTCGTAGCCTTCGCCACCCACACGCACCCACAGCGACCCCGAGTCGCGCGATTCGGATCGAAGGATCCCGACCTCGGTCAGCCCGTACGTCTGCTGCAGCCTGACGCCCGGGAACGCCGCCGCGATGCCGGCGAGGGTCGTGGCGGGCATGGGCTCCGTGCCGTAGGTGATGAGTCGGAGCGATGAGAGGTCGTGACGCTCTGTTGCCCCCGAGATCAGCAGCAGGTTCAGGAACGTCGGCGACGCGGGCAGCAACTCGGCCCGGTGGCGCGCGATGGTCCGGCACACGCCATCGGGGCTTCGGTCATCGGGGACGATGATGGCGCCACCGTTCGACAGCGTGTAGAAGAGTGTGTTCACCCCGCCGATGTGATCGAGTTGCAGGAACACGATGGTGCGGAACGAGCGCTTCCTGACGGCGAACTTGCGCAGCAGCTTTTCGAGGTCGTGGACAGCGGCCTTCGGCTGACCTGTCGAGCCAGACGAGAACAGAACGAGTCCGGGGGTGCCGCGTGTGCGGAGGGTCTCGTAGAGCGGGTGCGCCGCGGTGACGCCCGTTGGGCTGATGGCCAGCGGGCCTGCGGGCGGGCACGTCACGCGGATCTCTTCCATCGCAGTTTCACGGAAGCGATCGTGGTGGGCTCGCGCCGACTCCGAGAGTGGCACGATGATGGCCCGCCGGTCGGTGAGCGCAAGA
>CAYSFN010000297.1:0-1753 GCA_964430045.1 uncultured Gemmatimonadaceae bacterium
GCGGGTGCTCGAGCTCGCGGTCGCCGCTGTAGCGCGTGTCGCCAAGCCACTCGGCTTCGCGGCCCCAGTAGATGTCCTGCTCGGGCTCCCACACGTCCTCGCGACCGAACGCGAACCCGAAGGGCGTGAAACCCATCGTCTCCATCCCGACGTCCGCGGCGAAGATCATCAGGTCCGCCCACGACAGCGCGTTGCCGTACTTCTGCTTGATGGGCCACAGCAACCGACGCGCCTTGTCGAGATTGCCGTTGTCCGGCCATGAGTTGAGGGGCGCGAAGCGCTGTGTGCCCGAGGAGGACCCGCCACGGCCGTCCGCCGTGCGGTAGGTCCCCGCGCTGTGCCACGCCATCCGCACGAAGAACGGTCCGTAGTGGCCGTAGTCGGCGGGCCACCACGGCTGGGAATCCGTCTGCAGGGCGATGAGATCCCGCTTCAGGGCGTCGAGATCCAGGGTCTTGAACGCCTCGGAGTACCTGAACCCCGGGCCCATCGGGTCGGACAAGGACGAGTGCTGGCGCAGGATGCCAAGGTGCAACTGGTTGGGCCACCAGTCCCGATTGGAGCGCCTCCCGGCCTGAGCGGCGCCGGGTGCCGCGCCGTGCATCACCGGGCACTTGCCGCCCGGGCTTCCCGAATGTCCGTCCATAGCGTGTCACTCTGTTGGTCGAGGTCCTGCGCAGGCAGTCCTGCGCGTGCGATCCGCCGCCGTGCTCCGGCCTGCCGGGCACCGACGCGAGCCTGTTTATGAACGATAGGGCGGGGAGACATAGCCAGCAACGGGATACTTGCTATGGAAGCCATAGTTATTACCTATATATATATATGGACTCCGAACTTCTCCGCGCGTTCCTCGACGCGGCCGAATCAGGATCGCTCAGCCGCGCCGCGCGCAACTTGGGGATCTCGCAACCCTCGCTCTCGGCCCGCATCCAGCGCCTGGAACAGCACCTTGGCGCCCCGCTGTTCACCCGCCACGCGCGCGGCGTCAGGCTCACCGAGGTGGGCGAGGTGCTGGTCCCACGGGCGCGCCAGCTCCTGCAGGACGTTGGAGCGGCCGAGGCTGCGGTGCGCCGCGAACAGGTGGCGACGGAGCGCATGCTGGCCGTGGGCGCCATTCCGACCATTGCACCGTACCTGCTGCCGTCGGCGCTGCAGCGACTGCGTGCGTCCCAGCCGGGCGTGCGCGTCACGCTGCGCGAGGCCGTCAGCGCCGTGCTGGTGCAGCAGTTGCACGACGGGGCGCTCGACGTCGTGATCGCGGCCCTGCCCTACGCGTTCGGGTCGCTGGACACCGAGGTGCTCGGCGTGGACGCGCTGACCGTGGCCGTCCCGCACACGCATCCGGCCGTGCGTGCCGGACGGATCACCCTCGCGCAACTGCGGGAGTCCCCGGCGATCACCCTGGACCCCGCACACTGCCTGGGCGAGCAGGTGGAGGGGTTCTGCGCGAGTCGTGCGTTGTCGCCGAGCGTGGTGTGCCGCAGTGCGCAGTTGACGACGGTGCTCGAGCTGGTGGGCTCCGGGGCCGGCGTCTCGATCGTGCCGGCGATGGCGGCGGCACGGCACAACACGCCGCACTGCGCATACCTCCCGTTGCTGGACCACGAGCTGCAGCGCGAGATCGTCGCGGTCTGGCGGCGCGGCGAGGCCGCGCACGCCGAAGCGCGCGCGTTCGTGGACAGCGTGCGCGTCGTGGTGCGCGGCTGGTAGAAGGCCGCGCACGCCGAGGCGCGCCGCCGTTGGCGGGACGGGG
>CAYSFN010000298.1:0-1490 GCA_964430045.1 uncultured Gemmatimonadaceae bacterium
GCAGAAATTGCTCGAACTGCTTGAAAAAGATCCTGACGACCTGTTCCTGAAGTATGCATTGGGCATGGAGTTCCTGGGTACGGGAGAAACGGATAAGGCCGAAGCCGCTTTCCGGGAAGTGATCGCCGCCGATACCCATTATGTCGCCGCCTATTACCAGCTTGGAAAAATCCTGGAGCACAAAAAAGAAGACCGGGAAGCGATCCGTATTTTTGAAAAAGGACTGGAAGCAGCGCAGCTAAAGAAAGACCAGAAAACAATCCATGAATTCAGGTCAGCACTGGAAGAATTGATGTTTTAAAAAGGCAGTTTATGTTATCGGTGATCAGTTCACAGCATCCGGTTGACAGTACCTCTGTAGAACCGTGAACCATTAACCGTGATCTGTTCACCGTATTCGGATCACAGGTTTTGGAAGAACCGCTCACTGTCATCCGTTAACCGTCAACCATTAACCCGTCAACCGTGATCTGTTACCTGTGAACAAAAACGTACGCTCTTTAAAACGGCGGTTTCGTAAACTCATCCTCATCGTGGTTCATGTCATTCAGCTTTGAGCTGATGGTGATCGTGCCGGGGTTATCGGTTAACATTGCCGGGTCAGTCTGATAATCAAACTCGGTAAGGTCCTGAAACTTGGTGAATTCATGCACAAAGCGCAGCCTTACCTTATCCAACGCCCCGTTGCGGTTCTTGGCAATATACAGTTCTGCAATACCATGCGTCGAGGCTCCGTCCTCAAATTCGGTGATCCCGTAATACTCCGGCCTGTATATGAACATCACCATATCGGCATCCTGCTCTATGGACCCTGACTCCCTCAGGTCGCTCAGCATGGGGATCGCGGTCGTTCCGCGTTTCTCGGAAGCACGGCTCAGCTGAGCCAACGCAATTACAGGAACATCCAGCTCTTTGGCCAATGCCTTAAGCGACCTTGAAATATAGCTTACCTCCTGTTCGCGATTACCATTCTTATTGTTGGCGTCATCACCGCGCATCAATTGGAGGTAATCGATCACGATCATGTCAATATTGTTCTGTTCCTTCAGCCTCCTGCATTTCGACCGAAGTTCGAAAATGGAAAGCGCCGGTGTATCGTCAATGAAAATGGGCGCTTCGTTCAAACGGGCGATCTTGGTATTCAACTGCTGCCATTCGTGTTCGGCAAGGGTTCCCCTTTTCAGCTTTTCTCCGGTGATCTCCGCTTCTCCGGAAATCATCCGCGTGACCAATTGCTTGCTGCTCATTTCCAGCGAAAAAATGGCTATTCCCCTCGGCGGATCCCCCAACAGGGAGGCATTACGGGCCAGCGACATCACCAACGCGGTCTTACCCATACCGGGACGCGCAGCAATAATGATCAGGTCGGATTTCTGGAAACCGGATGTGATCCTGTCCAGGCGCGTAAACCCGGAAGGAACACCCGTCAGTCCGCCTTCTTTTCCTTTCAGCGCTTCAATATCCCTGATGGCTTCCTTGATCACATAATT
>CAYSFN010000298.1:1500-1753 GCA_964430045.1 uncultured Gemmatimonadaceae bacterium
TAATTCATTTGCTTGTAGTCCTTCTTGATATTGCCCTGCGACACCTCGAACAGCTTATGCTCGGCGCTATCCAGCAGCTCAAACGCATCCGTTCCTTCTTCGAAAGCTTCACGCTGTATCTCGGTGGAAATCCGGATCAGTTCACGTTGTATGAACTTCTGGGCAATGATGCGGGCATGAAACTCGATATTCGCAGCCGATGCGACACGGTTTGTCAATGATGTGATGTAATAGGCGCCCCCCACAAGGTCCA
>CAYSFN010000299.1:0-599 GCA_964430045.1 uncultured Gemmatimonadaceae bacterium
CTGGCCTTCGAACTCGCGGTGTCGCTCGTGATCCGCCATCCGATCACCCCGCCGTTCTCCGGAATCGAGTGGGAGGGGGCGACCGGGCTGCAGCTCTGGTCCCGCGAGCTGCTCTTCTCCGGCGGGCCGATCCAAGGCCTGCTCGGCAACTCGATCCTGCTCGGCGGTGTAGCCGCGATCGCAGTGATCACCGTCTCCATCCGGCTCGCCAATGGCGACCTCAGCCGGGGCAAGGGCCTGGCCTGGCTGGGTCTTGCCGTGATCATGCTCGGACTCACCCGCTCCGCGACCGTGCTCGCGGCGCTGGGCGCGGTCGCAGCGATCGCGGCGCTCGCGCTGCTCCATCGGCGTTTCACCACGCGGGCGGGTCGCGCGACGCTGTGGAGCGCCGTGGCGCTGCTCGTCGCGGGTGCAGCAGCAGGGGTGCTGCTGCTGCGCGACAGCCTGCTCGCGCTGATCGGCAAGAGCCCCGATCTCACCGGCCGATTCGAGATCTGGCAGACGGTCGCCGACCTCGCGGCGGAGCGGCCGGTCGCCGGACTCGGCTGGCTCGGCTTCTGGCCGCCCTGGACCCCGCCCTTCGACACGCTCGTGGTGCG
>CAYSFN010000299.1:609-1724 GCA_964430045.1 uncultured Gemmatimonadaceae bacterium
CGCACAATGCCTGGCTGGACCTGTGGCTGCAGCTCGGCGCCATCGGCGTCGCGAGCTTCGCACTGATCATGGTCATCAATCTGGTGCGGGCTTGGAGCACCGCGGCAGAGCCAGTGCGGGGTGGGGCGACTGACGAGCGCCCCTGGCGCGCCGTCTCGTTCCTGCCGCTGCTGCTGCTCGTGTTCCTGCTCACCCAGACTGCGGCCGAGAGCGCGATCCTGTACGAATCAGGCCTGCTGCTCTTCGCGGCGCTGACGCTGCGGCTCAGCGCTCGCCCGCTCGAGCGGGACGACCAGCCGGCGTGATCCACACGGCACCATGAGCGGCGATGCAATGCCTGTCGGCCCTCGGGGTGACCTGCTGCGGCAGATCAGCGCCGTGCTCCGCCACGCAGCGTTCCGCGACGCCCTGGTGGTCACGGTGCTCGGATCCGCTGTCTTCGCACACCCGATTCGGCAACTGCTCGGCGTCCCGGGGTGGATCGCCGCCCTCGCCGCGCTCACCGTGCTGGGTGTCGCGTCGATCCTTTCTCGGCGACGTGAACTCGACTGGCACGGCATTCTGCCGATCAGCCTGCTGCTGGTGGTCGGTTGGGCGAGCCTGAGCCTGATCTGGACTGTGCACCTCGGCACGGGGCTGCTGGCAGTGCTGGAATGGCTCGCCCTCGCCGCGCTCGGGGTCGTCTGCGCGCTGAGCCGCGACCTCGTGCAACTGGTGAGGGCCACCGGCGACGTGCTTCGCGTGTTCCTCGTCGGATCATTGATGACCGAGTTCGTCGTCGGCGTGCTGCTGGACACGCACTGGCAGAAACTGGGCATCGCCGGAGCCCTCGATCATGGAGGTCCCATCCAAGGGCTCGCCGGCGATCGCAGCACCCTGGGGCTGCTCGCCGTGCTCGCAGGGCTGACCTTCGCCATTGAACTGGCCACCCGGTCGGTGCCACGGCGTCTCGGTCTCACCGCCCTCGCCATCGCTGCACTCACCGTGGGACTCACCCGTTCGCCCGCTGCCCTGCTCGCGGCGACGGAGCATATCGGTGTGGTCTCGACCCTCCACATGCGCTACCTGCCGCCGGTGGTGATCGCCCGGCTCGGCGCGAACCTCGATGCTCTGAG
>CAYSFN010000300.1:0-1719 GCA_964430045.1 uncultured Gemmatimonadaceae bacterium
ACGTAAAGTGCAGCAATGCCAAAATGATTTTGATATGGAAGAGGAGTCAGACGAATGATGAATACTTATCATTTTACTATCGTAGTTCGTGATGCCCATGCTGATTTACCTGATATAGAAGATCAATTTTTTGAGGCAGGTTGTGATGATGCCTTATTGTGTAGTTACAATAATACAGTCTATCTGGAATTTGACCGTGAAGCTGAAAATGCACAACAAGCAATTCGGTCTGCTCTAGAAAATATTCATGCGGCAGGTTTTAAACAGCTTGTGGTGCAAGAGGGTGGCGTTTCGACTTTAGCCGAAATGGCAGAATGGGCTGGATTAAGTCGTCAGGCATTATCACAATATGCCCGAAATAAACGAGGTAATGGTCATTTTCCACCACCTGTGTATGGCGTTAGTTCCAGTTCCGCTCTATATTCGTGGGCAGAAGTAGCAGAGTGGTTATATCAACAAGGTAAATTATCACAAACGCAATATGATGTTGCTCGATTTGCGGTGATGGCGTAGGGTGCGATGGTAATCGCACCGTTTGATTCAAATTAATCCTCCTTAACCCGCCAATTTCTAACACGGGAAAACACATCCATATTTCGCCATTCCAGTTTTGGTACACCGACCCAGCTATGTACGATGACAAACAGGAAAGCGGTAAATAATGGAATCAGAATCGTTCCAAAAATCACACTACCCAATACACTAATCCCGATTTCATGACGACTTGCCGCACCTGCACCTGTGGCAAATACCAATGGAATAATTCCTGCACCAAAGGCAAGTGAAGTCATGATAATTGGACGTAAACGCAAGGATAAGGCTTCATAGGCGGCTGCATACTTATCCCGCCCTTGCGTCAGTGCAGTTGAAGCAAATTCCACAATTAAAATGGCGTTTTTACATGACAAGCCAATTGCAGTTAATAGGGCAATCTGGAAATACACATCATTTGGCAAATCAAATAGCCATGCAAACAGAATCGTTCCTGTAATGCCTAGAGGTAGTCCCAATAAAATAATGAATGGAATTTTCCAGCTTTCATATAAAGCAGCCAAACACAGGAAAATAAACAGGATCGAAATGATATACAGATAAATCGCCTGATTGCTGGACTGTTGCTCCTGCAAAGACAAGCCACTCCACGCCAGATCCACATCTGCCTGTTGATTGATCAAATCAGAAAGTTGCCCCATCGCCTGACCCGAACTAAAGCCCTCACTGACACTGGCTTCAAGTTGAATAGCAGCTAATCCCATAAAGCGGTTTAACACTTCTGCTTCGCCAGTCCATTCGGTTTGGGCAAAATGGGACAGTGGCAGCATTTCGCCAAACTGATTTCGCACATGCCAGTAACGTAAATCTTCAGGTTTGGAACGGAACTGTGTATCTCCCTGCATAATAATGCGTTTAATCCGTCCACGCTCAACAAAATCACTGACATAGCTTCCGCCCCAAGCGGTGGATAAGGTTGAACGAATTTCCTGTTGTTCAATGCCGAGCATCTTGGCTTTATTTTGATCCAGTTGTACAAATAGAGCCGCTTTATTATCACTCACTAAAGGACTCAATTCGGTAAATGCTGGATAATTTTGAGCTTGATTTTCAATTTCAGCGAATTGCTCCTGTAAATGCTCACGCCCTTTACCAGTCAAATCACGCAACCATAATTCAATCGCATCAGATTGCCCCAGACCTGAGACACTTGGAGGCATACCGACC
>CAYSFN010000301.1:0-1710 GCA_964430045.1 uncultured Gemmatimonadaceae bacterium
CACATGCAGATGTTTGCTTTCCTTCACAGGAAATACCCTGATGTGAAATATGCATTGCATGCCGGGGAGCTGACCATAGGGCTGGTAAAGCCGGAAGAACTGACCTGGCATATTCGTTCGGCGGTAATGGATGCTGGCGCTGACCGGATAGGTCATGGGGTTGATATTGCCTATGAATCAGATGTACATGATCTGCTCCAATACATGAGCGAAAATGAGATACCTGTTGAGATCAACCTGTTGAGCAATGAATTCATATTAAAGGTGAAGGACGGCGACCACCCCATTATGCTGTATAAGGATTTTCATGTTCCCATTGTGATCTGTACCGATGATGCAGGGGTTTTAAGAACAAACTTAATTCAGCAATATGTTGCATTGGCCTCGCGGTATAAGGATATGCTTTATGCCGATATTAAAAGCTTTGTTTTTAACAGCATTAAATACGCGTTTATTGAAGACGCGGAATTAAAAGACAGGCTTGTCAAAGACCTCGGACGAAGATTTGAGGAATTTGAGCAGCAAATGCTGAAATATGCAAAATTTTAATCTGCCTGCGCGAAGCCGTGGTTCCGTTCAGGCAAAGGCAGGAGGAAGCCGTGTTAAATAAAAGGCGTCAGTGTCAACTATTTGAATTACTTTTGCCGCTCATTTAAAAAAAGAAGTACTTTGACAACATTTAACGAATTGGGCTTAGACGCGTCCGTTCTAAGCGCCATCTCGGAGTTGGGTTTTATCAATCCCACACCTATTCAGGAACAGTCCATTCCTGTTTTCTTAGAGACCGAAAAAGACATTTTAGGATTGGCACAAACCGGCACAGGCAAAACCGCCGCATTTGGCCTTCCCATCTTACAAAAAATCGATTTAAACAGTAAAACTACCCAGGCCCTGATCATTTGCCCCACGCGTGAGCTGTGCATGCAGATATCAAGAGACCTGGCGAACTATGGCAAGCACCTGAGTCAGGTAAACATTACTGCCGTTTATGGAGGCTCCAGCATCATGCAGCAGGTCGATCAGTTGAAGCGCGGCGCCCAGATCATTGTCGCAACGCCTGGCAGGCTGATGGACCTGATGGAGAGTAAAGCGGTAAAAATTGAACACATCCATTATGTGGTATTGGATGAAGCGGATGAGATGCTCAATATGGGCTTCAGGGAAGATATCGAAGAGATCTTATCCGTGACGCCTGATACCAAGCGTGTCTGTCTGTTCAGCGCAACCATGCCCAAAGAAGTGAGGCAGATCGCTAACAAATACCTGAAAGACTCCGTTGAAATCACCGTAGGTAAGAAAAATTCGGGCAATGAAAACATTGTTCATGAATATGCGGTGGTGCATGCAAAGGATAAGATCGCTGCATTGAAGCGTGTGCTGGACTTTACCAGTGATCATTTCTACGGCATTATTTTCTGCACAACGAAGCATGAGACGCAGGATATATCCGATAAGCTCATACGTGACGGCTACAACGCCGACTGCCTGCATGGCGACCTGAGCCAGGGTCAGCGTGAAAAAGTAATGAACCGTTTCAGGCACCATGCGATAAAAATACTGCTGGCAACCGATGTGGCAGCACGCGGGATAGATGTAAGCGGGTTGACGCATGTGATCCATTTTCACCTGCCGGATGATATTGAGAATTATACGCACCGCAGCGGGCGCACCGCGCGGGCGGGGAAGAAAGGAGTTTCCTTTACCCTGCTG
>CAYSFN010000302.1:0-1696 GCA_964430045.1 uncultured Gemmatimonadaceae bacterium
GCTGCTGGAGGGCGCGACGCTGGAGAGCGTCAAGACTTCGCGCGACGGCGACGACTTGCTGGTCAGGATGCGCGGTTCCACGGACGGTGCCCGGATCGAGGATTTTTTCACGGACGGCGGTGCGGCGTCTTGGCAGATCGTCAGCGCGGAGGACGGCAGCCAGTCGCTGCTCGATGTTTATGACGCGCAGAGCAGCGCGGAAAACGCTTATGCCCTGGAGGCGATGGCGGATTACAAGCAGCAGCTTCTGGGCGAGTGGCGCGCGCGCGGGCAGTCGAATTTCGAGTTGCCGACGCACGTTTATGTCAAAGCGACGTGGTCGCAAACGATATTGCAATGGACGCAGCTGGTGCCGGCGCTGCCGGAGCCCATCGTGCACACGGAAACCTTCGTCAACGATCCGGTATCTTATTTTTCGCTTAATGGTTATGCGGTGCGGGTGGGCAACAAGTTTTTGCCGTTGCTGACGTCCGGCAATACAGTGGTCCAGCATCATGTGGCGCCGGTCGTGTCGTCCCGGGAATCCGACGACGGCTATATCGAGGCACAGGAGTCCGCGAGCGCATCGATGCATTCGCAGTCCTATACCTTTTTTACCGGAATCGAAGGGCCGTTCGACAACGAGCGCAGCTATTCCTACAACTACGGCTTCATGGTCAACATGGTGACCGAGTCGAGCTATGAAGCCTGGATGCCCCTGTTTCTGCGCGAGGATGAACTCGGCAATTTCAGCCTGAGCCACCAGCAGTGGACGGAACACCCGGTGATAGAGGAGATCACGGCGGGCGCCAGCAACAATACCATCGTGGGCATGCTGGACAGTACGGGCGACCGGGCGGCGCTGATCGATGCCGGCGCAGGTGATGATGTCGTCGAGGCCGGGCAGTACGACTTCGTGTTCGGCAACGAGGGCGACGACGAGATCACCGGCGGAGCTTATGCGTTTGGCGGCGCCGGTAATGACACCCTGCATGGCGGCCGGTTCATGTCCGGCGGCGAGGGCGATGATTTCCTGAGTGGCGGCGAGGGCGAAACGACCTTCCATTTCCGTTCGGAAGACGCGGGCTGGGATTGGGTCCAGGATCAGAACGGTATTTCGCTGGAAGAGTTTACGGTAAAGGCCGGGATTGCAGATTCCTATTCCAATCTGTTTTACGGAGGGAAATATCGGCTGATCGGTGAAGTGAATATACCGTTTTGGAATGCAATGAGAGCCAGGTTGGGCGAGAATTTTCAATCGAATTTTACCTGGGGCGAGTTGGACCTGGGGGAGGAGGGGACCAAGAGTTATGCGGTTCTGACGGATACGACCGGTTTTCCGCGTGGCGTTCCGGACCGGTTTTTCGGAGGGCCGTTCAGTGGCGATGGATACGACACGTGGGTGTACCACTCCATTGAAGACGTGATGCGGGATTTTGCCGATCTCGGATTGCATTTCAATCCGGCGGAAGTCCAACTGATTCCCGGCGTTCCGAATCTTGAGGATTTCACGGCAGACAACCATCAGGCGCTCCGCCCCTTTTTCGATTCGGGCGTCCTGGAAAAAGACGTGGTGGAACTTGCGGATTTCAACAATGCCGCCGATGAGCTGTTGGTGGGTTTCACGCCGTCATCGGGTTTATGGACGGATCGCCGCGCGTTGCGTCTGGTGTGGGGCGACGACAAGGCCATCGATATCGAGCTGCCGTCGGCGGAC
>CAYSFN010000303.1:0-1688 GCA_964430045.1 uncultured Gemmatimonadaceae bacterium
TTGTATATTTTGCAAGTCTTGGTAGAGAACGGAAATGCTCGTCAAGCATTACTTCTGTTGGAATTACATTATAGTCATCGCTTTTTATGAAGTCTAATATTGATGCTTGAGTAACTGTTAATTTTTTCTTTGATGCAGTTTGATAACGCATTAAAGTTCTGTTATACTTTTCCCAAGTCAATTCGTCAAAGTTTTTTCCTAAAGAAAAATTTAATCCTGATGCTTTTAAACTTAGTTGCTGGTGGTCTCCAACAATGCAAAGTTTTTTTCCTCTGTAAAATGCGGGAAGAATTTCCGCAAGATTTACCTGTGAAGCCTCATCAACTATTACTAAGTCGAATAAGCAGGGAGCTAAAGGAAACAAATGTCCCAAATGCCTTATTTCAGCAGTCCAGAAGGGAATTACCTCTGTGATTTTTTGAAAATCAATTTCTTTCATTTTTTTATCAATGAGCCTGCTATTAACATTGGTAAGCATCCCATTGAATTTATCAATCTCTCTTTGATAGGAGGGGTCATTGATACTTGCAAATACATTGCTTTTGTATTTGAGCTTTGTTATTTGTTTTTGAATACTTAAAATATCATTTTTAAAATTCTTTATGCTATTTCTAATGCTGTTAGCATCTATATTTAATTCTTTTGTTTTGTTCTGAACTTCTGTATAAATTGTATTCAGCTTTATAAATGATTTGCTGAAATATGGTAATGTAGTATCGTTAAGCCATTCTGCTGGTGTTTCAAATTTGGTTTTTAGATGGTCTTTGAACTTATGAATGAAAAGTTTGGAGGCAATAGAGTTTGCATTTAACTCCCAAATATTCTCTATTCGTTCCAATGCTATTTGATATTTCTCTTCATTTTTTATCCTCTTGAATTGGAAACCTTTAGGGACTTCATAGTAATCAATACTAAGCCTTTTCAATTCTGTTAAGAAAGTTTCATTAATGTCTTTGAAATATCTTTGCTTCTCCAAAGCTCTATCAAGTTTCGTTCTCTCAGATTTTAATTCTTTAAGTTTTGTAGTCAGTTTGGTTTCAAGTTCTTCTAATTTGGTATTGATTATAGTATTGCTTCTTCTGAACTGTGTTGAATTAGATGTTTGTTCTTTTAAATATCCGCAATAGTTTTTAATTTTCTTTCTTGCTGATGTATCGTAATAACAAATACCAAGTAAACCGTCTCCATCCGTAAGGAATGGTTCTATTTTTTTATTTACAACTTGCAGAGCTGCGGTCTTTTGAGAAAGCACCAAGACCTTTTTATTCATAGCGATTGCCGATAAAACAATTGCTGAAATAGTATGTGATTTACCTGTTCCAGGTGGTCCTTGTATGTATGAAATTTCGTTTGCCCAAGCATTTTTCAAACCTTGAATTTGGCAATTAGAAAGTGAAATTGGTATGTGTTTGTCAATTATTTTTTGAATATCATCTTCAATAGGTATTCGGTCTATTTCTATACTTTCTTCTGTCAGTGCATTAATAAGCAACTTTTCTACAACTGGATTTTTAAAGTCGTTTTCTTCGTCAATGTTTTGCACAAAGCTGTTCAATGCTTCGTAAGTTGAAAGTTGGTCTGGTATCAGACTTAAAAATAAATGGTTAGCATTGACAAAAACCAAATCTTTTTCAAAGATTGATTTTTCTCTATCCTTCTTCTTTTCATTACTGTTTTTGGGTGGTCTG
>CAYSFN010000304.1:0-1685 GCA_964430045.1 uncultured Gemmatimonadaceae bacterium
TTTCGATAAAGAAACGCTTGAAGCCAATAAGGTATCGGGCGACTGGTATGAAGGCCGTTTTCATGAAGTGCTGAAGGAGGTTGAAGATAAGTTTGCGGAATACAGGCTCAGTGAGGCACTGATGACGATCTACAAGCTGGTATGGGACGATTTTTGTTCCTGGTACCTGGAAATGATCAAAC
This sequence comes from uncultured Gemmatimonadaceae bacterium, assembly GCA_964430045.1. Lineage (GTDB taxonomy): Bacteria > Gemmatimonadota > Gemmatimonadetes > Gemmatimonadales > Gemmatimonadaceae > DASRAP01. Next base: position 183 of record CAYSFN010000304.1, read on the forward strand.
CGGCCTTTGGCGAACCCATTGCCCGGTCGGCTTTTGCCCGGACGGTTGTTTTCTTTGAAAACCTGATGAAGGTATTGCATCCGTTTATGCCTTTTGTGACGGAAGAGATCTGGCAGCATATCCGGGAAAGAAAAGAAAAAGGATCTATATGCGTGGAGAAATACCCGGTTCCGGAGACGGTCGCAAACACCGATCTCAGCCGTGTGTTCGAATGTATTTCCCAGATCAGGGCCCTGCGCAACAACAAAGGCATAAGCCCGAAAGAACAGTTTGATATTGCCATCAGGGCAGGGGATGAGGGCCATTATCGCCCCTATGTTTTTTTACTCAGGAAGCTGGCCAATACAGGTGCGGTTGACTTTGTCCGTGCAAAACAGGAAAAAGGCCAGTTGCTTCCCGTCAATACCGATGAAGTATATGTGTTCCTGAACCTGCAGGTCGATGCTGCAGCGGAAAAGCAACGGATCACGAAGGAGATCGGGTACCTTGAAGGATTCCTTAAGTCGGTTGATACCAAACTTGCCAATGAAAAATTTGTGGCGAATGCCCGGCCCGAGTTGATTGAGAAGGAAAAGCAGAAAAAGGCGGATGCCGAAATGAAAATGGCGGTGCTGAAAAACAGCCTGTCACAACTGGAGGGGGCGTAACAGGTCTTTGGAAGAAAGCCTGCGCCCGGTATTTGCCGTAACGATATGCATATTGTATTATACATATTGTATTATACATTTTGTATATTTGTATTCATGAAAGAAGTAATCAACCCATTTCCGCTTACTGCTTACCACGGTCCGGATCTGTTCTGTGACCGTGAAGAGGAAACGCAGAGGCTGCTGCAGCACATGCAGAACGGCGTGCATACTTCGCTGATTTCGATACGCAGGATGGGGAAAACGGGGCTTATCCGGCATGCCATGCATCGGGCGAAGCATAAATACCATTGTATCTATGTGGATATTTATGCCACGCAAAGCCTGAAAGACTTTACAAGCGTGATCGGTACGGCAGTATTAAAAGCTTTTCCCGAAAAAAGATCGCCGGGTAAGCAGCTCATGCAGCTCATCAGAAGCCTCAGGCCCGTGATCACTTTTGACGCCCTCAGCAATGAGCCTCAGGTGATGTTTGAATTCAGCCGCCAGCATCAATATGAATATTCCCTGGAGAGTCTTTTCGGTTTCTTGGAGAGCCAGTCCCGGCCTGTTGTTTTAGCTATTGATGAATTTCAGCAGATATCGGCTTATCCCGAGAAAAATATGGAGGCGTTGCTGCGCACGCTGATACAGCCGCTCAAAAATGTGAGGTTGATATTCAGCGGGAGCAGCAAGCACATGCTGACGGAAATATTCTCCCAGGCAAGGCGTCCTTTTTTTCGCAGCACCCAACCCATGTATCTGCACGAGATCGATACAGCCGTTTATGCCGTTTTTATCCGGAAATGTTTTCAGCAGCATCAACGAAAGATCGATGAGGATGCATTGCATTTTATTCTTGAATGGACGAGGCGGC
>CAYSFN010000305.1:0-1674 GCA_964430045.1 uncultured Gemmatimonadaceae bacterium
TTAATAAAGACAACTGCACCACACGGATGTGAGTTAAAACTGATTTCAAGTAGAATATTATTAAGCAAATACATTTTAGCTTGCTCATCAATATTCTTGTTCTTTTCTAAATCAATAATTGATAATAGATTGCTTTCAGACATAAACTCCTTCTGAATGAAATTAGTAAGTTCGTTTTCTTCGCTATTTGTATCAATATTTATCGTTTTCCATTGCTTATGGCTTTCAGATTCTTTTAATGTAAACTTGAATTCCTTTACTATGGAGTATTGACAGAGTTTTACTTGTATAAATGCCCCATCAAAACTTGTTAGACAATTACGATGCTCCCAATGTTCACTCTTAAAACCACCTTTTCTAAAGCCTCCATTTTGGTCATTTGTTATTATATGAAAAATCCCATTGTAATTATTTACAATTCTATTAATGCGATACAAACCTTTTGTACCTCTGCGTTCTTCATCAAATTTTTTTGTAGTCCATTTTTTAAAGGCCCACCTTAGCTGTTCTTTTTTTTCGTTAACGTTATCTTTCTTGCATTTTTCAATAAATTCCTTGTTGAAAAATCCACCTCCAGTATCTCCAAAATAAATTTCAACAAGTGATTGTATTTGTTCTTCTAAAACCCAATCATTGAATTCGTGTTCAATAGAATCGGATTCTTTATTGTCCTTTAGTGATTTCGTAGAAATTAACCCTATTGATAATAAAAATCTTTTTTCCTCCTCTTTGCCCTTTGTGTGCTCTCGGACATTTTTACTTAATTCTGAAAAAATTACATTTTTAATCGCATTTACATCAATACTATCCAGTCCTCTGTCTGAGTTTTCTAATACTTGGTTAAACTTTTCTTCAATGATGTCATAGTTAATTGTAACATCATTTATAGAAATCCATTCTAAAGGATATAAATAGTGATAGCCGAAATGTTTGTTGGTTTCTAAGTCAATTATTTCCTCAAATGCTGTTTCAAAGTTGTCCGTCTTAAATTCTGATTCAAAATTGTATTTCTCTGTAAAATACACTTCAACACCATAGATATTTACGCCCTGCTTTAGTGCAGATATAAATTTGGTGTTTTTAATAAAGCTATTGGAATTCCTCCTACTACTAAGTAAATTGGATTTTAATTCGGGGGTAAATTGCGGGTTAGAACTATTCTGTTCTCCCACTGTAAGCCCTATTGTGGGAAGAGATACGTATATTGTCGTAATTGTGCCTTTTTTGCATTCACTTTCAATTTTCAGCACTAAAAAATTAATAGCTGATAATGGGGTAAATCTTACTTGTGATAAATCAATAAACCAGTCTTTATCAAATAACGTATTTGATTTAATGTTTGAAAATGCCTTTTCAACTTCAAGATTAGTTAATTGATTAATTCCGTTAAATAGGTGTATCACGTTACTATTATTTAGTTAATTTGAGTGGTGTTGTAGTCTCTACATATGCTTGCTGCTAACTTCCAAATATACACAACTCCCTCAGCCTTTTTCTTTATCGCTTATACCTGTGTCATTTCAGGAAAAAGAGCTTCGATTTTTTAATGATAAGAAACGAAATCTACAGGGTTAAATAGATGGATGTGTTTTACCGGCAGCAAAAACCGGGGAGGTGTACAACTCAAATCATGCGGGAAGTACGGGAACAGGTTAATCCAGCAGCTCATAAATG
>CAYSFN010000306.1:0-1667 GCA_964430045.1 uncultured Gemmatimonadaceae bacterium
TTTTCGCGCTCCTGCACCGAATGCCATGTCACGCTTAGCTGACCTTCCTTGATGTAGCGCAGGCCGCCGTGAACCCATTTTCCTGACCGGCTGGAAGCGCCCCAGGCGAAATCCCGCTGCTCCAGAAGCAGGCATTTGAGGCCGCTGCGGGATGCTTCACGCAGTACAGCTGCGCCGGTGATGCCACCGCCGATCACCACGATGTCCCATTCTGTAAGGGCCACCTCGCTCAGACGCGATGGGCTGTTCGTGGTCATTGTGCGATCCCCGATTGAGGAAGCGTGGAAATACAGTCCTGGATCTTTTTGCGCAGACGCGCCACTTCGGTTGGTGCCTCCCAGGTCGCTAGCCGGCAGATCAGCGCAGGCATGTACCAGCGCTGAATCGCGGCGTGGAATTCGCTGCTGGAGATGTTCCTGATCCGCTGGTAATGACGCTCATAGCTGCGATAGATCATCTTGCGAGTCGCGTTGTAGAGCATCTCCTGAAACTTGGTGATCCCCGGGAACAACTCTGCTTCATGGAAGAGGAAGTAGGTCATGGCCAGGTCGGCCCCGGCATCGCCACGGGCGGCTGTCGCCCAGTCGATAACCGTCGCCTCGCCTGCACTGACGAGAATATTGTCGGTATGAAAATCCATGTGGAGCAGTGAATTCCCATTGGGAAGTGACAGGACGTATTCCCTGGCCCGTGCTCTGTCTGCAGACGACAGATAGCTCATTGGCTCCTGGTCCAGATACTGGGCGATGACCTGTCGAACATCTTGAAGCTTGTCGGTGTGCGAGGTGTGGACGTTTGCGTGCAAGCGAGCGAGCGTCTGCGGAATTCGAAAGAGGTTGAGCGGGTTGCTGTCCGGGCTCTTGGTCAGGGTGGTGCCATCAATCCGGCTCATGATGATGCCGTAACGGCCACCGACCTCGACTTCACCATGGCAGCAGATCTCGGTGGCACCTTTGGCGTGTGCTTCCTCTGCATTGATTCTTTCCCAGCGAGCTATTTCGGAACTCACCACGGGGTGAAAAAGCTTAAGAACCCGCTGGGCAGACAATGGGTAGATCTCAGCGGAGCGTGCAGTGACCAACGGCTTGCCGAGTTCACTGAAGATGATTCGAGGTTCGCTCATTTTCTTATTTTCCGTAGGCGCGACTTCACCTGATCAATGTCGATCATCGCACCGGGAAAAGGCGTGGTATTGTCATTTGGTGACAATCTGAGAGCGGCAGCAAATGGGTAGACGGCTGGTATCCGAGATGATCCAGGCTCGCGCATTGATTGGCTTCGAGGAGCTGGTGCGCGCGTATGGCTTCGATCCCAACTCGCTTCTCACCGATGTGGGTATCTCTCTGGATGCCCTCGCGGACCCTGACCTGCCGGTGTCGCTGGACTTGCTTGCGGCGCTCTATCATCGGTCTGGCGAGGTCATGGGCGTTGCCGATTTCGGGCTGCGCTTATCTGCCGTCCAGGACGCTTCGATCTATGGCCCCCTCGCTCAGATTTCGATGAATTGCGAAACCGTAGGGGAATCACTCCAAGGGCTGTCTCGCTACTTCGCCTACCACACCCCCGGCGCGCGGATTGAAATCGGGCCGGCAGCGGACCAGCGTTACCTTCAGGTGCAATACAAGCTGCTGCTGAGCGACTGGGTTGAGCCACGGCAGATCATCGAG
>CAYSFN010000307.1:0-1160 GCA_964430045.1 uncultured Gemmatimonadaceae bacterium
TTCGGGCTGGGTCGGGTTAACCTTTCCCGGCATAATGGACGATCCGGGCTCATTGTCGGGAATGATGATCTCGCCGATTCCGCTTCTCGGCCCTGATGAAAGCATGCGGATGTCATTTGCGATCTTCATCAGGGCAACAGCCGCTCTTTTTAATGCACCGCTCAATTCGACCATTGCATCATGGGCTGCCAGGGCTTCAAATTTATTGGGAGCCGTCACAAACGGCAATTTGGGCAATTCGGCGATCTTCGCGGCAACCAGCACATCATACCCTTTCGGCGCATTGAGTCCCGTGCCTACCGCGGTTCCGCCCAATGCCAGCTCTTTTACCATCTCCAGCGCATTTTTTATGGCGCGCACGGAATTATCGATTTGCTGTACATATCCCGAAAATTCCTGGCCCAGCGTAAGCGGTGTGGCATCCATAAAATGTGTACGTCCCGTCTTTACGACCTGCATGAATGCTTTTGCCTTTTCATCAAGGGTCTTGCGTAACAATGCCATGCCGGGCAGGGTGATTTCCACGACCTGCTTATAGGTTGCGATATGCATGGCCGTGGGATAGGTATCGTTCGATGACTGGGATTTGTTCACATCATCATTCGGGTGCAGGACTTTATGTTCGTCTGACAATTTTCCCCCACCGATCACATGGCCCCGGTTTGCAATCACTTCATTGGCGTTCATATTGCTTTGTGTACCGCTGCCTGTCTGCCAGATCACCAACGGGAATTCCTCATCATGCCGGCCGGCTAATATTTCGTCGCAGGCTTTGCTGATCAGCTCACATTTTTCTTTTGACAGAACACCCAATTCCATGTTGGCGTGAGCAGCCGCTTTTTTCAGGTAACCGAAGGCATAAATGATCTCTTTCGGCATGCTTGCCTCGGGCCCGATCTTAAAATTGTTACGTGAACGCTCGGTTTGTGCGCCCCAGTATTTTGAGGCAGGGACTTTCACTTCCCCCATGGTGTCGTGCTCTGTTCGGAATTCCATTATTTGTTCAGATTGGTTTTACAGGGCAAAAATAGCTGATTAGACAAATCCTTCAAAAAAATATAATTATTTGATAAATAAACAATTATATGTCAATATAAGAAGTGCTTTACAAACGACCTAATGATTATTAGATTAAAAAATAAGAACGGATTCCCCTTTTT
>CAYSFN010000307.1:1170-1666 GCA_964430045.1 uncultured Gemmatimonadaceae bacterium
TTTAGTACTTTCCCTAACCATTTGTGAAACTAATTTATGGAAACCGTGACGTCAAATGCGCTTGAAACTGAACATATCAAGTGGCTAAAAACACTTGATTTTTACAAGCAACACTTGGGGGTGATGGAAAGTGAAATTTCCGAATTTGCCGCTACCAAGCCGCCACGGGCATTAACGCCCCGAATCGAACAGTTCCAGAATCAGTTCATCCGGCAGCGTGAAGTGCTGGATACGCTGAGGCATGACGTAAAGGCACACGAAAATGAAATTGAACGCATGACCAATTTCGCACTTGAATACCTGCGCGACCGCGTTACCCGCGAGCACATAAAGCTAAAAGCTGAATACCTGCGCTTTGTGGAATTGTTTATGGCATTGGAGCAGGATTTCCAGGAATTTCTTGCCTGATCTTTACACCTTTACACTTCTTCTTCTTTTTCCGGCATAAACGCTTGCACGTGTTGTGTACCCGCTCCATATTCATGGACAAAACTGC
>CAYSFN010000308.1:0-1653 GCA_964430045.1 uncultured Gemmatimonadaceae bacterium
GTCGTGATCGCGTGGGCCACAGTTGGGCTGGTGCGCAACGACGTGAACGCCGTTTCCATTTCAGCGCTGTTTTTCAGGAGCAACGCAGCATGCGTCGTCGTCTTTCAAAAAACGGATTTAGCTATGTAGTTTCCGGTCAAGCGGTGCTGGAATTTTTCTTTCGGCGCCTCTCTTTCGCGAGCCGGCTCGCCCGCGTAGTGCAGGGTCCTCCCCAGCCGGAGCGGAGCGGGCGTGCCGGCGGACCCTGCGCAGTTTGGATTGTCGTTCCAGCGGCCTCGCGGCAACCTCTGCCGAAGAGCGCCGAGCCAGGCGCCCCTCGAAGGGTTCATTCAGCTATGCGAGCTCGAGAAGACCAGCTTCCGGCCCATGAAATCGATTGCGAGAGTCGCGGCGCCCATTCACACTTGCGAGCTGAGGACGTCGAGTCCATGGCTCATAAAACCTGGCGAGCTGCCGCGCCTCTGCTTGCGCTTCGAGGCCTCTCTCTTTCAAAGGCTCTGCGGCGTCGGCGCCGCCTGTTCTCCATACAAACGATCGTGCTTGACCGCGCTGTGCATCCAGACCAGCAGCTTGCGGGCGATCGCCGTGGCGGCCGCCTTGCGCCCGCTGCGCCGGGCGATCCGCAGGAAGATCTTCTTCACGCGGTCGTCGGTTCGGATGGCGGTCCAGGCCGCTTGCTGCAGCATCCAACGCAGATGACGCGAACCGGTCTTGGCGATCGCGCCGACGCGTTGCTTCCCGCCCGAGGCGTACACGCGCGGATTCAAGCCGGCGAAGCGGGTGATCGCCTTGCCGTCGGCGAAGCGGCGGAAGTCGCCCACTTCGCCGAGGATGGTCGCCGCGGCGACCAACGCCACGCCGGGAAAACTGTCGAGAATTTCGAAGTCGCGGCGGAACGTTTCGGTCTGCAGCAACGGCGCCAGGCTTCGTTCGGCCTGCGCGATCTGCCGTTCGGTGAGCGTCAGTTGATCGACGCAATGCCAGAGCATGGCCACGTGCCGCTCGGGCAGTTTGACGCTGTACGCTTTGAGCCAGCGGACCAGGCTGTCGCTGGTCAGCCGCGTCGGGCCGGGGCGATTGTTGCTGTTCATGATCGACCGCACGCGATGCGCCACGCGGCCGTGCTGCCGCGCGAAGCCGTTGCGATGCCGGGCGAGGTCGCGGAGCAACTGCACTTCCCTGGTCGGCGCCCAGGCGCGCGGCAAGCGGCGGGCGGCCAGCAGTTCGGCGACGTTGGCGGCGTCTTCGCGGTCGGTCTTGAGCCGTCGTCCGGCCAACGCACGGGCTTGCGCAGCGTCGGCCAGCACGAGTTCGTCGACCAGCGGCTCGAGCAGCTCCCACAGCCAGCGGTAGAAGCCCACCGACTCGATGGCCACGACGTGCGGCCGCGGCAGGTTGCGGAAGAATTCGACGATCTGCCGGCGGTTCTTGCAGCGCAGCGTGGCGAAGCTGCACTCGCCGCAACAGGCGCAGAGCGTGTAGACGGCCAGCGTGTCCTTGTGCAGATCGACGCCGACGCACCAACGGTGGCGAAGCGGTTCAGCGGCGGGCATAATGAAAGTCTCCATGTACGGGGTCGTGGAAAAAAACGATCTCAAGTGAAGCATAACCGCTTCTCCCGGCCCCTACATGGTTTCACGTTGGTGGAGCTGC
>CAYSFN010000309.1:0-1652 GCA_964430045.1 uncultured Gemmatimonadaceae bacterium
CGTGGAACACGGTATGTACCATCCCTGAAATATACCGCCGTCGAGGGGCGCGCGCCGGATGCGACGCCCCCGCCCTCCCGCGACCGCCGTGCCGGAGCGTTCGGACATTGTGATGTCAAGCACTGGCGACATCAGGCACGAAACGACATTCTTACAGCGTCGTCCTAATATGGACGAACGGCGCGAGTGCGCCTGATCATCACCTCCTCTCAGGAGCTCTTCGATGCGTGTTGTGAATCGGCTGTTCGGAGTTGTGGCAGCGACGGTCCTCGTGGCGGGTGCCGCCGAGGCGCAGTCCTGCCTCGGGTACCCGTCGTTCGGCTCGGCGGGCAAGAACGTGTCGGCGCAGGCGTACCTTCCGGATGGCGCGACCTCTCTCGTCGGCCAGGTGAATTTCGGCAGCGGTGAGAGCGGGACCTTCTTCGGCGTCAATGCGGGGTTCACGACCTTCGATGGCATCGACGACAAGCAGATCCAGGTGGGTGGTCTCATCGGCACGCAGATGGCGAGCGGCAAGCTTGCCTACTGCCCGCTCGGGACCGCGACGTACTACATGGGCCCTGGCGATGACGTGAGCACGATCCAGGCCGCTGGCGGCGTCGGTGCCGCGCTCGACGTCTTCGAAGGTGGCGCGTTCACCCTCGCGCCGTTCGCGTCGGCCCGCTTCGCGTGGACCCGTGCGGCGGTGGGTGACTTCAACAACTCGGACACCTCGGTGCTCATCGGCCTCGGTGTGGCGTTCCGTCTGAACAACGGGATCGTGCTGGCCCCGTCGTTCGACCTGTCGACGCAGGAGGGCTCCGATTCGGTGCTCGGCCTGCGGGTGTCCCTGCCGTTGGGATCGCGCTAAGTCGCAGACGCGCTGACTGAACGGCCGCCGCCCCGGGAAACCGGGTCGGCGGCCGTTCGCGTTGCGGCCCGGTCGGCATGACCGAGGCGCGCCCAGCGGGGTACATTGGGTGAACCCTCTTCATCTCTGAGCATGCGTCGCCACCTCCTCGCTGCCGTCCTCGGCATGCTGTCAGCCTCGTCCGTGGGCTGGGCGCAGTCCTGCCTGGGCAACCCGTCCTTCGCGTCAGGACCGCTCAACGTGGCGGTCGGGGGGTCCGTGGACGGCAGCCGCGTGGGTGGCGGCGTCGAAGGCACGGTCGGCTGGTGGGGCGGCCGCCTGATCACGGGCGTCGGCGGCTCGTACGACGTGTTCCGCAACCCGTCGGAGACCCGGAAGCGGGTCGGGGTGCTCGTGGGGACACGCCGCCGGACGGAGGACGTGCTGGAGTTCTGCCCGATCGTGTCGGCCCGCGTCACGCAGGGGACGGACTTCGCGACCACGACCGGCGGGACGGCACGGGCGCGCTTGAACTCGGTCAGCGTCGGTGTTGGATTCGGCGCGCAGCTCTCGGAGGACCGCTACGTGTCGGTGGTGCCCTATGGCATCGTCCAACTGACGCGGGTCACCGGCACCTTCGTGGGCGTCGGCGAGACGGAGGACGAGGACGTGGGCGACACCGCCGGCGTATTCACCTTCGGCCTCGGATTCCGGTTCGACGAGTGGATCCAGGTCGGTCCGACGGTCTCGGTGTCCAGCTTCGAGGGGGCGGACATGGTGGTCGGGATCCGGGGGGCGATCGCGCTGCGCCTCAAGCGCTAGC
>CAYSFN010000310.1:0-1647 GCA_964430045.1 uncultured Gemmatimonadaceae bacterium
GCCCCAGGAAAGCGAAAAAGGAATATCGCGCCTCTTATCATCCGACTCGAACGAGCAAGGGCTATTGGTGGGCTTTTGTCTGCTTGTTTCTGGTCATCAATGGAATTCGCCTGGTCGCGAAAATGAATTCGACTCCCGAGAAAGCGACGCCTCCCGCGCCCACTCAAAGCTTCGACCCCAAAAAGCACGAGGAATTCGGCGAGAGAACGAAATACATGAAAGGGGAGCGACTGAGGAAGCTAATCGAGGAACAGAAGCGTCGCACCGAAAGCAAATAGTCGTCTACCGAATTTCACATATTACCTTTGTGCCGTTTATGAGTGAATCCCACCTGCCCGATGATTATAAGCTTTGGCCCAAGAATCCCTATGAATTACTGGGAGTCGATCAGGATGTTTCCGAACGGGATCTGAAGCGGGCCTATACTCGTCTGATCCGACTCTATAAACCGGAACACTCCCCCGATCAATTCCGCTTGATCCGTGAAGCTTACGAGGCCTTGCAAAACCGCAACGAATACGGATGGCTATCCGCCGCTTTGGGATCGGCTCCATCCCCATCGGAGGAGACCCACACCAGCCCCACGGAAGAGTCGGCCCAAACCAAATTGAGCCTGGAGGCAATCTGGAATCGAGCCGTTGAAGGACATCTAGCCGAGGCTTATCAGCAGCTTCGGGAAAAGCAGCACCTGCAACCCACGCTTTCCCAACTCTATCTTCAGCTCTATTGGCTTCTAACTCTCGACACGACTCTAGACGAAAATCGCGAACCATGCGACTGGCTCGTCGAGGGAATGCTTCAATGCTATTTCTCCGAAGACTTGCTTTCAATCTATCTCACCGAACTCAACTCGCGCAATAGCGAAGCTCTCACCCCAAGGTGCGCACGACTGGTTCAAGCTCACCCATCCACTTATCTGATGATGCGGTTCGTGTCAGGTTACTGGGATGCCCTGCTCCGCCTCCAAGAGTGGGATCTCATCCTTCAGGATTATGATTCACTCAAACAAAAAATCTCAATGGACGACGAATCGAGTTGGCTCAACTTGATTTGCCGTCTTCGAGAATGGCTGACCTGGAAGAGAGTCTTGATGGGTGCTCATCTACGAGAACGCGTCTCCCGGGATATCGATTCGTACCAGGACCAGAGCTTGCGTCAATCTTACTGGTTTGAGCGATACGATTTGATGGCAGAAATTATCGATAGCTTGAAGCGCATTTCACTCAAGACCGATTGTTCGCCGCATAGCAATCGAGTCCGCGATTTCGTCCAGGATTGCTGGCTGAACGGCGATGACGCTAAGCCAGAAGCAGTGATGGATCTCGCCGAAGCAATCGCCAAAAATCCCGCGAACTGGCTCGACTTCTTCGACACCCTGGCCAGCACCGGCGATTATGTACTGGTCTACATCAACAATCTCTTCCAGTCCTACGACTGGTCCGAACTGGACCACCAACACGACCGCAGCTATCTTTGCGATCGATTCGACGCCATGGCCAGAGCCTTCCGAAGCTCCTTCATTCAAGATAGCTCCGAAGGAATCACAATCAAAATCGATGAAGACTATTTGCAAATCCGATCTTCTCTCGCCAGATTCTACTGCGATGAAATCGTTCCTCCGGACGAACTTCTACGCCTCTATTCTCA
>CAYSFN010000311.1:0-1634 GCA_964430045.1 uncultured Gemmatimonadaceae bacterium
CAAACTCTCCAAGCTGTCCGATATCTGTTCTTCCGGCATTTTCCAGCATCTGTTTCGGATAAATTTAACGGCCGTTCACCTGATCCTGTCCGCATCCTTCACCATACGTTCGTCTTTACGGATCAGCATGATCGCCCTGAAATTGAGGTAGAACATAAAAATAAAGAGTGCAAGCCCGAAAACCGAATTAGCCGACAGGCTCGAAAAATGCAGGTTAGGGATCCGTAAGGAAGCCGTGGAAAACAACGCGGCAAAAAGCACACCCATGAATATGAAATTGATACGGGCATCTTTGAGCTGCTGCTGCCTGTTCTTAAAACCGAAGAGGATCTTGAATGTCCAGAGCATGGTCAGCGACAGGATCAGGATCAGCACATATTGCATGTCGCTCTGTGCCAGCACACCGTTCTCATAAACCTTAAAATACAGGAAATTCATGATATAATCTTTTGTAACACCGTCAACCGTTTCACGTACATTGATCACCGAGCCTCCGCACAATACGGCACAAATGATGATAATGGCAAATAAATAAAGGCTTTGTAAACGCTGGATCATGGGAATTGATTTTTTTTGCAAAGTACATCCATTCTTTTCAAATTATAAAAACAACTGTCTTTTTACGTATGAAAGCCTTTTTTTGCATAACTTATGGGTAAAGATAAGCTCAGGCGTTTTGCGGAATTCAAAACCTTCGCCAACACCTTTGATTTTCCTTATGAATTGAAAGGGAAATGGTGCAGGGAAGTGTTTAAAAATGAGTATCCCATTGTTTTGGAACTGGGTTGCGGAAAAGGGGAATATACGGTCGCATTGGGCAGGAAATTCACGCAAAAGAACTTTATCGGTATTGATATAAAAAGCAACCGGATGTGGAAAGGAGCCGGCATTGCCGCCTCCGAAGGGCTGACCAATGTGGCTTTTATGCGCATTGTCATTGACAAGATCGGGGACTTTTTCGATAAAGAAGAAGTGAGTGAAATATGGATCACTTTTCCCGATCCTTTTCCCCGCGGCAGGCATGCCAAACACAGACTAACCCATCCCAGGTTCTTAAAAATGTACAAAAACATCCTTGCTCGCAACGGGGCGGTTCACCTCAAAACAGATGATGACGACCTGTTCGGGTTCACCACCCAATTGCTCCCCGATATCGGTATCAGTCCGCTGGTTACGGATTGGAACGAGCATGAAAACCCCGATGCGCAGCCGCACCTTAAAAGCATCATGACGTATTATGAGCAGCTCTTTATGGCACGCGGACGCACCATTAAATACACCCGGTTTACCCTGGAGGACTATGATGAACAGAAAGCCGTGGAATGGGAAAAGGCGTACAGGGACGCTTTAAAAAAGCAGGGACAGGCGATTCAATAACGTCTGCACCATGTAAAAAATAATGCGCGTATTTTTGCTTTAAGATGAGAAAGCCCGGAATCATATTCGCTTTTGTTGCCTTTTATGCCATTACGGCTTTTACCTGGTGGACGATTGCCCATATCCGATCAGGGGATGTGATCTACAAAAAAGGCAAAGAGAACCTTGAGCTGCTTTGTTACAAAGCCAACCTGGATATAAACGGGGCCATTCAGCAGGAGTTGCTTAAAGATACGATCACGGTCAGGGAATACGCC
>CAYSFN010000312.1:0-1631 GCA_964430045.1 uncultured Gemmatimonadaceae bacterium
CGGGGAGGGAGGCGTTTTCCGCGAGCGTCAGCGTGACGTCGCCGCCGGAGATGACTGCGGTGACCACCTTGGGTCGGAGGTTCGGATCGGGGGAAGCGGCAGCCAGTCCGTCGAGCATGGCGGTGAGGCATGTGACGGCCTCGGAAGGCGTGGGTCCGACGGCGGCCGCGGTCTTCGCCGTCGCTTGCAGCTCCGGTGGCAGCGGCGGGAGCATCTTCCCCGTCTCGCGTCGTCGGGCGGCGGTTCGCCGGCGGGCACGGATCGTGAGCAGCAGGGCGCCAGCGAGGATCCCGCCGGCGCCGGTGAGGCCAGGTACGAGCCACGACGGCGAGGTGTCACCGTGGTCCAAATGGCTTTCGGTCTCCGACACGCCGTCCTGCTTCGAGCCGGCCTCGCCGCGAGCTTCCGACGTCGGTGCATCCGATCCCTCAGCACCAGCGTCGACGTGACGAGGCGTCGCGGCCGGTGGCCGAGGTTTCGTTGCTGGTGTGCCGTTCAACGACGTCGGCGGCACCGGGTCGTGGCTCGGCGCCGCGGCACGTACTGGAGAATCGGCCACGGCTGGGGCAACGGTTCTGTCCGTCGCCGGATCGGCGTTCGACTCGCCAGGGATCGTCATGGTCCAGCCGGGACGGATGAGGTCGGGGTCGGTCAGGCGGTCGCCGTCGGGCTGCACCGTCGCGGTCGATGCTTCGTAGATCTCGCCGTAGCGGCCCGCGTCGCCGAGCGTCTCCGCTGCGATGCCCGAAAGTGTGTCTCCGGGCTCGACGACGTAGGTCCCGTCTGCGAGCGGGGGCTCGGCGATCTGTGGGATCCGCAGCACCAGACCCGGTTCGATGTAGGAGGGGTTGTCCCCGATGACGTCGCGGTTCAGGTCGCGGATCTGCGTCCACGCGGTGCCGTGCCCCAAGTAGCGCTCGGCGATCTTCCACAACGACTCGTTGCGCTTGACGGTGTGCTCGAACGTGGTCGGCGGCGGAGTCGTCGGCTCGGCAACGAGGGCAGAAGCGGCGATCGACGACGGCTCTGCGACCGTCGACGCGACGGCCGCCGGCGAGACAGCGGCGTGTGCCGGGCCGGTACTGACCGACGTGAGTGCGTGAGCGGGCGCCGCGATGATCGGCGTCGTCACCGGCACGACGACGAAGAGCGTTGCCGCAACGTCGATGAAGTGCCGTGCCACCCCCTGGGAGAGCCGGAGGCCGCGCACACGCGGCGCGCTCATCCCGCGCACCCGGTAGACCGCTTCGAGCACGAGCCCCCAGGCAAGGTATGCCCACGCGATCCACGCGATCGCCTGCACCAGGGCGATCAGGAGCGAGCCGTCGTCGGGCATCTGCGCACGCACCCACAGCTCGGACCAGGTGAACGTCCACAGACGCCGGTACGCCCACACGAGAAGGATCGGGAGCCCGGCGACGAACGCGAGAATCCCTAGGGTCGCTGCTAGCCCTGCGAGTCGGCGACGGATGGTCATCGTTCGTTCCCTCCGAAGGTGCGGATCACACGGGCGCTCGCGGTGCCGGTCACGTCGAGCCGGCCGATGCCGATGACGGCGAGGAACACCGTGTCGTAGCTGTCGCTGACGGCCACCGTCACCGTGGATCCGCCACGGACGGTCACGGTTCCGT
>CAYSFN010000313.1:0-890 GCA_964430045.1 uncultured Gemmatimonadaceae bacterium
TGCACCATACGGTGCCGATCGCCGCGGGCATGGGGCGGTTTTGCTCCGTGTAAATCTCAAGCACCGCTTCGAACGCATCTTGAACGTTCTTTTGCGCTGCTTCGAGCGTATCGCCTTCCGTGATCAATTCCGGCAGCGCGGGGGAAGTTACCGTGTAGCCGCCCTCCGGCTGCGGTGTGAATACGAGTGGAATTCGATACATCATGGCCTGTTCTCTCAAGAGCCTGGCGCATACCGTTGTCGGGAATCCGGCGCCGTGTGCGTGAAGCGATCAACTCACCATCGAAGATCATAGCAGATCGTTGGCGAGTGCGGAAGGAATGCAATTACGAGTCACTTCCCCTTTGCACGCAATCGTTTGATATTGTCGTTTGCCATCGCCGCGACCGCCGTTCCCTCGTAGTTGCGGGCGAGCAACTGCCACGCCTCGATCGCTTTGGGCAGGTTGCCGAATCGCTCGAGCGCTTTGGCCTGGGAACTGAGTGCCTTGACTTCGTCCTCGGTTCCCTGCTTTTCGACGCGCTGCAGAATCGCATCGTCATCGACGGCTTTCTGGAGCAGTCCGCGTGCGGTCGTTGCCGATTCGGTTTTTGCCCATCGTTGGGAGACGCCTTGAAGCAGCGTGATCCCGCGCCAGGTGCGGGCCGGATCCTTCAGATCGCTCGCCGCCGCATCGAGAAATCGCTTGGCTTGCTCGGCGCCGGTCGGGGTATCACTCGGCGATACCGCCAGGTTGGGCCGAGCCTTGGCGTCGTCGCGGCGCCGCTTCAGATCGTCGGCGAGCCAGGCGTGGACCTCGTGGACGACGGACGCGGGCGGATTGTCGTGGCCCATCTTCGGCACGATCCAGAGCTTCGTGCGGATGCCGAGTTCGTCGAACCCGGGAGCCA
>CAYSFN010000313.1:900-1626 GCA_964430045.1 uncultured Gemmatimonadaceae bacterium
CAGGTGGGCCGGGCCGGTGCTCGGATTGGTGCCGCACAGAGGAATGACGCCGCCGAAGTATTCGGGGAGCGCGAAGCCGATGGCGCAGGCCATGCGACCGCCGCCGGAGAAGCCGGTGATGTAGGTTCGATCGGGGTCGATGGCGTATTGGCGGCGCACGTCGTCGAACACGTCGAGGATGGCGCGGGTGCGATGTCCCGGCGGCGTGCCGTTGCCTGCGCCGAAGGGGGAGACGAAGAACACGCCTTCTTTCTCGCAATAGGTCTGCCATCTTGTCCAGCCGCCCGGCGAATCGGTCGGCGGCAGGAACAGCACGAGTGCGGCGGGTTGTTCTTTGCGATAGTTTTTGGGCACGAAGAGTTGATAGCGTTGCTTGGTCGAATCGTATGCCGCCGGCAGCTTGGCCGCGCCTTTGCCGAAGCCGCTGACGGCGAATTCCCAGTCGAGCCGAGTGGCCGCGCCGACTTTGCGCTCGGCGGGTTGGGCGGCGAGGATATTTGCGGCCAGAAGAAGACAGCCGATGGATAGGACGCTCATTCGAATTAAGGGATGATTCATGGTTGGTACTCCGATGCGCTGGCGCACGATCATTGTATTGCTCTGCGTGACGATGAAATACAAGGTGAAAATTGGCTCAATCTAGAGCGGTTAACGATTGAATTGCATACGGTAATTTGGAGTGCGACATCTTGATGCCGCTTTGGATTCTTTGGATTGCGTCGCGTT
>CAYSFN010000314.1:0-1619 GCA_964430045.1 uncultured Gemmatimonadaceae bacterium
TTCGTCGCTGCGGCTCTCCTTGCCGCCTGCGCCGGCGACGCACTGAACTCCACCGGCCTCGCAACCACGTTCGATGCCGCGGGCGACACGATCATCGCCCGCGTGGCCGGTGACGTTGCCCCGGCGGCCGTGCGCACGCTCGCCGCCGAACTGCGCATTGCGCCGCCTGAAGACGACACGTCCCTCTTTACCGAGGTCTTCGAGTTCAGGCCCGGACGTGACGGGCGCCTCTGGGTCTTCGATCCCCGTGCGGCGACGATGTTCCTGTTCGACTCGGCCGGCACTCTCGAATAGAGAGTCGGACGGCGCGGCGCCGGCCCCGGCGAGTTCGCCGGCAACAGCGGCCTCGTCGTCATGCCCGACGGCCGCATCGCGATATGGGATTCGCAGAATGCGCGCATCGCCTTTTTCTCGGCGAGCGGTGATTTCCTCGACGCGTGGTCGCACGCCTCCGGGTTCAATACGTCCAACGGGCTGGTCGTCGATGCCGCGGGGACGCTCTACGTGACCCGCCCCGTGGGAGAGCCCGGCGAGTACGACACCTTCTGGAAGCTGGGTCTCGTCAGGCTTGGGGAGGGGGGCAAGTGGGTCGATTCCATCGTCCCGCCGGTCATCCCCGTCAAGCGGCTGCAATGGCAGGCCCAGTCGGCCGACGGCGGGGGGCGCAGTTCGACCTCGGTGCGCTACGCGCCGGGCGGCTTCTGGCGCTGGCACCCCGGCGGGTATTTCGTGGCGGCCGACGGCGGTCGGTACACGATCACCCTCGGCCGCACGGCCTCCAAACCGGTCCGCATCGAGCGGAGCATGGCACCGGTCCCCGTGAGCGCCGCCGAGCAGGAGAACGAGAAGGCGATGATCACGTGGAACCTGCGGCAGACCAACCCGGCGTGGGTGTGGAGCGGTGACGCCATGCCCGCCCAGAAGGCGCCGCTCCAGGCCATTGTCGTGACGCGCGACGGGCGCATCTGGGCGCGTGTCGCGATGCCGTCGGAGCAGATTCCAGAACGCGAGCTCGAGCCGCCCCGTTCCGACGGGCGCCCCCAGCGCCTGTTTCGCGACGCGACGGTGTACGAGGTTTTCTCCCCCGAGGGGGAGTTCCTGGGTCGTGTCGATTTCCCGCCGCGCACGACGCTCCAGGAGGCCGACGGCGACGTGGTCTGGGCCATCACCCGCGACGAGGATGGGCTCCCGGGGGTGATGCGGTACAGGGTCGTTCCGGGGTTGGAGTGATCACCGTCCCTCTGCGTGCCCCTCTTGTGTCCCCTCTCGTCTCCCTCTAACTTTCTCAGTCTGTTCCGTGCCGGGCTCAGGACTTCGCCTGCCCGATCCACGTACGCATCCGTAGTTCGAACAGACATCAGTCCGACGTATGCCGACGATCAATCAGTTGGTCCGGCGTTCGCGTCAGGCGGTGGTGGCCAAGGACAAGGCCCCGGCGCTCAAGGCGAACCCGTTCAAGCGTGGTGTGTGCACACGCGTGTACACCACGACCCCCAAGAAGCCGAATTCCGCGCTGCGCAAGGTCGCGCGTATCCGTCTGGTGAACGGCTTCGAAGTCACCGCCTACATCCCGGGTGAGGGCCACAACCTGCAGGAGCACTCGATCGTGCTCGTGCGCG
>CAYSFN010000315.1:0-1615 GCA_964430045.1 uncultured Gemmatimonadaceae bacterium
CCATCGGCTACCCGACCTTACGAACGACGTGACAAACGGCCCCCTCCCTCACCCTCACGGGTGGGCGGAGGGGGCCGCTTTCGTCGTGCCCGGGCCAACCCGTGCCCGCAGCGCGTCGCGATACGCCGCGAGCAGTTCCGGTGCAGGTGGCCTCTGGGGCATGCCCCCGGCGCGCTCATGCGATCGCTGCGCGGCTTGCGCGTGCTCCCACGAACTCGCCGCCCGCGGGTAGCAGCGCGTCCCACACGCCGGGCAGTCAGGGTCGGTGGGGATCAGATCGTCGTCCCCATGTTCAAGCACCCTCTGTCACCTCGAGCTGAGCTGAGTCGCGGAGGGGCACGACATTGGAAAGAGTTGCCGCGAGAGAGTCCGCCATCTGCGTGTGCGCGTCCGGCAGGAGGTGCCCGTAGACGTTGATCGTCGTCGTGATCGACTCGTGGCCGAGGCGGGCCTGGATGAATGGGAGTGGCTTCCCGTCCGCGATCAGCCATGATGCGCCGGTGTGTCGAAGGTCGTGGGGTGTGGGTCGCGGGTTGAGTTCGGCTCGTTCGACGGCAGTGTTCCAAATGCGACTGAGGAACGACCCGTACCAGAGGCGTCCACCGTTGAGCCGTCCCTGGATGACGAGATCCTCGGGGCTGCCAGGTTCACCGAGCAGCGCAATCAGCTCGTTCCATACGGACACGGTGCGGCGCCCCCGCCTCGTCTTCGTCGGCCCGATCCGCCATGGGCTCGTCGTCGTCGGCTTCTTCCACGCCTGGCTGACGCGGATCGTCGGGGGAGCGGTGTCAGTGTTGATGTGTTTCCACTGCAGCGCCGTTGCCTCGGACCATCGCATCTGCGTTCCGACGAGCAGTGCGACGAGAGGCTTGTAGTACTCGGGGATCTCGCTGTAAAGACGAGCGAACTGGTCGCGGGAGAGGAACACGGGCTCTTCGGCGATACCGGCCGAGAGGCGGGTGCGGAAGGCCGGATTCTGCTCGATGATGCCGCCCTCGACGGCGGCTTTGAGGACGTTGGAGAGGAGCGCGTGGTAGTTCTTGATCGTCTTCGCCGACAGCATGCTGCCCTCGACCTCGCGCATGTTGCCGTCCGCGTTGCGCGTCTTGGGCCGCTTCTCTTGCCACGCCACCCACTGGCCGACTGTCTCCTTGCTGATCGCCGTCAGCGGGTAGTCGCCGAGGAAGGTCAGGAAGGACCGCTCGGCGATGCGCTCGTAGTTCTGGCGTGTCGACGGTTCGATGCCGGTGAGGAGTCCGCTCTCGGGGGAGAGGTATTGCGCCGTCCACTGGCGCAGGGTGGGGACGGTCTCGCCGCCGCTGCGTCGCTTCGCGAGAACCTGGCGGGCCGCAGCACCGCCGACGCGTTCGACGAGGCTCGCGTATTCGTCGCCGGCCGACTGGGTGTCGAAGGTGTCGGTGACGACGCGGCCGTCGATGCGGTATTGGACGCGCCACACGACCTCTCCGGAGCGCTTCGCGTGGGGGTTGGCCTGGACCATGAGGTGCCTACTTTCTGCCCGTCACCCGATCGGTGTAGTGCAGAGTGTAGTTTCCTTGCCGTTGATGGGGCTACAACCCTTGCAATCATTGGGGTGAGTAACGGGGCTTGAACC
>CAYSFN010000316.1:0-1612 GCA_964430045.1 uncultured Gemmatimonadaceae bacterium
CCACCTTGTGTGGAGTTTTTTCGTGGAGATTCGGGGACTCAAATTCTCGACATTTCAAAAGAATGTCGAGGTGAGAACTGCCACTGGCAGTTCGGAAACGAATCTTCTCTTGAAAACTTGTTTTCAAAGACGAAGTTCGGGGGTCGCCAAAGGTGACTCGAATCCGTAAGGGCGAGGATTATCTGTGATAATCCAAGTTTTCATTGAGATAGTGCCAGAGCTTAGCCTAAACTCACACCTTCAAGTGACGCACTTGGTTTAATATCCGGTAGTTTCATCATGCCGAATGAGGCTAATATACCCATGAATCCGGCGATAATAGGCACAAGTAGCGCAATCTGGAGTGATCTGCTTCTAGCCTCAGAGTTGATATTTAACACTTCATCTTGGATATTTTGCGGCTGGTTAGCAATCTGCTGCTCTAGGCTTGAATTGCTCATAACTTGAGCATCGTCTTCTAGTGTAGTGTATATCTGTTGCTTCTCTGAAGATGGAATGACAGTACTGTTATTTGTTAAGTTCGTGAATGAAAACGCTAGAACAGCGAGCATAATGCCACCGGCCATAGCCAGTCCAAACGACAGTCCAAATGAACCAGCAGCTGAGTTAACACCGGCTGCTTCACTTACGTGCTTTTCATCAATGGGAGCTAATGTGTAATTATTCAACTGTGATACCAATAATCCCAAACCTGCACCAGCAATCATCAGCGGTATAGCAAGCGCCCAACCTGAATCAGTACGTGGAATTATTGGGATTATAAGGCCCAATCCTAGAGTACTAAATATAAATCCCATACGAATAATTGCACTGGGCCGCTTACCACTTGCGCGCTTACCAGCAATAAGGGCGGTAGCAAACATTGTGAGTGAAAGCGGAGCAAGTGTTAGTCCAGTTTGCATCGCATTATATTCTAAAGTCATCTGAAGGAAAATCGGCAATGCAATCATTGCACCCCCAAGAGTAATGTTTTGCAACATTGCCCCAGAAATCCCAAGTCTAAAATGAGGAAGTTTGAATAGATCCGGATCAATTAAGAAGGTTTTGCCCTCTCTTTTTCGTTTGATTAGCCAATAAGCAAGCAGTGAGAGTCCTATGATTCCAAATGCGATTACCGCACCAACAGATTCCGCGCCTTCTTGCCATAGAAGTATTCCGAGAACCACACCACCCATACCGAACACTGACAACAAGGCCCCAACAAAATCAATGTTACGTGGGCCATCATATACCACATCTTTTACTAAATTTATATTTAAAAGAATTATCGCAATAACAACAGCTTCCAAAAAGAAGCCGACGCGCCATGATATAAAAGTTGTCAGAAAACCACCGAGCAATGGTCCAATTGCCGCTGCAATTGCCGCTGCCGCTCCAACTAGAGCATAGGTCTTTCTCTGGGCTGCCCCTGTAAAATTACCATGTATCAGTGATTGCATCGCCGGTAGAAGCAAAGATGCTCCAAGTCCTCCGATGATTGCCCAAAAAATAAATACGGTTGTAATGTTGTTTGTCAGAGTCATAGCGATAGCCCCGACTGCATAACCTAAAAGTCCAAGAATATATGCCCGTTTCCGGCCAAATATATCTCCGACTTTGCTACTAATTAAAA
>CAYSFN010000317.1:0-1061 GCA_964430045.1 uncultured Gemmatimonadaceae bacterium
TCTGAATTAGAATTTATATAATTCGATATATATTTTCCCCATACACTTGTTGAATTAACAAAGCTTAGACAAAAAATAATTCTAAAAATTATAATATTGAACATTTTGATATAATATATTTGAACATTTTACATATTTATATATAGTAGACCTACCTGCGTTTGTCTGTTACTTCTTTCAATTATAATAAGTAGATTATCTGATATCTCGAATTTATCTGCTTATAATTTAGATATATTTTTGCTATCTGTTGAGACAATCAAATTAAAGTAGAGTTAGAATCACTAAAATAAATAGAATCTTTTACTATTACTTTTGAAAAGCAAACAGGTTTCAAGTATATACTTGAAACCTGTTTGCACGACTTAGTACCCTGGATTTTCAGGAGCAAGATTAGGATTATTAGAAATTCTATTAGGTGTTATGGGGAAATAATAGTGTCTTTCATGAAAGGATGCAGGAATACCTCCGTCTGCACTACTATTTTTTTCAATTTTAAATTTCCCACTATTGACATCATAATATGTATAGATTCCGGTAAAATTTCGACTAATAGCATCTACTCCTATTCTCCACCTTTTCAAATCCCACCAACGATGTCCTTCAAATGCTAGTTCTACCTTTCTTTCATGTCTAATTTCTTCTCTTGAAATCGAATTTAGCAAACTTATTCCAGCCCTGTTTCTAATTTCATTTATAGCATAGAGGGCTTCTTCGTGCTTGCCAAGTTCAAATGAAGCCTCAGCATAATTTAGATAAATTTCTCCTAATCTGAAGACTATGAAATCAATTTTTGATCTATTATTTGTAATAGGAGTCAAAGTTTCATCTAAATATTTGAGCACGTTAAATCCGGTGATAGCACCTCCGGCATAGCCGGCTGCTGAATAAGACCTGCCTAACGCGGGTCGACCTTCATAAAAGCCACTGGTTAATTTTGAACCATCAGGCATTACAATCCCGCCCCAGTTTTCAATTGGCTCTCCTCTCCAGACAACTCCCTCATAGTATATTGTAGCATGAAACCGAGGATCCTTATTTGCAAAGAACTCCCTTAGATC
>CAYSFN010000317.1:1071-1609 GCA_964430045.1 uncultured Gemmatimonadaceae bacterium
TCCCATGTCTGGCTTGTGGCCAAATCCCAGTCGAATACTCCCGGACTTCCATCCACATTCTCAAATTCTTCAACCATTTCCAAATAGACAGAAGTATTTGCTCCTCCCCATCCTGGACAAAACTGAAAGGGAGACATAAAGAGGTCATAGCTATTATTTATATTCTGCCCTGTGAGCTGCCATGAGAAAATAACCTCACTGTTATTTTCGTCGACAAATAGCCTTCGAAAATTCTCTGCCTTATTATCCGGAAGTCTATTATATAACTCCCGCGTTTTGGACTCAATAATACTTTTGGAAGCATCGTACGAGGCTTGCCAAAATCTCTGAGCATCATTATTTGGTATTCCTACAATTCCATTTATATCGACTTTTCCCCACGCAGCAATACTTGCAGCATACATGGCAGCCCTGCTTTTGAGCGCCAGCGCCACATATTTAGTTGGCCGACCATATTCGGAAGAAGGCCAGGAGGCAGGAAGATCATTCACAACAGCGTCGATCTCAGAAAGAATAAAATCATAAATCACTTCTTCCT
>CAYSFN010000318.1:0-439 GCA_964430045.1 uncultured Gemmatimonadaceae bacterium
CCGCGACTGCCCCGACTAGCCCACTCTGGCGCTGGCCGATGCCACGCCCAGCCACGAGTGCGGAACGCACTGGAAGCACCAGCCAAGTTTGGGCGCGCGATCAGAGATCCACAGGGCCGGTACGCGCTTGTCGCCGCGCGTGGAGCCCGCGAGCATGAAGCAGTGGTTCTTGACGAGCAGCTCCGGGAACACGGTGGCGAGTGACAGTCCCTCGTCGATGGTGAGCGGTGTGCGGCCGCGCCCGGTGATGACTGGCATCGCGTCGCGCGGTGCGACGTCCCGAAACTCGTCGCCGCGGTCGATGCCCGTGAGCAGATAGACGGGAGCCTGAGGCACGTCGAGTCCGTCGACGGGCCGGTACGGCGCGAGCCCTTCCTCACCGTGGTTGCGGTCATGGATCCCCGCCTTCTCGGATCCCGTGAGGCGCAGCAGCGGCACG
>CAYSFN010000318.1:449-1604 GCA_964430045.1 uncultured Gemmatimonadaceae bacterium
CCACGGCGGAGCGGCGGCAGCTCCGAGGCGTGCCGGCATGACCGCGTCCGCCGCACACCGCCCCGCTCTGACGCGCGCCTCGGCCGGCACCAACGCGCTTGAGACGACGGCGACGAACGGCACTCGCCCTGCCACTGCGTCGGGCACGCTGTCGTTGGGCACGGCGAGGCCGTCAAAGAGCGAACGGAACGCAGATTCCGTGAGGCCTGCGAGGGCGGGATAGCCGGCGGCGACATCGGTGTCGACGCTGGAGAGGCAATCATGGCACTGGAAGCAGCCGGGTTCACCCTGGTGCACGTCGACGATCCGGGCCGTCTCAGGTACACATTCTGAGAGGATAAGTGCTCTCCGATTTCGCGTAGCGTCGATCTCGACGACACCGGAAGAGAGCGCCACATGACGGCGACTGCCAACACCCCGCGCCCACCCAACATTGACACCTTGCCCCCGATCCGGCCATGGATCGACGCCTGGCTCATCGCGTGGTGGCACTGGGTGGCCTACGTGCACACCATGCGCCGCGGGAGCGGCTGGTGGCCTGGTGCTGCGCTCATCGCGTTCCTCGGCACCACGGTTCTCGCGCCGATCGTGTACGTGGCGTTCGCGCTCGACCTCCGACTTGGCCGCACGCGATACTACTTCAGCCTCAGTCGCGATGCGGTCCTCTCCATCAGCGTGTCAAGGCATGGGTGGCGGGTGGGGAACCACTTGTCGGCACGGCCCGGAGAGGGTCAGGGGCGTGCGCTCCGGGCGATCGTTCTACCCGAACTTGTGTCGTTTGCCGAGGATCACAGGATCACGGTGTTCGCGACAGCCGCCAACCAGCACCTCGCCGACATGTACTCACGCGAGATCCCCGGGTTGGTGGACATTGGGCGTCACCCCCTGCGCGGACGCCGTATGCGCCGCGACCCCAACGTCATTGCCCGGATTCGGCCCGAGTTCCCCGGGCCCAGCGCGGATCGAAGCACTCCAAGCAGCCGGACTACCGGTCCTTGAGAGCATTCAGCAGCGTGCCGGTGGGCCTGAGCCCCAGCAAGACCACCACCACGGACGCGCCCAGTACCGTGAGCGCCGCATGGAAGCTCACCATTGTCAGCGCCTGCTCGGCTCGCGCGCCCAGCGCGATCGCGCCCACCACGCCCAGCGCCCAGC
>CAYSFN010000319.1:0-1603 GCA_964430045.1 uncultured Gemmatimonadaceae bacterium
GCGGCGCCAGCGATGTCCCAGCGGTTTGAAGAGACGAATACGATGTCCCGCGCTGCCGCGGCGAGCCTGTCTGTAACGATGGCATAGACCTCTTTACGCGGCTTGTAGAAGCCGAGGCTGTCCACCGACAACACATGGTCGAGAACCGTCCCGAGTTCTGCTGCCTCGACGGCAGCCTGCAGCATCCCGGGTGAGCCGTTCGAAAGAATGCCGGTAACAAAGCCGCGCGCTTTCAGGTCCTTCAGCATCTGGCGGGCATCGGGATAAGCGTCGAGTTTTCGGTAGGAATCGAGCAGGTCCTGCCGCAAGGCAGCATCCGACTTACCAAAGCGCGCTAGCGCAAAATCGAGTGATCTTTCGGTTAGCCGCTCGAAGCTCTCGTAGCGGCCCATCGCAGTCAACGTCCACGTGTATTCGAGCTGCTTCGTGCGCCAGAGTTCGGAGATGCGATCGGCGTCTACTCCGGCGCGGTCCCGATGCCGCGCGATCGCCGCATGAACGTCGAATAGCGTGCCATAGGCATCGAAGACGTACGCGCGCACCGGCACCGCGCCGGTCACTGCCAGAAAGTGTGGATGGTATTCGCCTGCGGCGATGCCTTGTCTTCCGGCGCCGGGATATAGGTCGTTGTGAAGCTCAGGCGGCGAAGATCGTACACGCGGGCGAAGACGACACTGTCGCGGCGAACCTCGTTGATGATCGGCGCAAACAGCTCGGCACAATAGAAGGTGCCGAGCGAGACCGCGAAATCGGCATCTTTTGCTTCGTTGGTCGCTTCGAAGTCGTCGCCGAGTTCGAGTGCAACAACCGCGGCCGGGCCGCAAACCGCGACCTTCCATTTGCGGTTTGCCGGTTTCTCGAGCTTGTGTTCCTTGATCTTCACGAGGAGCGTTTCGGAAGCTTCCTTGAAGCCGAGCGCCCAATAGTCGAGCATGTAGCGGTCGGCAGCGCCGCGAACGCCGCCCGCGACCTGGTTGAAGAGCGCGTACTGGTATGGGTGGATGCGGACCATATCGACAACCGAAACGCCGATGACCGCAGCAAAGGCGGCAGCAGTCGCGAAGGCGGCGGGGCGGCGATAGTCTTTCCACTTCTCGAAGATGTAAGCAACGGCAACGCCGGCAAGCACGGCCATCGGCGGCATCACGAAAAGGAAGTGACGGACGCCGTTGTAGAGAACCGGCCGGGTGAAAACCACGAGCAGGATCGGAATGAGCGCCGCAGCGACAAGCAGCGCAAGGGAAGCACGCTTTGCTGGCGTGCCGATGCCGCGAACGATCATCACGATCGAGCCTGCGATGGACGCAATGGTCAACCCGCCGACGATCTCCGGAATCTTGAGCACGCAAAGCTTCGGCAGATAGGTTCGTGGCATGTCGGGGATCATGATCCGCATGCCGTCGTAAAGTTCGCGCCAGGGCTTTTCCCAGAAGTTGGAATAATAGGCGATGGCTTTGAGCGGGTTGCCCAGTGATTGCACGGCCCACGGCCAGACGATTGCCATCACCACATAAGCGAGCGGCAACGAGAGCGAGAGGCGGCCAACGAGCGTTGCGGCACGCAGGAAGGATGCGCGGAAGCCAAGCGTTTTCGATTCTGCGAG
>CAYSFN010000320.1:0-1594 GCA_964430045.1 uncultured Gemmatimonadaceae bacterium
GGCCATCGCCGAGATCGGCGCGATCGCGCAGCGCCGCGTGGCCCTGCTGGTGGACCCGGCGCTCAGTCACGACCTGCCGCCGTTCCTGACGCCGTCGCCGGGGCTGAACTCGGGCTTCATGATCGCCGAAGTGACCACGGCGGCGCTCATGAGCGAGAACAAGCACCTGGCCCAGCCCTGCTCGACGGATTCGACGCCGACCTCCGCGAACCAGGAGGACCACGTGAGCATGGCGGCCCACGCCGCGCGGCGCCTGGGGAGGATGCTCGAGAACCTGGCGGTGATCATCGGCGTCGAAGCGCTCTGTGCGGCGCAGGGCATCGGGTTTCGCGCGCCGCTGCGCAGCGCGCCCGCGCTGGAGGCGGCCGTGGCGCGGATCCGTGCGGTGTCGCCCGCGCTGACGGAGGACCGCTACCTCGCCCCGGACATCGAGGCCGCGAGCGCGCTGGTGCTCGACGGGGCGCTGGCGCGGGCCGCTGGCGTGGAGCTGCGCACGTGATGCCGGTGCGCGTCACCCGCGGCGACGGGCCCCTCGTGCTCGGCATGCCGCACGTCGGCACCTGGCTCCCGGCGGACATCCACGCGCAGCTCACGGCGCGCGGCGCGCGGCTGGCCGACACGGACTGGCACGTGGATCAGTTGTATGACGGACTGCTGCCCTCGGCGACGACCGTGCAGGCGACGTTCCACCGCTACGTGATCGACGCGAACCGCCCGCCCGACGACGCGAGCCTGTACCCCGGGCAGCACACCACGGGGTTGGTGCCGCTGACCGACTTCGACGGCGAGCGCATCTGGCACACCGCGCCCGACGCCGAGGCGATCGCGGAGCGGCGCCGTCGCTTCCACGCCCCGTATCACGAGGCGCTCGCCGCGGAACTCCACCGTGTGCGGGCCGCGCACGGGGTGGCGGTGCTCGTCGATTGCCACTCGATCCGTTCGGTGATCCCGTACCTGTTCGACGGGACGCTGCCCGACCTCAACATCGGCACCGTCGACGGCGCCTCCTGCGCACCACGGGTGGCCGCGACCGTCCACGCGGAACTGGCGCCGCCGCTGCCCTGGCGCGTGGTGTTCAACGGGCGCTTCAAGGGTGGCTGGACGACGCGCCACTACGGACGGCCGCACGACGGGCTCCACGCGCTCCAGATCGAGCTGGCACAACGCACCCATCTGGCCAGCGAAGCCGCGCCCTTCGCGTTCGACGCCGCGCGTGCGGCGCCCCTGCGCGCGCTGCTGCAACGCATCCTCACGGCGCTCGAAGCGCTGGCCCCGACCCTCGCCACTGCCGAATGACTGACCCGCGTCGCGCCCCGCGCACCATCCTCGCTCCCACCGGCAGCACGCGCCGCGCCAGGAGCTGGCAGACGGAAGCGGCCATGCGCATGCTGATGAACAACCTGCACCCGGACGTCGCCGAGGACCCGCAGGGACTGATCGTGTACGGCGGCATCGGGCGCGCGGCGCGCACCTGGGCGGACTACGACGCGATCATCGACACGCTGCTGCACCTCGAGGACGACGAGACCCTGCTGGTGCAGAGCGGCAAGCCGGTCGGCGTCTTCCGCACCCATGCGGACGCCCCGCGCGTGCT
>CAYSFN010000321.1:0-1594 GCA_964430045.1 uncultured Gemmatimonadaceae bacterium
TTGCTTCAATAAATAAAAAGTACGGCAACCTTTAAAAATTATATTAAGTTCCAATTTGCTCCCCAATTCGGCAATTAGATTGTTCTTTGATCTATGTCGCAGCAACAACACTAATTTCAATGCTCGCTCCAAGAGGCAATTCCTTAACACACACAGCCTCACGAACAGGAAAAGGTTCTTTGAAATATGTTACATACAACTTATTTAGTTCCGGAAGGATTGTCATATCAGTAACATATATTGTCACTTTAACAATATCATCTAAATTCGCATTTGCTGCTTTTAAGGTTTCCTTAATATTTTTCATCACTTGCTTGAATTTGTCTTCGGTTGATCCTTCGATAAGTTTGCCATCTGGGGTAATATGAATAAATCCGGAAGTGAAGATAAAGTCATTTGACACTAATGCTTGTGAAAGCAAACCGGGAGCACTTTGAGCCTTGTCTGTTTTTATTTCTCTTTTCATTGCTTTTCTGTAAAAAATAGCTAAGTTAAAAAGGTTACACTTAGTACGATCAGGCTCCCCGGGTAGGATTCGAACCTACAACCTTGAAGTTAACAGCTTCCTGCTCTGCCATTGAGCTACCAGGGATTATTAATTTGTTAATACTAACTGCACGCTATTATACTCAAAACTTAGCTGTTTTAGAAACCCAAAAAGTCATTACAACTCACAAACAAAAAAGTAGGTTAGCGTGGGAGCAAAAACCTACTAATTTAACATCACCTCCCAAGGACTCAGGCCTTGGGGCTTTGCCAGAGTCGCAACCACAATGATTATTGGTTCGTCGACCTCAACCTCGCCATTCTTGAGCAATGCAAGTAGATCTTCCGCGTGTTCTCGTATGGTATGACCACATTCCAACTTTGGTCCATCGTGTCCTATCCACCCACACACATCACAAATAGAAGGATGCATTTATGATGGCGTGAACTTATGGTCTGCAGAGTCGTGAGCATACTCCAACCATCGTTCCAACAGTTTTTTAATGTCCACATTACTCTTCGCCACGTCACTCCTCCTTGTTCTGACACTATCTCCCACGCTAACTTAAGGTACCTTCGCCAACCAGCAATCAAGAGTAGCTCTTTGTTGCTAGTGTTGAATTGACCCCTATTATATAACACTTACGCCATTAATTCCCCCAAATCCCGCACAATCTCGTCAACATGTGTTTTAGGATTCACATTTTCATACACTTGTGCCACTTTCCCTTCAGGATCAATAATATACGTACTGCGCATTATTCCCTCATATTCCCGCCCCATGAATTTTTTCTTTCCCCACACGCCATAGGCTTTGATCATCTCCTTATCAGGATCAGACAATAAGGGGAATCCCAAATTGTATTTATGTGCAAATTTTCCATGTGATTTCACACTATCAGCGCTCACTCCCAATACAGCCACATTCATTTGCGCTAATTTGCTAATATTCTCTTGGAAATTACAGGCTTCTTTGGTACACCCCGGCGTATCATCTTTGGGATAGAAATAAATCACCAGCCATCTACCCGCATAATCACTCAAACTATGTGCCTTACCCTCCTGATCCTCAAGTCTGAACTCCGGCGCTTTTTGTCCTATGGTTAGC
>CAYSFN010000322.1:0-1591 GCA_964430045.1 uncultured Gemmatimonadaceae bacterium
GATTTGAATCGCTGCGGGCGATTTTTTGGCGGGAAAGGTGGATTTCGCCCGAAAAAACGTTGACCTACCGAAGTCGAGGGGGTAGGATCGCTAGGCGTGCGACGCCCCTCTCCTTTCTGAGCATGCTAGTGATCAGCATCAAGGCAATCGACAATCGGATTGAAGCCACACGTTTATCGTTCATTTTTCAATCGTGCTGTGGCTGCTTTCTGATTCAGGTCGTTGACCTTTTGGCGTCTTCTTACGCTGCTCCTTAGCGAACCCGTCCTGCCGGAATCACGGCGGTCGCGGCGCTAGGCAGAATCATCGGTTGCGATCCTTTTGGCGGATCGCGCGGAACGCCGGTGACGCTGATGGCAGTTGAATCGTGAAGGTGACTCTCGTTCGGAACCGAGAGCCCGACACGCGACGGCGCGGCCAACGAACTGGAGCCCACGTTAGGCGACACGTTCGAAAAAAACTTTTTGAGAAGAGGGAGGAATGTCATCATGCGGTTTATTTTATTTGTGGTCGTATGCGCGCTCTCTCTAGCGCTGTCTGCCGCTTCGCTACAAGCGGAAGAGTTTTTCTGGAAGGCGCCGGTCTCCGGCAATTTCGGCGCGGCGAACAACTGGACTCCCTTCGGCGTGCCCGGCGCGCTCGACACCGCGATCTTCGACCTCGGATCGGCCGGCTACTCGGTCACGTCTGGCATTGAGGTTGGACGGATTCGAGTCAACAACGATACCGTCACGTTGACCGGCCTTAGCGCCCAAGAGGAATTCATTGTCGGCCAGGCCGGCAAGGGAACGGCGACCATCAGCGACTACGCAACCATGTCTGTCGCCGGGAAGTTCGTCGTGGGACAGGACGCAAATTCCGAGGGTGAAGTGCGCACGAACAACAGCCGTTTCGAAGCCACGGTTGGTCGGAATCGAATGACAGAGGCCACGATCGGCGACGCCGGCAAGGGCACGTTCATCGCGGAAGAATCCTCGAACATTCAATTGCTTGGCACCGTCGTCCTCGGCAACCAGGCAGGCTCCGAAGGCACCTTCCGAATGGAAGGCGCCATGTGGTCGACGCTCTACATCGGTCCTAGCGCCAGAAATCAACCCGCTTCGCTGGTCGTGGGTAATGCAGGCAAAGGCACCCTCGATATTTCAGGTCCCGCGATGGCCGAAGTTGATGCTTCGCTGGTGCTGGGTAAGGAAGCATCCGGCGATGGCACCGTGACGGTCCGCCAAAAGACGTCGAGCGGCGCCCCGCCATTGCTGCTCATTTCAAACTCGCAAGAGACCATCGTTGGCGATGCGGGCAAAGGTGCACTGAACGTAGTTGGTAACGGCTTGCTCCAGATTAACAACCAGGTGACCATCGGCAGACAGGCCGGCTCGCAAGGCGAGGTCCTGGTCGAAACGAAATCCGAGTTGCGGACGGAAGGGATGGAAATCGGCCTCGAAGGTCAAGGCAAATTGACCATCCGCGGTAACTCCTTGGTTAGCGTGTGGACACGTCCGCTGCGCAATCATAGTGGTGGGACGATCGAGGTCGAGGACTCCATTCTGGCACAATATGACCCCCAACTCGAGGCACCGAATTCTAACGCCGG
>CAYSFN010000323.1:0-699 GCA_964430045.1 uncultured Gemmatimonadaceae bacterium
TAAAACCGAAAAGGATTTTATAAACGAACTCGGCTTATCGTCAGCCCAGCAAAAGTTAGCCATCAAAAAAGGAAGAGAATTTGGATTTTTAAAAGTTGTTCGCAAAGGTGTGCCAGCAAAACGTCACTATCTTCTAAATTACGACCGCTTAGTTGAGGCAACCATATTAGAAGCCGAACGAAAACATATTACCATCTTAAAACGACCGTTCAAGACCAACGAAAATAACCAAACTATAACCGGCGACAGTAACCGAACTATTACATATAACACCAAAGAAAACACAACAAGAAAACACAGACCAGAATCTGCGGCCGACATACTGTCCAAGAGATATGGAAAGTATTAGAATAAAGGAGCTACCCAAATTATTACAAGATGTTTTTATTTTCTGCTCTTAAGTGGCGGTTGTGCCAGAAAGTCTTGTATTTTTTGGGTAGCCACAACCGTCCATTTTAAGTAGGAGAATTTATGAAAGCATTCCTTATAGCACGAGTATCGACTGACGATCAATCCGATGCACTGCCAGGACAGATATATCGGCTAAAGGATTATGCAGCACGAAAAGATCTTGACTATGAACTATTCGAGATCAAAGAAAGTGCCTATAAAGGCAATCGGGCAAGCTTCAAAGATATTATTGATCAAATCGTCTCACAACCAGATATCTCTATTCTTGTATTTGATAAGATTGATCGC
>CAYSFN010000323.1:709-1585 GCA_964430045.1 uncultured Gemmatimonadaceae bacterium
GAGACTGTCAGAAGGAAAGTGAATTTCAATCTTTCCAGCTCGACACAGATTGATCGCTATACGCGTAATTCAAACTCCAATGAAGTTAGTCTTTTAAACAATCTGTGTCGAGCTGGAAAGATTGAAATTCACTTTCCTTCTGACAGTCTCTTCATAAACAGAACCTCATCCGCTCAAGAACACTTCATGCTCAATATGGGAGTATCGACAGCTCAATATTATTCAGACTCAATTAGCGACAATGTGAAGCGCCGCAACCAGCAAAAGCTACGTGATGGCGAATGGTGCGGGAAAGCTCCTGTAGGCTATTTAAATACAGTTAAGGACGGCAAGAAGTGGGTAGAGCCCGATCCTGCCACGGCCAATGTCATTCGCAAAACATTCGAAATGTACGCAAGCGGAAACTATTCCCTGCTTCTAATCGCTAAGAAATGGCGTAATGAATACGGAATCAATGCCGGATCAAGCCGTATCGATCAGCTTTTGAAAAATCCATTCTATTACGGCGAGATGCGCGTAAAAGGTGAAATTTACCCTCACAACTACGAGCCTCTCATTCCATACTCGTTATTCGAACAAGCTAAGAATGTTCGCGAGGGTTATAAAGTAAAGCCACATAGATGGGGTGGCTTACCATTTCCATATCGTGGACTCATTAAGTGTGCTGAATGCGGATGTGGGATCACATTCGAAACTAAGAAAGGTAAGTACACATACGGTCATTGCACACGCAAGATGAATCGCCATGACTTAACATACGTTAATGAAGACAATATCACGGCTCAAGTGATGAAGATCCTCAAAGCTATCACGATACCGGAAGCGGCCTACCTTCAAGTCAGCGAAGCGTTGCGTAAGTCTCATGATGAGAAGAAG
>CAYSFN010000324.1:0-1583 GCA_964430045.1 uncultured Gemmatimonadaceae bacterium
TTGGTCATCGCCACCGCGACGTTGCCGTTGTGGGCGGTCAGTTCGTTCGGCTTGCCCGAGAGGCAGCTGTCGGCGAAAGCCTCGAGCTCGGCGCGGAACATGTCGGATTCCGGCAGCTTGATGTCCTCGCGCTTGCCCCAGCCGTCCTTGCCGCGCTGGATGTAGAGCACGGAATTCTTGTGCAGCAGGTGCGGGGTGTCCCAGGTGCCGAAGTCGATTTCGTAGTGCATCAGGCCCTTGGAGCCGAACACGCGCACGGCGAAGATGCCGGGCGAGGTCCAGCAGGAGCCGACGTAGCCGACCTTGCCGTCCTTGAAGCGCACCAGCGACATCGACTGGTCGTCGACTTCGGCGCCGACCGGCGACAGCTTGGAGGCCATCGACGACACTTCCTGCGGTTCGCCACCGAGCAGGTGCAGCACGTCGAACTGGTGGATCGCCAGCTGCGACAGCGGGCCGCCGGGGGCGCGGTCTTTGTACCAGCGCCAGGTCTGGGGTGTCAGTTCCAGCGCGCGCTCGTTGGAGAAATTGGCCTCGATGAAGGCGACGCGGCCGAGTTCACCCGCGTCGATCTTTTCCTTGATGATGCGGATGCCCGCCATCAGGCGCGCGCTGTGGCCGACGGTGACGGTGATGCCGTACTGCTTCTGCAGCGCCTCGATCTTCAGGCCGTCCTCCAGCGTCTGCGAAATCGGCTTCTCGGTGTAGACGTGTTTGCCGCCCTTGGCGACGATCTCCGCCATCGGCAGGTGCTGCTCGTTGGGTACGGTCAGGATCACGCCCTTGATCTCGGGGTTCGCCAGCATGGTTTGCATGTCGGGCACCGCCGGCACGCCCATCTCGGCGGCGAAGGCATCGCGTTTTTCCTGTGAACGGCTGTAGCCCGCAACGATCTGGACCTTGCTCGACTGTTTTGCTGCGCGGGTCAGGACCTTGGCCCAGCGGCCGAGGCCGACGATGCCGACTTTGACGGGGGTGCTCATGGTGGCGTGCTCCTCACTGATTTCGGAATTGAAATGGCGGAATGGTCGAACGGGTGATGCCGGCGACAGGAAACCCGCACCGCGAGCTTGCCCTGCGCATCAGACCGTAATATCGTATTACGGTAATACGGACTGGTCAACGACTGGCCAACGACCGGCGGCAGCGAGACACCATGGACAATCCGAAAATCGAAGGAATTCAGAAACTTGCGGCACCGCTGCGGTTGCAGGTGCTCGACGGCCTGCGCCGCGCGATCATCGACGGTCGGCTCGCGCCCGGTGCGCGGCTGACGGAACGGGAACTGACCGAGATGATGGGCGTGTCGCGCACGGTGATCCGCGAGGCGCTGCGCCAGCTGGAATCCGAGGGCCTGATCGCCAACGTGCCGAACAAGGGGCCGGTGGTGCGCGAACTGTCGCTCGCCGAAGCCAAGGATCTCTATACCATCCGCGCGGTGCTGGAGGGGCTGGCGGCGCGGCTGTTCGTGCAAAACGCCGGCGATGCCGAGCTGAAACGTCTGGCGCAGGCGCTGGATGTCGTCGCCGGCGCCTACGAACGCGGCGACGCGCAGGAAGTGCTGGAAACCAAGAACCGGTTCT
>CAYSFN010000325.1:0-1573 GCA_964430045.1 uncultured Gemmatimonadaceae bacterium
GCCGCGCCCCGTCGAAGCAGAGGGCGCGGCATATCACCGGCGAGATCGTCAACGTCAACGGCGGATCCGTGCTCTGTGGATGACGCGGCGCGCAGCGCGCGACTCAGCCCGCCGCCGCCGGTGCTCGCGATCGTCGAGCGGTTGGAGGCGGCCGGGTTCGACGCGTGGTGCGTGGGCGGGGCGGTCCGGGACGCGTTGCTGGGCATTGCGCATCTCGACTGGGACATCGCGACCTCGGCGCGCCCGGAGCAGGTGCTGCGACTGTTCCGTCGCACGGTCCCGGTCGGCGTGCAGTTCGGCACCGTGGGTGTCCTGGACGGGGACGGTCGTCTCCACGAGGTCACGACCTTCCGCCGCGACGTCCGCACCGACGGTCGCCACGCCGAGGTGGAGTTCGGCGTGTCCTTGCACGACGACCTCGCGCGCCGCGATTTCTCCATCAACGCGATCGCGTGGTCGCCGACGCAGCAGCGCCTGGAGGACCCCTTTCACGGTCAGCGCGACCTGGTGGCCGGCATCGTGCGCGCGGTCGGCGATGCGGACGCGCGCATGCGCGAGGACCGCTTGCGCGCCTTGCGCGCGCTGCGCTTTGCGGCGCGCTTCGGGTTCACGATCGAACCGGCGACGTGGCGCGCCATTGAACGGTCCGCGCCGCACCTCGGCCGACTCTCGGCGGAGCGCGTGAAGCAGGAGCTGGACAAGACGCTCGAGCAGGTGACGCGTCCGTCGCAGGCCTTCCAGCTCTGGCAGCGCAGTGGCGCGTTCGCGACCGTTGTCCCCGCGCTGGCGGCGGTGCCCGTTTCGCACTTCGCGGTCGTGGATGCACTCCCGCGTCCGGGGCTGCGTGGGCGCCCGGCGCGACAGATTCTGCGCGTGGCCGCGCTGTTCGCCGGCGGGGCGCCGGGGGCGGTCAAGTCCGCGCTCAAGGCGCTGCGCTACTCGAACGCCGACGTGGCGGCCGTGGGTCGCATGCTCGCCGGGGCGGACGCGATCGCCCCGGCGATGCGCGCGGCGCTGGTCGCGGGCACGCCACTCGATGGCGACATCCGTCGCTGGGTCGCTGCCACGGGCCGCACCCAGTGGGGGCTGGTGCTGCGCCTGGTGGCTGCGCAGTGGAGCGCGGCGCGCGCCACGTCTTCTGACGTCGTGCCGTCGGCGCTGGCCGCCTGCAGTCTGTACCGCCGTGGCCTGCGGATCGCGTACCGCGATCCCATCGACCTCGGCGACCTCGCGGTCGACGGGGATGACTTGCGCCGGCTGGTGGGTGTGTCCGGCCCGGCGCTCGGCGACGTGCTGCGGCACCTCCTGGACGCCGTGATCGAGGAACCGTCGCGCAACACCCCCGATGCGTTGCTGGCGCTCGCGCGTGCGGCCGTCACCACGGTGCCGGTGGCCGACTCGGCGTCGCCGGGAGCGTCCGGCGCATCCCGTGGGGCAGGGGAGCCGGGATGACACCCGTGCGCCGACGTCCCGACGCGAGCGACTCGCTCTTTGCGTCGCAGGCCGGCGGCGCACCGTTGGCGGCGCGCATGCGCCCGCGGAGCCTGGCGGAGTTCGCGGGTCAGCAGCATCT
>CAYSFN010000326.1:0-1567 GCA_964430045.1 uncultured Gemmatimonadaceae bacterium
CGCCACGCGCTCCGGTTGTGGTCGG
Organism: uncultured Gemmatimonadaceae bacterium; assembly: GCA_964430045.1. GTDB lineage: Bacteria > Gemmatimonadota > Gemmatimonadetes > Gemmatimonadales > Gemmatimonadaceae > DASRAP01. Next base: position 26 of record CAYSFN010000326.1, read on the forward strand.
GCAGCCGGTGCCCATGCAGCAGGGAGCCTGGAGCGAGGCGGTGGTCGATCGGGTGATGATAATGTCCAGCCAGAACCTCAGGTCAGCCGAGATTCAGCTCGATCCCGCCGAACTTGGCCGCCTGGAAGTGCGCATCAGCGTCAACCAGGAGCACAGTCAGGTCACGTTCGCCAGCCCGCACGCGGGAGTACGTGAGGCGCTGGACTCGCAGATGCACCGCCTGCGTGAGTTGTTTGCCCAGCAGGGCATGAACCAGTTGGACGTGAATGTCTCCGATCAGTCGCTCAGTCGCGGTTGGCAGGGTCAGGAAGGCGAGGGTGGCCGAGGGCGTAGTGGTGCCGACGGCGAACTGCTGGGTGGCGATGAGGAACTGCATCCAGGCAGTGTCGAGTCAAGCCATACGCTGTCTGGAAGTGCGCGCGGTTTGGTCGATTATTACGCCTGACGCGCTTGCCGCTGTAGTTGCCAGGCACACTGATCTAAACTGCATGTCGCCCGGCTCCCACTTGTGGGAGTCGGGCGATTTTGTTTGGGGCGCGTTTATCGTCCGCCTTGGCCGTACACACCGTTCAGGTGTAGGGCTGCCCAGATCGAGCAAGTTTGTTGACAGACTGGCATAACACTTGCTCTTAACCCTTTGAAAACGGATAGAACTCCGAATAACGACGGATTATTGGCATGGCTAAGAAAGAAGCAGCGCAAGCTCCGGCGGGTGCCGAGGCGAAACCAGCCGGCAAAATGAAGCTGATCATTATCATCGTTGTGGCTGTGCTGCTGGCTGTGGGGCTATCCGTCGGGGGAACCTGGTTCTTCCTGAACAAGCAGAGCGGTGGTGACGCGGATGAGGCCAAGGCCGCCGCGGCAGCAGAGTCGGCGGTGCCGGTCAAGCAGGCTGCAATCTACGAGGAGCTGGCTCCGGCCTTTGTGGTGAACTTCAACCACCAGGGGCGAGCCCGTTATATGCAGGTCAGTGTGGCTCTGATGAGCCGTGATCAGGCCTCGCTGGATGCTCTCAAGGTGCATATGCCGGTGTTGCGCAATCGTTTGGTCATGCTGTTTTCCAGTCAGGATTTTGCTGCGTTGATCACTCCGGTGGGCAAGGAAATGCTGCGTCAGCAGGCGACCGCCAGCGTGCAGGAGCTGGCGGAGAAGGAGACCGGCAAAATCACGGTCGAACAAGTGCTGTTCACCAACCTCGTGTTGCAGTAATCAGGAGCCGTATATGGCTGTGCAAGACCTGCTTTCCCAGGATGAAATCGATGCCCTGCTACATGGCGTCGATGACGGCTTGGTTGAAACCGAGGACGAAGCCGAACCGGGAAGCGTCAAGCAATATGACCTGACCAGCCAGGACCGCATCGTTCGTGGGCGCATGCCGACGCTGGAAATGATCAACGAGCGTTTCGCCCGCTATACCCGTATCAGCATGTTCAACCTGCTACGCCGCTCGGCCGATGTGGCTGTAGGCGGGGTGCAGGTAATGAAGTTCGGCGAGTATGTGCACTCGCTGTATGTGCCGACCAGGTTGAGACTGGTCGGCAC
>CAYSFN010000327.1:0-689 GCA_964430045.1 uncultured Gemmatimonadaceae bacterium
CGATGAAAACACACAGGCAAAAGCCAGGCACGATGACATTCAACAGACCTGCTATGCTAAATATTAAGCTTTTTTTAAGTAAAATCCGGTAGCTTCCCGTTGTCTATCTCAATGGTTTTTCGGGGATTTTCTCCTAAATTTGTTAGTCATCCATTGAGCAAAGCATATTTATATTGGTCTTTTATCTGCTGGTCAGCATGTTTCATGCCGGTCCGGGAGGCTTATGGCCATAAAATTCCGGTGGACGAAATCTCCAAAAAAAGCATCAAACTTATTGAAAACAAAGGACAATGGGATGCCCGTGTGCTGTTCAAAGGAAAGATACCGGGCGGAACATTATTCGTAACGAAAAACAGCCTTGTTTATTCCTTTCTTGATGAGCAAGCGCTGCATGAACGGACACATAACCAAAATCGGGATATGGCCGTAAAAGGACACAATTACAGTGTGACCTTTGAGGGAGCCAACCCCGAACCCATCATCACCCGCACAGCGCCATCTTCCGAATATTACAACTATTTCCTGGGCAATGACCCCGCCAAATGGCAAAGCGATTGCCGGGCATTCGGGAAGATCGTCCTCCGGAATCTTTACAACGGCATCGACATGGAGCTGATCTCGCTGGAGGAGCGGATCAAGATCAATTTTATTGTCAAACCTTTTGCGGATCCCGGGCAGATCCGGATGAA
>CAYSFN010000327.1:699-1559 GCA_964430045.1 uncultured Gemmatimonadaceae bacterium
CGGATGAAATACGAAGGCCAAGGTTCGGCGAAGCTTGTCCATGAAGCCCTGATGATCGAAACATCCGTGGCTGCCGTCAGGGAGAACAAACCGGTATCTTACCAGCCTGCTGTCGGTGAAAAACGTGAAATCGAAACGTTTTACCGGCTTGAACGGGATGTCCTTTCATTCCGTGTCGGGACATACCACCATGCCTATCCGCTGGAAATCGACCCGGAAATCGTATTCAGCACCTATTCGGGTTCATTCGGCGACAACTGGGGCTACACGGCCACATTCGACAGTGCGGGAAATGCCTATTCGGGCGGCACCGTGCACGAAGCTGAATTTCCCGTGACCATGGGAGCCTTCCAGGTAAACTGGGAAGGAGGAAGCGGCAATGCAAACAATCCGTATGCGAGAGACTGTGGCATCCTGAAATATACACCGGACGGCACGCAGCTCATCTACGCGACTTTTTTGGGAGGCCGTAGAAATGAAGGCCCCCACAGCATGATCTGCGACAGGTTCGGTAACCTTATCATAATGGGGGCTACCTGGTCCGATAATTTTCCCACAACAGCCAATGCTTATGACCCAAGCCATAACGGCAAAGCGGATATTTATGTCTCCAAGTTATCGGCAAACGGCAAAACCCTGCTCGCATCCACCTATATCGGCGGCACGGCAGACGATGGGATAAACGGGGAAATCAATCCCGACCAGTCCGGATTTTACAATTACATCAGCCGCCCCCTGGCTTATAATTACGGCGATTATTACCGGGGCGAGGTCATGCTTGACAACAGCGGCAACGTGTACATTGCAAGTTCCACCTTTTCAGGCAACGCCGACCTTTTTCCGATCGTCAATGCATTTCA
>CAYSFN010000328.1:0-1554 GCA_964430045.1 uncultured Gemmatimonadaceae bacterium
TATCATCCGTCCATTGGGTACCTATGCTCGAGAAGCTGGTGACTATGGTATTAGCTCACCTGGCGCCGCCGAGTGGACCCCAGAGGCTCAACGGACACTTACAAGCCTACTCAATAACATGAAATAGGCCTGTGATACAATACATGTAAGGTAAATCAAACGAAAAAAGGAACATAAAATGACAGACGAACAAATTATCGAGAAGCTAGGCCTTGGCAACCTCCCCCAAGAGGTACAGCAAGAGACGCTTGACAGTATCAACCATGTGATTGAACTGCGTGTCATGGGTATGCTAGACGACATGATGAGTGATGATCAACGAGCTACCTTTGAGCTGAAGACTAAAGAAGGTAATGAGGCGGTCTGGAAGTGGCTAAACGAAGAGTTTACTGATGTGAGCAAACTCTACGATGCAGCCCTTGCCGACTATCTTAATGAAAAGCTTGGTCAAGTAAAGTAGTAGGTTAGTCCCTGCAGCCAAAAGCCACCCGTTTATGGGTGGTTTTGGTATTGTTCGCGATATAATAGTCAGGTAATAGAGGAGTGAACAATGAAGAAGGTAGCTGGTGGATTTATGGAATTTGTCCGTAAACAAGGAGTAGTTGGTCTGGCGGTTGGTCTGGCTATAGGTACCCAGGTAACGGTATTTATTAAGGATATCGTGGCCTCAATTATTGACCCGCTGATCGGGCTTATTTTGGGTAATGCAGATGGTCTGAAGGCTATGGTGTGGTCAGTGCATGTTGGTGATCGCGCGGCAACATTTAAGCTGGGACAGGTTGCGTACTCGTTCTTAGTGTTCTTAGCAGTCTGTGCGGTGGTGTACTTTGTGGTTATGGGCTTAAAACTTGATAAGCTCGACGCTAAAAAAGACAAGTAATGGTTCGTAAGGTCCATACAACCGATAATATTGCCTCCGTTATTCCTGCGCAGGAATAACGGTATAATAAAAGGGTATACGTAAATTATTATGGTGAAAAAAGTACAAAAATCTGATGACCAGTGGCGTAAGGAGCTGACACCTGAGCAGTACCGTGTGTTACGTCAAAAAGGTACTGAGGTACCGTATTCTGGTGAGTTTGTGTACTCAAAAAATGAGGGCGTGTACAAATGCGCGGCTTGCAGCACACCAATTTTTAAAAGTGAACACAAGTATGATTCAACTACCCCGGGCCTAGAAGGCTGGCCCAGTTTTTCAAAAGCAATTCCCGGTGCTGTTGAAGAGCGGCAGGATACCACTCATGGTATGATAAGAACAGAGGTAATTTGTACAAATTGTGGTGGTCACTTAGGCCATGTATTTGAGGATAATTTGGCACCAGACAATACCCACTACTGCATTAACTCGGTCTGCCTTGGTTTTCAGCAAAAGAGTTCAAATGCTGAGTCAAAGTAAGGTACATATTTTTGTAAGCTGGGCGTGAGTAGTATAATTAATTGTATATGAAGGTGAAATTAGGCAAGGAATCAGTCTGTATTTTGCTTGAGGGCAAAGAGCAGTTTTGGGCTTTTAAGAAAGCAGTGGAGCTCAAGGCAGATCATATTACGAACGTA
>CAYSFN010000329.1:0-1536 GCA_964430045.1 uncultured Gemmatimonadaceae bacterium
CGACCAACTTCTGCCATATGCTCGTCGGATCGCACAGCCCGTGGGCCGGCTACAGCAACGCGGGCATCCTCGAATCGACCGATTGCGGGAACACTTGGACCGTGATCCCACCTATCCCCGAGTTCACCTCGGCCACCATGGGCATCAACTTCCTGTATCATCCCGCCTCCGGCCAGGGCGACAGCCAGACCTGGCTCGTGAACTCCGAAACTGCGGGCATGTTCCGCCATACCCGCGTGAACGGAGCTCACGTTTGGACCAAAGTGAACGTCTTGAACGACAACGGATCCATCAGCAATTGGCCCGACGGCAGAATCGTCCACGGGGGCCAGCAGGTCTATTACACGAGAGCAGGCGTGCTCTACGCCGGAGCCTTCGTCTTCCCCATGCGGAGTACCGATAACGGCCTGACCTGGAAAGCGCTCTCCAGCATGCCGTATGCAACCTACTACTCCGTGTTCGGGGACGGAACGAACCTCTTCACCCAGATCTCGTACACCGGCGACAACGGCGGCCAAGGTCCTCAGCCGTATTACACCTCGCTTGAGACCGACGGCCTCAACTGGACGCGATACAATCCGAACGGACTCGCGAGTCCCCAAACCTTCTTCAACGGGCCGTTTGTCATGCAATATGATTCCGTGAACCGCATTCTCTACTCGGCGAACTGGAGCGGCGGCGTTTGGGCATTAAAGACGCCGCAATAATGAAATCACGCAACGCACTGCTTTTACGCGGTAGAACGGCCGGGCCGGCTGGCTTCGGACCTCAACGCCTTTCGGATCTCGTCGAGCAGCATCGTCAATCTTCGTAGAGCTCCATCCGCTCCAACCGAGAACGATCCAAGTTCGCTGGGAGCCCCGCACCCTTCCAGTTCGACTTCTGCCAGCCGGCATTGCGGACCTTCTCGCTCGAGACCTCGGTCTCGATCACGGAGTTGTAACCCAGTTGGGCCGCCTGGAAGGCGATGCGGAGAATCGTCTCGTCGCGGTCGGGGCAGTTCTCAACTTTGATCTTCTGAGTAGCCTTGGTTTTGACCGGGAGGCGGGATTTTTGCGTGGTGAAGAAAATGAAGATGTCCCTGGCCTGCTGTAGGGTCTCTTCGTAGGCGCTGAGCGCCGGAGAGACGTGCTCTTGATGGCAGGAGGTGCAGTAATAGGTGTGCTTCAGCTCGTCGGAAAGCTTGGGCTCGAAGGCAAAGGTCGTGTTTTCGAGGAACTGGGCGCAGTTCTTACAGACCGTCCCCTCGCACGCGCCGCATAAGAGCGTGGCTTTGTTGGGCTTCCGGCAGGAGACGCAGATCTTGTCCATGAGTGGGGAGTAGCATGGCGCAGAGCGCAAAGCACCGATGTTGTTCAAATGACTTGTTTTGGGGCTTTTGGCTGGTCGTTGGTCCGTGTTAAGGCTCTAGGCCATTCCTAAGCGGAGAGATGGCCGAGTGGTTGAAGGCGCACGCTTGGAAAGCGTGTATACGTAGAAATGCGTATCGAGGGTTCGAATCCCTCTCTCTCCGCCATTCAAAAATCGAGTTTTAAC
>CAYSFN010000330.1:0-1533 GCA_964430045.1 uncultured Gemmatimonadaceae bacterium
CAGCGCGTACAAGTACAACCAACACACTCATTGGTTTGATGGATACAGAGGACAAGATACTCTTATCATCGATGAGTTCGACTCAGTACTTTGGATGGGATCAAGAACTCTACTACTCAAGCTCATGGACTACGGAGCACTGGATATCGACATACGAGGAGGAAAAGTTCCTTTCAACTCTACTACTATGATCATCACCGCGAACAAAAAACACCCATGGGATATCATGGATAAAGCATTTTGGAGAAGAATAGACGTATGGATACACAACAAAGTTAGACAAGAAATTCCATACAGTGAAGAAGGAGAAAGACCAGAAGTATGGGAAGAATTTGAAAAAGACTTTAGTTCATTCTACAAGCTCAAGGATCCCGAAACGATAGACGACCCCGATAATAGTAGATAGGAGGATTACCCCCAAGAATACTATCCCATTGATAAATAAAAAAAATATACAACTGGCCCCAATTACGATCATTGACACCAGCTCCAATGTAAGAGAGCTTAGTATTCATAAGATTGACATTAAACCGGAAGACAGCATCAGAACGAGCTCCGTTGTTAATCAAAGCAGACTTCATGGCAAGAATCTTGTAGTCTCTAATAGACTCCAACACCCGAGTAGGCATAGCAGAAGAAGTACCAGTACCCAATGCAAAAACATCAGTGATATCAAGAACAGGAACAGCAGTCGTGCCGTCAACAGAAGAACGCATATCACGAATAAGACCGCAATAAACCAAAGCAGAACCCATACGGTTAGAAGCTCCTCCTCCAACACCAGGATAATTATGTTGATTACCAATAACAGCAGTAACCATAAGATTACGCCCATTGATGACATTACCAACACGTTGAAAGATATTAGTACCTTGAGCAATCTGACAAACAGGAACAGCAACAGCATCAGGCAAAGCAGGAATACCAGAAAAGGCAGTAGCATTTTGTGCAAAAGAAAAGCGCTTCAATTCAGTTCCAATGAGCGCACGAGCCTGCAAACGCTTGAAACGACGGTAACGCATACGTAAACCATTACGCCAACGACGACGACCAAATCTACGCCTAGAGAAACGACGACGCTTACTGGCATAAAAAGGACGACGAAAAGACCTACGAAAGATACGCTTCCTAAGATATGGCATCTACCCGATGTTAAGAAAAATGCACTTAGGTGGCCGGTAATACTATCACGGCCACCAAACGACCCGAGTGCAAACGCCAAATGGACGAAACAGTAGAAGATATTGAACTCGAAGAAACAGACGGGGAAGAAGAAGAGGAAATCAAAAGAGATCCATTAGTCTATGTGGAAGCAAAAAACAAGCTGAAAGGAATCAAATACCTATTCAAAAAGGAAATACTGGAGCTACTCATGGAAGGACTACTCAGCATGGCAATAAGCGACGAAATCATAGGTGCGGATGAAGGAGACGAGTGGTTCGACGAAGTGTGTCCAAAGGATTAAGAACAGCTGGAAGCCCCCCCCGCCCCCACCTTACGGTGGGGGAGCTCGATAAGAAGTTAGCTAAGGCC
>CAYSFN010000331.1:0-1517 GCA_964430045.1 uncultured Gemmatimonadaceae bacterium
GGATTGCAAATCCGCCTTAAACGCACCGGACATGCGGCTAAGGTCTGTTTATAAGCGTGGCTAAGCCGTGCGGTAAATGGTTTTTTCATCGTTTGCATCGACATGCCGCAGGGGGGCAGTCTTTTGTGAACACGCCTTGCTTCAGACCTGTCCGGTCTGAAGTAAAAAAACTGAGATTAAAAAAAACTGAGTGACCCTATCCATGCTGAAATCTGCTGCGTTTAAAACGGAAACCCCTGAAACGGAATCACCTGAGGAGGCTTTGATCGCCAAAGGCACCCGTGCCCGCTCCAAGGCGCAGAACAGGCGCAAGATTCTGGCATCGGCAACCGATCTGTTTCGTGAGCGCGGCTATGAGGCGGCCACTTTGCGTGACATTGCCCGTGGGGCGAACCTGTCGACAGGGGCGCTGTTTGCCAATTTCAACGACAAGAACGAAATCTTTTTCACCATTATCGAACAGGAAGTTCATCGCATTATCGCGGGCATGAACGACTCAGTTGATCTTGATGCCCATTTGCTTGAGCGTCTGCACAAGCAAATCATGTATGGCTATGAAGCGATTGAGGCCGATGCGCGCATGATCATGTCCGCGCTGGTCATTACCTGGAGCCTCAATGACGATGTGTCGGCAGAAGTGGCGCGTCTGTCGAACCTTGTGCGCGATTCTTTGCACAAAACCCTTAAAGATGCGGTGGTGCGCAAAGAATTGCCGGAAACGGCGGATACTCTCTCAGTCGCAGAAATGCTTGAAGACCTGTGCTTTGCCAATCTTCGCCGCAGCTTTTATGAAGGTCAGCCGACCGACACCTATGGCCGCAAGGCGCGCTTTAATCTTGAGATCATTCTCAAAGGTCTTTTGGCTTAACTGGTCCAGCGTAAGGTGGCGGGTTTAAGCGGGTTGGCAAAGGCCCGCTTTTCGGTGCGTGAGGTTAACCACTCTTTTTTGATCTGCTGATACCACTTGGCCTGAGTATCGGCATCGTCGATCCACAGAAGGGCGGGATCGTATTTCAGTCCCTCATTCTGAAGGTTGACCATATCGCCATCCTGTTTGAGGAAGGCTCTGGCGCCCAGCCGGAAAACGGGTGCTATGGCGCGGAACAGGCCATGATCGGACCAGAAGATCTGAGTGATGCGGGTCTTTTTGGCGTCAATGGGCGTCAGGCAGGTCAGGCCGAGAATTTGTTTCTCGCCCACTTCGATATGCTCATAACGGATGCCGGGCAGACGAAAGACGATCTCGGTGGCCGGAGCCCCGCCCAGAATCTTATAGGCGCGTGAGTTTTTCGATGGCGCATGGCGCACCATGGCAAAACCGTATTCGCGTGGCTCAAAGGCTTTTTGCTTTTGAATCTGACTGTGTTTGGAACGCCACCACCATTGCTGATGCACATAGGGTCCGTGGGCGGGGTCCATAAGGCCTACGACCGCATGGTCGATATGACTGTCGAAATCCATCGTCTCAACGATGATCGGCTTTCCGCCAACAACGCCGGGCAGGGTGGACGGCTCAT
>CAYSFN010000332.1:0-891 GCA_964430045.1 uncultured Gemmatimonadaceae bacterium
TATTGATACGTCTTTATCTTCGATATGGGAAGAAACTAATTCTATCAAAATATTAATAGCATCTTTAAAATTTATGTGTTCATCATTTGGTACAATACTTCCGGTTTTCTTCAAGTTAGATACATAAGCAATGTAATCTAATACCTCTGGTTTTCCAGGCCGAGCCGATCTGTAACCAAATAGGAAATCATATAAGTTGATTATAGTTGGGCGGTCAAAATACATGTATGGATGGGTTTTGATATTTATAAGAAGTGCTTTTAATCTTATATTGTCTTGATTATTAAACATAAAGCCTTATTTTTCAGATAATATCAATAAAAAAAATGTTTTAATCCAATACAAAACGCTCGGGACTTCATAAAAAAAACATATTTCCGTGTTTATGAACCACAAAATCATCATTCAACATTATGTAATACACAGTGATCTCCCATAATACCAGCTTCACCTGCCGCAGATAATGCCTCACCAGCACTGCCATAATAGGTAACATCACCAATATTATGAGTTGTCTTCATGGTTGTGAATACCAAAAAAACTCATACACCTCAAACCATGAATTTGGCTTGTTTTCAATATAGTGTTGATTAATTCTAAAACTAAATTTAAAGGAATGTGTCATCTGAAAATGACGAACTCCAAACCTGATGTTTATAAACAAATTACTCATTTTACCCCTGCAATAAATGACATACAAACTGTTGTTTATTCACTAAGTGGCACAACTAAGTGTACACTAAAATACTGATTAGATCCGGTACCAATTTCTTCATCATGTGGTAAATCAATATGTAATACACAGTTATTAATATTACCATTTTCTACAATATTTGCTAAATCCCTGATATTGTCCGCACAAATTTTATTTGCTCTCTTTTTCCAATCAAA
>CAYSFN010000332.1:901-1510 GCA_964430045.1 uncultured Gemmatimonadaceae bacterium
CAAAATGACTCTCATTTTCCTCTCTAACACAATAACTCGTATGTTTACTAAGAGGTTGTTCTGCGCTTTTAACGCAAGATTCGACAAAATCTAGAGACCTTAAAATAGCAAAATTGTCACCATTAAATACCCCATCCAGAATTTCAGAATCTCCATCAACCTTAACTAAACTAAACGAAAATCCTAGGGTTTCTAATTTTTCTTTATAATCTTTATAATAAAGACCACGCTTAAGGATAACTAAGGTTTTAGTATATTTTTTTTTCATATAAAAATATAACCCCTATAAGAATATTTTGCCCTAATATAAGAACAGAATTGAGTTTATAATCGAAATCAACCGGAACCCGTTTTAATTCTTTGCCCATAAATTCCTAATTATATAATTTCTTTTAAATACCAAGATCCACAAGGGCATTCCCAAATTTGACCAATGTCAGGAATCAGAATTTGAAACTTTAAATTCCCTGAACATCCAGGACATTTGAATTCCCCAGACTTGAGAGGTAACACAGGCCTGGATTTTTTAATAAATAATGAACCCCCCAAAAATTTCCTGAATGTATTTCTTGAACTCTTCCTGTTGGCTAATAGGAATGTTATCCAGGG
>CAYSFN010000333.1:0-1505 GCA_964430045.1 uncultured Gemmatimonadaceae bacterium
GCTCCTGTGGCGACGGTAGGCTACTCTACAACGGCTTTAACAAATCAAGACGTCATCGTGACGATTAGTTTAAGTAAAGATGTCGTTAACACCCCGGCTGGTTGGACCAGAGTCGATGCTAGAACATTTACCAAAACCTACAGTTCAAATGCCAGTGAAGCTGTAAGCTTTGCCGATGCAGCAGGAAATACCGTCACGGCCAATGTTGTGGTAAATAATATTGATAAAGCTGCTCCTGTGGCGACGGTAGGCTACTCTACAACGGCTTTAACAAATCAAGACGTCACCGTGACGATTAGTTTAAATAAAGATGTCGTTAACACCTTGGCTGGTTGGAGCAGAGTTGACGCAAGAACATTTACAAAAACATACAGTTCCAATGCCAGTGAAACAGTAAGTTTTACGGATGCAGCGAACAATACATGAAGTGTAAATGTAGTGGTAAATAATATTGATAAAGTTTCACCAGTAGTGACACCAAGTTATTCAACGACAGCACTCACGAATCAAGATGTAATAGTAACAATTCATCTTGATGAAGATGCTGTAAATACACCAGCATGATGGACAAGAGTAGATGCAAGAACATTTACAAAAATTTATACTGCAAATGGAAGTGAAACAATAAATTTTGTAGATGCTGCAGGAAATACTTGAACTGCAAATGTAGTGGTAAATAATATCGATAAAGTCCCAGTATCAAGTTGTGATTTTGTCGGAACAGTTCCTACAGAACAATCAACAACATATGCTTGACTCGTACTTGGATGTGATAAAAATCTCACTGGAGCAACGATTACTTCGATTACTTCAAGCACTTGAGGATCTATACCACTTTGGTCGATTAATGGACAAGGAAGAATAGTATTTACATTTACAACACCAAATGCACCAGGGACTCAACTCAGAATTCAATGAACTGATGCAGCTGGAAATACTATTGATGTGACAAGAAATATTTCAGGATTGACTGTACCAAACGAGGCTCCAACAGCAAATGACTTTTCTGTTGATGCTTGATTTAACGGTGCAGTTGATGTTGACTTTACTAGTGAAGTCAACGATGATAGAGATTGAAGTAATCTTACTCTAGAAATCATGTCAACAGATTGAGTAACTTATGGAGATTTATCAGATCTTTCAAATGTAAGATTTACATGAATTCCATGATATCCGTTTTGAACATCTACTGTGACTTATAGAGTACAAGATCAAAATGGATTGTACAGTGAAACAAAAACACTTACGATTAATAACATTGCAAACTAAAAAAATAATCCGAAAGGATTATTTTTTTGTTTACTCACTTTTTTGATATATTTTTACATAATCAAGTACTCAATTCCATTGTTTTGTATTATCATCATTTCCAATATTTACAAAATTGTTTAGAAAATGTTTTCAGCTATTATAGCTATTTTCAAGGTCAGCTCATAATATTTTCATAAAATTTTTTCAGTCTAAATATCATATTTGAATTGTATAGTTTTTATTTGTTTCAAGTG
>CAYSFN010000334.1:0-1505 GCA_964430045.1 uncultured Gemmatimonadaceae bacterium
TCGACCTTCAGCAGGATGAAATCAGCCGGGATCGTTGAGGAGCACAAGACCAAGCACCGCCTGACTGAAGCCTTCTTGGCCGACTGGAACACCGGCCAGTAGCGGCTTCAAGCTAAGCAAAAAGCCCCTGCGGACTCGCGTCAGCAGGGGCTTCTATTTTTAGGCTATCGCCAAATTACTTTGGCCGAACCGCTTAACTTTGGCCGAAAGGGCAAATAACTTTGTCCGCCTCCAACTTTGCCCGCCTACAGCTGGGTGGCTCAGCATGCAGTTCTTTTTGATGAAGCCGCAAGCGTGTCGCACTCGACTGCCCATTACCATTTCTGAGGCTGATGGGCGACGCTGTTTTGATCGGCTTAAATTGCCGCGCGTCACTAGCTCAAACAAACTCCAAGATTTTGCCCCCTCGAAAACCAGATTTCCGGGCTTTCCCTGTAGCTGCACGACATAAGTCGCTTACTGGACACTACCAGGCTGCATCTAAGGCACTGACCCAGAAAGAAAAACCCCGGCAAGCCGGGGTTTTGATTTACAGAAGCCCTTCTTCTAAAAGGAATCTAGGCATGAAGCTGATTCTGGCCGGCTGATCCGCAAGTCCGAGCAAACCATAAATTTCACCGCCAATACCTGGACGAACAGTCCCATCTGCATCACGAATCTTATCGATAGCAAAGCAAGTAAATTCGAATTTTTGAGAAACCTCATCAGGAAACTCCTTCTTGAGGCTTTCTGCCGACTTCTCGTACATCACTGGAGCCACAATATGAATCCGTTTTGGATTCACCTTATCAATAAGCTCAAGTAGGTTGGTCTTAACGACGCAGCTACCAGAAATGATCGACTTAACGATCAGCAGCTCGTCTGCGTTCTCAAAACCTTCCTGAAAAAAACGATGTACAACTGGAGCTATGCTGTCCTTGCCCTCATTAATAGAATAATGATTATTCCAGAAGACCGCTGCTTTGGTCTCATGCTGCTCTTTGAGCTTTCTGAAAATGCCTTTCGATAAAAAGTCAGCGTCCTCAGCAGTAGATGCCACTAGACAGCGTGATTTTTCATCAAGCTTCGAATTAAGGACTTCACCAAGAAGCGCTCCAATGTATTCCATCAGTTTGGAGTAGGCTTCTGGCTTCTGAGTAGACTTCAGCAGATCTTCTAGCGCTTCCTTAGCAGAATCACCTGCATAGTTGCTGTATTCCCTCGGCACAGCACTCATAAGTCACCCCTCTTAGCTTAACCCCTTCTCCATAGCCTTCATCGCCCATTGTATTAGGTCAATTGGACTAGCTATGGTGGCCAGAATCTCATCTTCTGGCTCCTCTTGGAGTAGCTGTGCGTCACAGCGCACATCTAGCCCTTTGTAGGAGATTTTAAAATTGCCAGATTCTACTCGTATAGCACAGCCAGCGAAAGAGGTACATAGCTTTTCTAACCAAGCAGGGAGTGATGCTTCAACCTCATCAATCTTGAAGATATTTGGCTTGGATAGTCGCTTGGCCTCTGTG
>CAYSFN010000335.1:0-1503 GCA_964430045.1 uncultured Gemmatimonadaceae bacterium
CTTCAGCGCTTGAGGCATACTTCACGCAGCCGGATTCTGAAATCCTATCTGGGATAAGACCAAACCGGGATAATCTGAAAATAGATGTAAGGCTGTCACTTCAATGTGGCAGCCTTTTTTTATTACCTTTGTTTTATGTTCAGACGACAAATCAGCAACCACACGATCAATCAGATCATGCTCATCGCACTGATAGTGCTGGCATGTTTGCTGATTTTCAAGAATCTCTCCTTTTATCTTCCAGGCTTTTTGGGTGCCATTACCCTCTATATCGTTTTTCGCGAGCAGTATTTCAGGCTGACCGAAAAGAAAAAATGGAACCGTTCCCTGACCAGTCTGATGTTCATCGGTCTGTCCATTGTTTTTGTGGTGATGCCGCTGTGGGCATTGATCGACTATCTGGCACCACGGATTTCTGCTTTTCTCGGCAATACAGACCAGATTGTGACCAAATTCAATCAGGTGAAGGAATATCTGCGGGACAAACCACTGCTGGATCAGATCGACCTGTCGGACCAGGCGCTGCTGAGGTTTCTGTCGAATCTGACCAAATACCTACCTCAGTTTATTAATTCCGTAGCCGAGTTGCTGATCAATTTGCTGGTGACTTTCTTTGTGCTCTATTTCATGCAATATCATGCGAAGTACATGGAGGCTACCATTGCTGATCTGTTTCCTTTTTCTGCAAAGAGTAAAGATGAGATATGGGCCGATGTCTATAATATGGTGCGGAATAACGCGATTGGCATTCCTATTCTGGGGTTGTGCCAGGGTATTGTCGCGATCATAGGCTATTCGGTCTTCGGGGTAGCAAATCCTGTACTTTGGGGTATCGTCACTGGTTTTGCCACAGTCATCCCGGTGCTGGGCACCATGGCCGTATATGTGCCAATCTGTGTTGTGGCCTTTGCTACCGGGCCTACCAGCACTGCTGTCTGGCTCACACTTTATTGTTTCCTGATGGTGGGTGGTATAGACAATATCCTGCGATTCACCATTCTCAAAACATTGGGCAATGTCCCTCCTCTGATTACCGTATTCGGTGTACTGCTGGGTTTGAATTTGTTCGGTATGCTGGGTCTGATCTTTGGTCCGTTGCTGATCTCAGCCGTTGGGGTGTTGTTCAAGGTCTATCGTAATGAATACGGTCGTTCCAAACCGGCTGCCGGTCAGATTCCGCCGGATGCGGGGGGTGTAGTGGGCGTCACTGATAGTACGGGGGTTGTGGGTGCCGCCGATGCCAAGAACCCTGCGGATAGTTAATCCACAGGAATATCCAAAATAGATGGTGTTTTCCTGCAAAACACAAATTCCGCAAAAACCGCTCTTTTTGCGGAATTTGTGTTCTGGTGGAAAGCAATCTGTACGGTCAAAAATCATCGACGGATACAAAAATTTCTTATATCGAACTCACGTTATATTAGAATTGGATCCGTCTAATTTCTCAATACAATATAGCCTTTATAGACTTTCCAGGTACTGCCGTCTTTTATTTCCACAATA
>CAYSFN010000336.1:0-958 GCA_964430045.1 uncultured Gemmatimonadaceae bacterium
GCGCAATTGCTGCTCCGGCGAACACGATAGAAAAGTCCGAGCGATGCCGAGCCAATTAGGCCGAGCAATAAACCGGCTGGCGCGGGGACGGGGTTGGCAGTAGAATTTACGTTGATGCCGCCGTCTTCGAGAGTAATATCCGTATTCAAAAAAGGGTCGCCTTCACTATTAATAAACATTGTTGCAGGACTATCCGAAAAGGTGATTTTTCGAAATCCGCTAGTGGCAGCATTGTCTACTTCAAAAGTGATTCGACCAAGACCAACAGTTTTGCCAGCCTCCAAGGTGATATACCCATTGGGGTTTAGACTATAATCGCTGACCACATCACTCAAGTTGAAAATTTGGAGCGGAAAGACGTCGAACGTGAGTGTTCCAGTTCCATAGTTATCGAACACATAGGGAGTATTTGTCATGCTATCCACACTAGCGAATCTGACTCCGCTACCATTAAGAGTAATGTCAACCGAAAATCCAGAAAGTGTTTGATCTGTATTTGAATCGTTCTTCAAAAGAATCTGCACATATCCTATGCTTCCGGGAGAGGCCGAAACTGTTTCGCTGGAAACAATAAAGGCAGCCTGTGCGGAAGTTGGATACGAGATCGTCATAATGATAGAAGACATAACAAGGACAAGATAACGAGTAGTATTTATCATGAAATATTTTCCAAAAATGATTTTCCGCGTTGTATAATCACGATGATCAAGGATTGTTAGATGGAATCATGATCTAGGAAGACGCCAGCCAAGGCGTCCATTGCGAGGGGTGTTAATGTCCTCAAGATCGATGTATCCATCTCCATTGAGGTCGGCCCAAGTCGTGTAATTGCCGTATCCAGGGCTATGGCTACGGATGCCAACGCTATCTTGAATAGTGACTACGCCGTCACCATTAAAGTCGCCAGCTAAAACATTAAAGATCAACTCGAAATCTCCCCCTTGCAAGTATCCGCCGT
>CAYSFN010000336.1:968-1503 GCA_964430045.1 uncultured Gemmatimonadaceae bacterium
CATTTGTACGAATGCCGTCATTGCCATCATTCGACAGGTCTCCGTCTAAACTCAAGACTATTCGGTCGTTGGATATTGGATTAGCCAGAGTCCAAGTGGCGGCATAGGTTGTTGGATTATAACTAAAGGTTCCCGCAGGGAGGGGGACGTTGAGGCCAGATAAATGTAAATCATTTTGATCAATTACAACATCTTGATCAAAAACAATTTGGATAGCGGAAATATTGGTCCAGGGCAGAATTCGGTCATTCCCTATTAGCGAGTATGATTGAGAGCCAAACTGAACCCGAACATCTACGATTTTTGGCGTAGGCAATACATTTACATTCACAATACCAGTTGCAAAGCCCACTCCATCTGTGATTGTATATGTGAATGAATCCGATCCTGAATAATTTGATGGAGGGGTATAGGTCACGCCATTTGTCGAGCTAAAGGAAACCGTTCCTCCATGGGTCGAAATCGATTCCACGCTCACAATCGAAAGTGGAGCCAATTCGGGATCTGTATCGTTCGCCAACAGCGTGGATGGTTC